>JANYAU010000004.1 GCA_025361165.1 Betaproteobacteria bacterium | reverse complement strand
ACCAAACCGTGGCCGCGATGAAATCCATCGCCGAAAAAATCGGCATCATCGACGACATCGCTTATCAAACCAATCTGCTGGCGCTCAATGCCGCCATCGAAGCGGCGCGTGCCGGCGAACATGGCAAGGGCTTCGCGGTGGTAGCAGCGGAAGTGCGCAAGCTGGCCGAACGCAGCCAAGTCGCCGCGCAGGAAATCGGCGAAGTGGCCAAGGGCTCCGTGGGTCTGGCGGAAAAAGCCGGCAAGCTGCTGGATGAGATGGTGCCTTCGATCAAGAAGACTTCCGACTTGGTGCAGGAAATCACCGCCGCCTCTGAGGAACAATCCTCGGGCGTGGCGCAGATCAATACCGCCATGAACCAGCTCAGCCAAATCACGCAGCAAAATGCCTCGTCATCGGAAGAGCTAGCCGCCACTGCGGAAGAGATGAGCGGCCAGGCCGAACAGTTGCAGCAGTCCATGAGCTTCTTCAAGCTCGAAGCCAGTGCGATCACCTCACGCGTGCAGCAGCTTGCGCCCAAATCGGCCAAGCCCGCCAAGCGCGCAAACAAACTCGCGACGGCAATGAGCGAGCCGAACGAATCCGATTTCGTTAAATTCTAGGAGAGCCATCATGGGCGCACTGGTAAAAGCAACGAGACAGGACATTGCAGCGCTGGCGGCGGAAGAGCAGGCGCGGCAATATCTGACCTTCCTTTTGGGCGGCGAGATGTTCGCCATCGGTATTCTCAACATCAAAGAAATTATCGAGTACGGCAGCTTGACTGAAGTGCCGATGATGCCGGAGTACATTCGCGGCGTGATCAATCTGCGCGGCGCAGTGGTGCCGGTGGTGGATTTGTCGGCGCGCTTCGGCAAGAAGCGCACGGAGATTACCCGGCGCACCTGCATCGTCATCATCGAAGTCGAAACCGATGAGGAAAAGCACGACGTAGGCGTGGTGGTGGATTCGGTTTCCGAAGTACTGGAAATCCCGGCCACCGAAATCGAGCCCGCGCCGAGCTTCGGCGCCAAGATTCGCGCCGACTTCATCGCCGGCATGGGTAAGGTGAACGGCAAGTTCGTCATCATCCTTAGCGTGAATAACGTGTTGTCGCTGGATGATCTGGCTTTGCTGGAACACGCAGCGGCGGCTGAGGCGCCGTTGCTGGAGGCGCAGTCGACGTAGGGGGCTTAAGTAGGGGCGAAGCATGCTTCGCCCGGTATCGCGAGAGAAGAGAATTGACAATGGAACTGGCGATCAAAACCGAAGAAGCCACCCCGCCGCTGCGGGGGCTCTCCGTGCGGCGCAGGGAAGAAGGCGCGCAGCATGCCCAAGGCTGCCTGAAGGAAGGCTGGACCGCGCTTGGATATGAATTGCACCACGCCTATCTCCTATTGCAGACAGCGCTGGAATTTGCACAGCGTGCAGCTGTTGAGCCGATGTACTGCGGCGAGTTGGCGGCGGAACTAAAGCGGGCGGTCGGCGAGATCGACGCCATTACGCAGCGGGTCATGGCGGGCATAAGACAATTCAGCGCAGATGCGGAATCGGAATAATGCACGCCAGAACCATTAACGATCAAGAATTCGCCCAATTCCAAAAGCTGATCTACGACATTGCCGGGATCAGCCTCTCGTCGTCGAAGAAACCCCTGGTGAGCGGGCGGCTGGCCAAGCGGCTGGCGCAGCATGGCGTGCAGAATTACGGCGACTACTTTCGTATTCTGCAAAAAGACGGCCAGCACGGCGAGCTGCAAATCGCAGTGGATTTGCTCACCACTAACGAAACCTATTTTTTCCGCGAGCATAAGCATTTTGAATTCCTGCGCGATCGAATACTGCCGCACTACCGTCCTGGGCGCCCGTTCCGCGTGTGGAGCGCGGCCTGCTCTTCGGGCCAGGAGCCCTATACCCTAGCCATGGTGTTGGCGGAAAGTTTGGGCGAAGCGGCCTGGGAAATTTTCGCCTCGGACATCAGCACCCGCGTGCTGGATCGCGCGCGCACCGGCCAATATGCGCTGGAGCAGGCGGAAAAAGTGCCCAAGCACTATCTCGGCCGCTATTGCCTGAAAGGCGTGGGAGCGCAAGAAGGCACTTTCATCGTCGATCGCGCCTTGCGTAGCCGGATTAAATTCAGCCAGATTAATCTCAACCAGAGCTTGCCGAATGTGGGCGAGTTCGATGTGATTTTTCTGCGCAATGTGATGATTTATTTCGACGCAGACACCAAGCGTCAAGTGGTGCAACGGCTGTGCGGGACATTGCGTCAAAACGGCCATCTCATCATCGGCCATTCCGAAAGCCTGAACGGCATTGTCGATACCCTGCCGGTCGTACAACCCTCGATCTATCGCAAGCCGTGAACCTAAAAACAGTACATTTCATCTCGTTCAACCGCGATCCATAGGATGAAAAAGCCGCCGCATGTCATCGATATTTTCTTGCAGCCGGGGGAATTTTATTTCGGCGATCGCGATACGCGCATTCGCACGACGCTTGGCTCCTGCGTTTCCATCACCCTATGGCATCCGAGGCTGCTGATTGGTGGCATGTGCCATTACATGTTGGCGTCGAATCCGCAGCGCAAGACAGGTCAACTCAATGGCAAGTATGGCGAAGATGCGATTCTGATGTTTTTTCAAGAAGCGCTTCGCCAAAATACCCACCCGAAAGATTATGTCGTCAAAATTTTCGGTGGCGGCAATATGTTTCCCAAGCACCGAGCACATCTGCCATGCGAATCCAAGCCATGCAAGGACGTGATCGACAGCTGCCGCAATGTGTCCTGCAAAAACAACATGATCGGTCACGCTATGCTCGAACGCGAAGGACTCGATATTACCGCCTCGCATGTGGGCGGTGCCGGACATCGACAGATCATGTTCGATATCTGGAGCGGGCATGTGTGGGTAAAGCATACTGAAATCATGGAACAGGTATCTTAAAATGAGCAAAATAAAAGTGATGATCGTCGATGACTCGGCCGTGGTGCGCCAAGTGCTGCAAGACGTACTGGGTCGCGATCACGAGATTGAAGTCATCGGCGCGGCTTCCGATCCACTGTTTGCGTTGCAACGCATGCAGACGCAATGGCCGGATGTGATCGTGCTCGATGTAGAAATGCCACGCATGGATGGCATTACCTTCCTGAAAAAACTCATGGTCGAACACCCGACGCCGGTGGTGATCTGCTCTACGCTAACCGGCAAAGGCACGACCACCGCGATGCAGGCTCTCGAAGCGGGCGCGGTCAGCATCGTCACTAAGCCGACTGTGGGGCTGAAAAGTTTTTTACAAGACGCCTCGGAAGACCTGCTGCAAACGGTAAAAGCCGCCGCGCGCGCCAATATGCGCAATGTGCGCTCTGCAGCCCCGGCGATGGTCGCGAAAAAACTCAACGCCGACGCCATCCTCCCCGCCACCAACCACGCCATGAGCGAGACCACGGATCGCGTGGTCGCCATCGGCACCTCGACCGGCGGCACGCAAGCGCTAGAAGTGGTGCTCTCCGCCCTGCCGCGCGTCTCGCCCGGCATCGTGATCGTGCAGCACATGCCGGAAAAATTCACCGCCTTGTTCGCGGAACGCCTCAATGGCATTTGCCAGATCGAGGTCAAGGAAGCCGCCAACAACGACCGCGTGATTCCGGGCCGCGCGCTGATCGCGCCCGGCGGCAAACACATGCTACTCAAGCGCAATGGCGCGCAATATCACGTGGAAGTGGTCGATGGCCCGGTGGTGAACCGACATCGCCCTTCGGTGGATGTGCTGTTCCGCTCCGTGGCCAAATTCGCCGGGAAGAATGCCTTGGGTATCATCATGACCGGCATGGGCGACGACGGCGCGCGCGGTTTAAAAGAAATGAAAGACGCAGGTGCCGTAACCATAGCGCAGAACGAAGCCACCTGCGTGGTGTATGGCATGCCGAAGGAAGCGGTGAAGCTAGGCGGTGTGGATCGCAGTCTGGCGCTGACCAGTATTCATGCCGATATAGAGCAATTCGGGCGCGGAAGGCTACGGTGATCTTGGCTTCCCGGTGAGCGGAGCGGAGTGAGGTATCGCAATAGGTGACTGTGAGTTAGTGGGTAGCGGATACGTCGAAGCTGATAGCTGGATTGCCTGCAATCCACTGCATGAGCATTTGTAGGTAAGCGCGTTCTAGATTGCGCACCGTCTTCGGCGCGTCGAATAACGGTGCAAAGGCACGATTTTCGAGCAAGCAATGCTTTATTGCACGGAGGTGCATGGGCTCGCTTGCCAGACGCAACGCAAGTGTTTCATATTCCGCAAAACTATTTGTATCAATTCCGATAGACCCACGCACCGTGCCCAAGTTGTACCAGGCATCGGCGAAATTCGGCTTGAGCGCAAGTGCTTGGCGATAGGCCGATTCCGCTTCATTCAGGCGATACAAATGCTGCAAAGCGTTGCCCAGATTGTTCCAAGTTTCGGGCGAATCTGGGGTAAGGGCAAGAGCGAATACTTGTTCGTGATCCACAGTCGCGGAATCATACGTGCGAACGCGGCGAATGACTACGGCCGAGAGCTAGTAACCCAGCGCCCGTGCCGTTTGATAAAACGCGAAACTCACGACCCAGGCCAGCCCGATAGACCAAGCGAGCGAAGTGGCGACGAAGCGCCAGCTTTTCGATTCGTTCTTGAGGGTAGCGACGGTGGACAAGCAAGGCGTGTAGATGAGGGTGAACAGCATGAAGCTATACGCTTGCACCCAGTCCAGGCTGGCCGCCATGTGATGCGTCAGCGCCGCGCCTTCCATGCCGTAAATGACGGCGAGCGAGCCGATGACGATTTCTTTGGCGACGAAGCCGAAGATCAGGGCAATCGCCAGTTGGTGGTTAATCCCCACTGGGTCCAGTATCGGTCCCAGTAAGGCGCCGATATCCCCGGCCCAGGTAGCGCTGCTGCCCGGGGCGACGCCGCTGGGAAAATGGGTCAAGAGCCACACCAGGACCACACCGGCGACAATGAATTTAGTCGCGCGATGGAGAAAATGTCGCACCTCGTGCCAGCCGCGCAACACCATTTGGCGTAGCGTCGGGAAGCGATAGGGCGGCAATTCCAACACGAACGGTTCGTGGCTCACCAAGCGGCGCTTGAACAAGACCGCCGTCAGAAAGGCGGCGCTAAAACTGACCAAGTACAGGCTGAACAGCACCAGCGGTGCGGCCTTGGGGGAGAACAAGGCGGCGGTGATGAAGATGAAGACTTGCAGGCGCGCCGAGCACAGCGAGAGCGGAATCACTAGCATGGTGAGCAGCCGCAACGCGCGCGAGCGCATTACCCGTGTGCCCATCAGCGCCGGCACGTTGCAGCCGAAGCCCATCAATATCATAACGAAACTACGCCCGTCTAAGCCCATGCGCGCCATCAGCGCATCCATCAAGAACGCCGCGCGCGAGAGGTAGCCGGTATCCTCCACGATCGCCATAAACAAGAAAAACAAAATGATGATGGGTACGAACGCGGCGACCGTGCCGACGCCGTTGTAAATACCGTCGATGAGCAAGCCGGAGAGCCAAGCCGGTGCCGATGCCAGCAGCGGTATGAGGGCATAGTCTTTGAAGGCGAGTAGCGCCCAGTTGACGCCGGTCTGCAGCGGTGTGCCGAGCAGAAAAATGGCTTGAAACAATAAATACATCACGCCGAAGAAAATCGGCAAGCCGAACCAGGGATGGAGCATGACGCGATCGAGCCGCATCGTGAGATCGTCCGAGAGCCGCGGTGGAATATGCACCGAGTCTTTTAGCACCTGCTCCATCGCCTGTTCGATTTGATCGTCGGCCGCCAAGACTTCGCGCATGCGCTCGGGGCGAACCGGCAGCGCATGACGCAAAACACGGGTGATTTCATCGAATGCTGCCTTGTACCCCTCGCCGTATTTAGCGCTCATCATTAAGACCGGCATGCCGAGTTGTTGCGACATTTTTTCCGCATCCACGCTCACACCGAAGCGTTTGGCTTCGTCCGCCATGTTCAGCAGTAATAGGCAGGGCAGTTGCAGTTGTTTGAGCTGCAAGGCGAGGCTTAACTGGCGGTCGAGCTGGCAACTATTAAGGATGATCAGCGCCATATCGATGGCGTTATTTTCGAGAAAATGCCGCACCACTTGTTCGTCGTCGGAGAAGCCGTGCAGATCGTAGATGCCGGGCAGATCGACAATTTCCACCATCTCGCTTCCGATCAACACCTTCGCGCCCATGAGATCGATGGTGACGCCGGGCCAGTTACCCACGCGCGCGGACGCGCCAGTGATGCGATTGAAGAAAGTGGATTTGCCCGTATTGGGCATGCCCAACAGGGCGATGCGTTTCACGCGGGATTAAGCGGGTTTTGCAGCGATTTCGATATACTGCGCTTCATTGCGGCGCAGCACGATGTCGGTAGAGCCGACGCGCACATGTAGGGGGCCTTGAAAGCGCGCGCTACGCACGACTTCGATGCGTTTGCCGATACGAAAGCCCAGCGCGGCTAGGCGATAATAGAGCGCCTGTTCGGAATGGATGGCGTGGATGATGCCGGATTCACCGGGCTGCAAATTAGCTAGATTAGTCATCGTGACGGGGTGTTTGCCCTGAACCTAAATGATAATGGTTCTTATTATCTCACAAACGCCGGGTTTGGCAAAATGTTTTGGGCGCAGAAGCATTCCCCAAGCAGCAGGGAAGAAAGTTATTGTTTCTTCGCCGATGGATGCGCCTTTTGCGGTATCATAACTTCCCGTCTGTACCACAAATTTCTCAATGACAAAATACGTATTCATCACAGGCGGGGTCGTTTCATCTTTGGGTAAAGGGATTGCTGCCGCGTCCCTTGCCGCCATCCTCGAATCCCGCCATATCAAAGTCACGCTGCTCAAGCTTGACCCGTATATCAACGTCGATCCCGGCACCATGAGTCCGTTTCAGCACGGTGAAGTGTTCGTGACCGAGGACGGCGCGGAAACCGATCTCGACCTTGGCCACTACGAGCGTTTCGTCAGCAGCAAAATGACCAAGCGCAATAATTTCACCACCGGTCAAATTTACGACAGCGTGATCAAAAAAGAGCGCCGCGGCGATTATCTCGGCGGCACGGTGCAAGTCATTCCGCACATCACCGATGAGATCAAGCATTTCATTCGCTTGGGCGCGGGTGACGCCGAGGTGGCGGTGGTGGAAATCGGCGGCACGGTGGGCGATATCGAATCGCTGCCGTTTCTGGAAGCCATACGCCAAATGGCAATCGAAGTCGGGCGCAACAACGCCTGCTTCATACACCTGACCTTGGTGCCCTACATCGCCAGCGCCGGCGAGATCAAAACCAAGCCCACTCAGCATTCGGTGAAAGAGTTACGTCAGATCGGGATTCAACCCGATGTGTTGCTGTGCCGCGCTGACCGCCCTTTGCCCGCGGACGAGCGGCGCAAGATCGCGCTGTTTACCAATGTGCTGGAAGAAGCGGTAATTTCCGCCGTGGATGTGGACAGCATCTACAAAATTCCGCGCATACTGCACGATCAGCATTTGGACGAGATCGTCTGCCGCAAGCTGGAACTGAATCCGCCGCCGGCCGATCTGGCGCAATGGGATCGCTTGATTTACGACAGGGAGCATCCCGAGCATGCCGTCGATATCGCGCTGGTCGGCAAATACGTCGATCTCACTGAATCCTATAAGTCGCTGTCGGAAGCCTTGATCCACGCCGGCATGCATACCAAGAGCCGGGTCAAAATTCATTACATCGATTCCGAGACGCTGGAAGGCGGCGACACTTCTGCGTTGATCGGCATGGATGCGATTCTGGTGCCGGGCGGTTTTGGCAAGCGCGGGGTGGAAGGCAAAATCAACGCCATTCGCTATGCGCGCGAAAATAACATTCCCTATCTCGGCATTTGCCTCGGCATGCAACTCGCGGTGATCGAATACGCGCGCCATATGGCGGCTATGCCTGGCGCGCATAGTACTGAATTCGACCCCGATACGCCGTATCCGGTAGTCGCTCTGATCAGCGAGTGGCGCGACCGCAGCGGCGCCGTCGAGCAGCGCACCGAGACCTCCAACCTGGGCGGCACCATGCGTCTCGGCGGTCAGCCATGCCAACTCGTCAGCGGCACACTGGCGCGTGCGGTGTATGGCCAAGAAACCATCACCGAACGCCACCGCCACCGTTATGAAGTGAATAACACTTTGCTGGAAAAATTAGAGCAAGCCGGTTTGAAAGTGAGTGGCCGTTCCACGGGCGAAGAACATTTGTGCGAGATGATTGAGTTGCCGCATCATCCGTGGTTCATCGCCGTGCAATTCCACCCCGAATTTACCTCCACGCCGCGTTATGGCCACCCCTTATTTTCGGCCTTTATCAGCGCCGCGATTCAGCAGCACGAGCAGGAGCATGCTGGCGCGGCTTCCAGCGCCGTCGCCACGAAAGCCCTCTCATGAAACTGTGCGGTTTTAATGCCGGTCTGGATCAGCCGTTTTTCCTGATCGCCGGCCCGTGTGTAATCGAATCGAAACAATTGGCCCTGGATACCGCCGGCCAATTGAAAGAAATCTGCGCCGGCTTGGGCATTCCGTTCATTTTCAAATCGTCTTACGATAAAGCCAATCGCAGCTCGGGCAGTTCGTTTCGCGGTTTGGGCATGAGCGAGGGCTTGAACATTCTCTCTGAAGTGCGGCGCCAAATTGGCGTGCCGGTGCTGACCGATGTGCATGCCATAGAAGAAATCGCGGAAGTGGCAGCTGCGGTGGACGTGTTGCAAACGCCCGCATTCTTGTGCCGCCAGACGGATTTTATTCACGCTGTCGCTACTAGTGGCAAGCCGGTCAATATCAAAAAAGGCCAATTTCTCGCACCCTGGGATATGAAAAACGTGGTCGATAAAGCCAAAGCGGCGAATGGCGGCGCGGACAACATTATGGTGTGCGAGCGCGGTGTCTCCTTCGGTTACAACAATTTGGTGTCCGACATGCGCTCACTCGCCGTGATGCGCGACACCGGCTGCCCAGTGGTGTTCGACGCTACGCACTCGGTGCAATTGCCGGGCGGGCAGGGCACCAAAAGCGGCGGGCAACGTGAATTCGTGCCGGTGCTGGCACGAGCGGCGGTGGCGACTGGGATCGCAGGAATTTTTATGGAGACCCATCCCAATCCGGAAGTGGCGCTATCCGATGGCCCGAATGCGTGGCCCTTGCCGCGCATGAAAGAACTGCTGACCACGCTGAAAGCTATTGATACGCTGGTGAAGCAATCGGGTTTTATTGAAACTGAATTAATGCAAAGTTAGGAAAAGGCAATGAGTTCAATCGTCGATGTGATCGCAAGAGAAATTCTGGATTCGCGGGGCAACCCCACGGTGGAAGCGGACGTGTTGCTGGAGTCAGGCGTCATTGGCCGCGCCGCGGTGCCGTCTGGCGCCTCCACCGGCAGCAAAGAAGCCGTTGAGCTGCGCGATGGCGACAAGCAGCGCTACAACGGAAAAGGCGTGCTGCGCGCCGTGGAAAATGTGAATACCGAAATCTGCGAAGCGATCATCGGCCTCGATGCCGAGGAGCAAACTTTCATCGACCGCACGTTGATCGATCTCGACGGCACTGAGAATAAATCGCGCTTGGGGGCGAATGCCATTCTCGCCGTGTCGCTGGCGGTAGCCAAAGCGGCGGCCGAGGAATGCGGCTTGCCGCTGTATCGTTACCTGGGCGGAGCGGGGCCGATGTCGCTGCCGGTGCCGATGATGAACATCATCAACGGCGGCGCGCACGCTAACAACAGCATCGACATGCAAGAATTCATGATCATCCCAGTCGGCGCACAGAGCTTCCGCGAAGCGCTGCGCTACGGCGCCGAAGTGTTCCACGCACTGAAGAAAATTTTGGATGAGCAAGGCCACGTCACGACCGTTGGCGACGAAGGCGGTTTCGCGCCCAACTTGGAAAGCAACGAAGCGGCGCTGGTGGCGATCATGGAAGCCATCAAGGCTGCCGGTTATACGCCGGGCGCGGATATCGCCATCGGCATCGACTGCGCCAGTTCCGAGTTTTACGACAACGGCCGCTACACCCTGGCTGCCGACAAGCGCGCTTTATCTTCCGCCGAGTTTACCGACTACTTAGCCGCTTGGTGCGACAAGTATCCGATCATCAGCATCGAAGACGCCATGAGCGAACACGACTGGGCGGGCTGGAAAATTTTAACCGATCGCTTGGGCAAAAAAATTCAACTGGTGGGCGACGATTTGTTCGTGACCAATACCAAGATTTTGCGCGAGGGCATACAGCAAGGCGTGGCCAATTCCATTCTGATCAAGATCAACCAAATCGGCACGCTCACCGAAACCTTCGCTGCGATTGAAATGGCCAAGCGCGCTGGTTACACCGCCGTGGTGTCGCACCGCTCGGGTGAAACCGAAGACACTACCATCGCCGATATCGCCGTGGCGAGCAATGTACTGCAGATCAAAACGGGTTCTTTATCGCGCTCCGACCGCGTCGCCAAATACAACCAGTTGTTGCGCATCGAAGAAGAACTCGGCGACAGCGCCGCCTATCCGGGCCGCGACGCGTTCTATCACCTCACCTAGGTCATGCGCCTGCTCACCCTCACTCTGGCTTTGCTCATCGCTGCGCTGCAATACCCCTTATGGCTCGGCAAGGGGAGTTGGCTCAAAGCGTGGGAAGTGGATCAGGAGCTGAGCAAGCAAAATGTCGAGAATACCCGCCTCAAGGCGCGCAATGCTTCTCTGGATGCCGAGGTGAAAGACCTGAAAACCGGCTACGAAGCGATCGAGGAACGCGCCCGCACGGAACTCGGCATGCTAAAGCAGGACGAGATCTTCTTCCAAGTACTGGAAGATCCGAAACTAGCAGCAAAAAAACCACTAACCCAGTCGAAATAAGTTTAGTGCCAAAATCCTAAAGCCAGCCGCGTATTCCCCGCGATCAATTCTGTTATCCGGTTAGCCGGCAAGGGCTTACTAAAATAATAACCTTGCATCGCGTCGCAACTGTTCGCGTGAAGAAAACTTAACTGCTCACGGGTTTCAACGCCTTCCGCCACCACGCGCATGCCCAAGCTGTGCGCCATGGTGATGATCGCGCGCACAATCGCGGCATCGTCAGGGTCGGTGGTGATGTCACGCACGAAAGACTGATCGATTTTGAGCACGTCGATCGGAAAACGCTTGAGATAACTCAGACTCGAATAGCCGGTGCCGAAATCGTCGAGCGCGAAGCGTACGCCCATGGCATCGAGTTCCTGCATCATCTGGGTCGTATTTTCGATATTCGTGAGCAGCATGCTCTCAGTCAGTTCGAGCACCAGATGAATGCCTTCAACACCCGTATCAGTAAGAACTTTCGCGATACTTTTAGCCAGATCCGGTTCCCGGAATTGCCGCGAAGAAAGATTGACCGCGACATAGAGATCGTTGAAGCCGGCGTTACGCCAAGCGCGCGTCTGTTCGCACGCTTGCCGCAAAGCCCAGCTACCCAGGGGCACGATCAGCCCGCTTTCCTCCGCCAATGGTATAAAACGCGCGGGCGGGATAAGGCCGAGTTGCGGATGCTGCCAGCGCATTAACGCTTCCACGCCGAGGATGCGGCCGTTGTTCAGATCGACGATAGGCTGGTAATGGAGCAACAATTCCTTGCGTGCAATGGCATGCCGCAATGCACTTTCGAGCGCCATATCTTCGTTGGCACGCTGCGTCATTTCGGCAGTATAGAATTGGCATGTGGAACGCCCATGCACCTTGGCGCGGTACATCGCGGTATCGGCATTGCGCAACAAGGTTTCGGCGTCGTTTCCGTCCATCGGGTAAAGCGTGACACCGAGGCTTGCGCTGATGAACATTTCGCGCCCGTCTACGTGAAACGGCTCGGTGAAGATTTCCAGAATGCGTTGCGCGATCATCGGCGTATCTTCCACCTTAGCAACGTCGGATAACACGATCGCAAATTCATCGCTTCCCAGGCGCGCGACGGTATCGCCCGGGCGCAGGGCTTCGCGCAGGCGTGCCGCCACCGCCACCAGCGTTACGTCGCCGATGTCGTGCCCGAGGCTATCGTTGATGTTTTTGAAGCTATCGAGATCGAGAAAGGCGACGCCGGCCAAGCGCTGATGGCGTTCTGCCTCGATCATGGCTTGTTGCAAACGGTCGGTGAACAACAAACGATTGGGTAAGCCGGTGAGCGCATCGTGCTGCGCCAGAAAACTTAATTGCTCTTCCGCTTGCTTACGTTCGGTTATATCCAGCGTCACGCTAAGTATCAAATTTTCGCCATGGGTGGGGCTGTCCAGAAGGGCGGCGTGGCTTTCTACCCAGCGTTGCCGGCCATCGGCGGAATATACCTCGAACACCAGCGTACTGCGATTTCCCTGCAGCGCACCGTGGAGGAATGCTGCTACCGATTCGTGATACTGAGGTAGGATAAAATCGAGCAGTGATTTTCCAATCACGGCATGTAGGTCGGTGACACCAAGGATATCCAAGCCGCATTGGTTCATTTCCCGAATAATTCCGTTGCCATCAAGCAGTTTGATGCATTGCGGATCGGCGTTGAAAATGGCGTGCAGACGCGCGGATTTTTCTGCCAGGTCGAGCAAGGTATGCACTGACTCGCTAATGTCCATCACGATACCGGTCATACGCACGGCACGGCCTATCGCGCTATAGGAAAATCGTCCCTTACCACAGACCCAATGCAGCGTACCGTCCGGCCAAATGACGCGGAACTTGTGCTCATACATGCCGCGCGTTTGGCGCGCGTCGGCAACAGCGTGTTCGAGTGCCGGGAGATCCTCCGAGTGTACGCAGCGCGCGAAGGCTGCATATGTGCCATCGAATTGCTCAAGGCGCAGCCCGAACAGCTTCGCATGCTCTTGCGACCAAGTAACGGTGCCGGTTTCGAGGTTCCAGTCGAAGATGCCCACCTCGCCGGCCTCGAGCGCGAGCCGCAAGCGGTCCTCGCTTTCTTGCGCTGTATTCCGTGCAAATGTTTGTTTCGTCAATGCATCGCTATGAGATTGCGTCTCTGCGTCGGCAGAGTAATTGAATAAGCGATCGATCATCGCCGGCAGTGCCATCTCAAATTCGGGTTTGGCAATGAAGCCATCGGCGCCCGCGAGTTGCGCGTGATAGCGATACTCGGCGTTGTCATGCAAAGTGAGCATCACTACTCGCGGCGCATTGGCATGACGCTTGATGCGGCGGGTGGCGTCGATGCCGTTCATGTCCGGCATCACGATATCCATCAGCACCAGATCGGGAGCGCGTTCTTGGATTAGCCGGAGCGCCTCGCTGCCAGAGGTGGCACTACCGACAAACTGGATACCGGCCTGGTAGCTAAGCTGCCGCTGGGCAGCAGACAGGAAGCTCGGGGAGTCATCCACCAGCAGTACTTTTAGCGGCGACTCGGTGGGGGATTCATTGCGGGCGCTGGCATTCATGGCATGGCTCCAAGTGCGAAGGACGCACCTATGTCGATAGCCAGAAGTATCCGCGCGGGCCGTCTCGCCGCCTATCGGGTAATGCCTGAGATCAGGGCTGCTAAATACCTGAAACAGGCGCAAGCCGTGAACCGCAGGGCTTAGGAGTCGATGTGTACCATCCCGTGACGCACGGCGTAGCGCACCAGCCCCGGCACATCGTGGATACCGAGTCGTTCCATCAGTTGCGCACGATGAGTCTCGACGGTCTTGACACTCACCTTGAGCAGCGCCGCGGTCTGTTTGGTGGTCTTGCCCTCGGCGATGAGTTGCAGCACCTCGCGCTGGCGCGCGGTAAGTTGCGTAAGCGGCCCCGCTGCCGGCGCGCTTTGCCCGCCCAGATACTCTTCGACGACCTGGCGTGAAATGGCCGGCGAAAGATAGGTTTGTCCTTGCGCCACGGCGCGCACGGCGAGCTCCAGTTCGGCGGTGGCGGCATCCTTGAGCAAATATGCCGCGGCGCCCGCTTGCAATGCCTGGCGTACGTATTCCTCGTTGGCATGCATGGAGAGAATGATGACGCGCAGTTGCGGGAACTCCTTGAGGAGACGCGCGGTGGCATCGAGGCCGTTCATACCGTCCATCGTGATATCCATGAGCACGAGATTCGGCCGGTGCCTGCGCACGAGTTCGATCGCTTCGCGTCCATCGCCGGTCTCCGCTACCACTTCGACCCCAGCGAGGGTCTCCAGCAAAGAACGGATGCCTGCGCGGACCAGGTGATGATCATCGGCCAGCACAACCCGGATCGCATTCACGAATGTGGTGCCTCGGCAATGGGCAGCGGAAATCGTGCCGCAATGCAGGTGCCTGCGCCGGGAGTAGACGTCAGTTGCAATGTGCCGCCGACCAATTGCGCACGCTCTTGCATGCCGAGCAGGCCGAAGCCTCCGCCCGCGATCGCGGAGTATTGCGTGCTGGAAACATCGAAGCCGACACCGTTATCGCGCACCGTCAGCTCGGCGTACTGTGGACCGATGAGCACGGTCACTGTCACTTGCGTTGCCTGGGCGTGGCGTGCGGCATTGGTCAGCGCCTCTTGAATGATGCGAAAGCACGCGGTTTCCATCTCCGCCGGCAGGCGCGGCGCGGAGGCCGGTAAGCGCAAATCGATCGCGAGCCCTAGGTGCTTCGCTTGGCGCTGCCCGTACCAGCGTAGCGCGGGTATCAATCCTAAGTCGTCCAACATCGACGGCCGCAAATTGAGTGACAGATCACGCACTTTACCGACCAATTGATCGATCGTGTCTATGCTTTCGTTCAGGGCTGGCACCGCGGACTGCACGCCCGGCTGGCGCAACACGCCCTGCAAATCGAGTTTTATTACGGTGAGCAGTTGGCCGATCTCGTCATGCAATTCGCGCGCGATGTGGCGGCGCTCGGCTTCTTGTGTCGTCAACAAGCGGCGCGACAGCAGCTCGAGCTGATGCGCGAAATCGCGCAGCTGATCCTCGGCCTGCTTGCGCTCGATGGCGATAGCCGACAGGTGTGTGACACGCTCAATGAGTTCGAGATCAGCCGGGCCGGGCGCGCACGGCTCACGGTAATACAAGGCGAAGGTGCCCAACACCAGGCCATGCGCCGAACGTATGGGCGTGGACCAACAAGCACGCAGCCCGTGTGGCAAAGCCAGTGCGCGGTAATCGGCCCACAGCGGGTCGGTCGCGATGTCGGTGACAATGACCGCCTGGTTGCGATAAGCCGCGGTGCCGCAGGAACCAGCTTGCGGGCCAATTTCCGCGCCGTCGATAGCGCGGTTGTACGCGTCCGGCAGGCTGGGTGCGGCGCCGTGGCGCAAGTGGACGCCATCGGCATCGAGCAACAGAATGGAGCAGCGCATATCCGGTAACAGCGCTTCAATATTGCGCACGATGGTTGTCAGGATATCGCTCAAGGGCGCGCCTTTCGCCATCATTTCTAGCACCTGCTTCTCGCCGCTCAGCAAGGCTTCCGTCCGCTTGCGTTCGGTGATCTCATGAAAATAAATCGAAATCCCCTCGGGCGAAGGGTAGATGCGGTTCTCGAACCAGCGCTTCCAGGGGGCGTAGTATTCCTCAATGGTGATCGCGACTTGCTCGGCTAAGGCGCGGTGGTAGGCATGATAGAAAGGCTGCCCCACGCCCTCCGGGAATTCGCTCCAGATAGGCTTGCCGATCAAGTCTTCGGGTGTACGCTCGAACATCTCGGCTGCGCGTTGGTTGACATAGGTGTAGCGCCAATTCTTATCGAGCGCGACGAAGCCATCGGTAATGCGCACAAAAATTTCGCCGAGCTGCTCCTGCGCCACGGTGGTCGCCGCACGAGCAGTTTTTAGGGATTCGAGTGCGCGTTGTAGTTCTGCTGTCCGTTCCGCAACGCGCGCTTCTAATTTGCCGCGTAGCGTACGCAATTCGATTTCACTCATGACCGAGGCGGCAAAATCGCGCACCGTATGAATATCTTCCTCGGTCCAGGCACGCGGGATGGTATCGATCACGCAGAACGATCCTATAGTCCGTCCGTTTGGCAGCGTCAGCGGGATGCCGAGATAAGCGATAACGCCTAGGTCGCGGACGGCCAGGTTGGTGGACAACTGGGGGTGAATGCGCGCATCGCTGATCACTAATGGCTCGTTGCTCGTCACCACATGCTGACAGAAGGAATGGGACAAGGGTGTTTCGCGCCAGCTTGCCCAGGGTTCTGGCAGCCCGAAGCAACTTTTGAAAAACTGACGATTTTCGTCCACCAAACTCACCAGCGCGACGGGGGTATGCAGGAGACGCGCAGCTAATCGGGCCAAGCGGTCGAATGCTTCTTCCGCAGGCGTGTCGAGTAGACCTAATGCGCGTAGGGAGTCGAGTCGATCGGGATTACGTATGAGGTCGAGGGCGTTGTCGTTCATCGCGGCCTACCTTGGATCGAAAGCATCCGGACGTTTTGCATCTGGCTTCCCCCAGGCTTAGTCTCTTAACGGCCAAAGTCTTAACATTTTGTAGCGCAGGCGCCCTCGCCTGCGCTACGAGGCCGTCGGCTTCCAGCTTAGGCCCCGCTCAATAAGTTAGCTTACACCTGCCGCATGACTTTCGCATTTAATTTGGGCGCTATTCAAGCGATAAAGCACTCCCGATGCCTTGTACCGTCGCCCCCCAGTAACGCCGCGATACCCGCTTTATTTTCTGCCAATGCCAGGGCTTCTTCGAATGTGGCGCTGCTTACCTGTTCATAGATTTCCATCCACAGATTGGGCTCATCGCGCTTCTTGAGTAAACGGCCGGTGATGCCGCAGCGCGTGGCGATCTCGTCTTGAATTTGTTGTACCGCCGCCTCGGCCGCGGCGCTATGCTCAGGCTGGATACGGTAGTAGATGTAGTAATTCAGCAATTTTTAAGCGGATAGCGGGTAAGGCAGCGTTTCCAACTTCAACACCGGCCCATCGAGTGATTTCCAATGGATGGGGTTGCTTTCCGCGCTCGACATTTGGAGCACCGCCAGCACATCGAAGCCGCCGCTCGCTGCGGGCGCGGCGTTGACGATCATGCCGATGGCTTGGTCCGGCATGTCGACGCTATAACATTCGTCGCCTGGAGCGGGCGTAGCGTCGCCAGCCAGTGTGGCGAGATACATGCGGCGTTTGAGTTTGCCGAGATACTGGGTGCGCGCCACAATTTCCTGACCGGGGTAACAACCTTTTTTGAAATTCACGCCGCCGATGAGTTCATAGTTCACCATTTGCGCCACGAATTGCTCTTGGGTCGGCGGCAAGATGGTGGGTATGCCGGCGCGGATCATAAGGCCGTCCCAGCATGCTGTGCCGGCCGGTTTGGCATGCGACAGGAGCGCCGTCCATACGCTGGGTGCTTGATCTGGGGCGATGAGTAATTCGAAGTTGTCGCCGGACAAGCGCAGCACATTGCCCTGAGCGGTTTGCACCAGCCCATGTACGGCTGCCGGTGCGGCACCCATGACGCTGGCAACCGCGGCTTCCGTGCCCGGGCCGCCGACGCCGAGACGCACCCAAGCATCACTCACATCCGTCACTTTGACTTTTGCGCGCAACACAAACATCGTCAACCGTTTCTGGATGGCGATGCTTAAGCTGGCGGGAAGCTGCAACAGATAACTGCTCGGTGCATTTTGCCACAGCAAGCCATTGGCGAGCATGCGCCCCTTGGGCGTGTTATAGCTAGTGTATTGCGTGTTGCTGCTGTCAAGCAGACGCAGGTCATTGGAAAGCTGGCCTTGCAGAAAAGTTTGCGTGTCTTCGCCCGCGAATTGGATCAAATTCAGGTGCGATAGATCGGCTACAATAGGCCCGTGCGCGACTTGTTGTAACTCGGCCGCGGCGTTGCCGAAGTGTGCAACGTGATCATTTTGAATTGTGGCGCCTTGGGCGATGAGAAAAGCTTGCCAGCTTGGAATCATGTTTGATTGCCCGGTGTGAGTGGATGAAAAATGGGGTAGCGGCTAGGGGTAATAATAAGCATGCGCGGCTGCCTGCTAACATAAGGGTGATGGCGCTATTTTACAAGCATCCATGAAACAAAACCGCCCCATTTATCTGGATTTACTGCGTATCCGCCAGCCAGTGCCGGCGGTGGTGTCGTTTTTGCATCGTGTAAGCGGCGCCTTATTATTTCTCGGGATTCCGCCACTGCTCCAGGCATTGGACGCCTCGCTTGCCGGTCCGGATAGTTTTGCCGCATTGGTGTCTGCCCCTTTCTTAAAATTCATGCTGTTCATCTTACTGGCAGGCTTTGGCTACCATTTATTTGCCGGCGTGCGCTTTCTCTTGCTCGATTTGCATTGGGGCATCGCGCTGAAACAGGCGCGCTATTCTGCTTGGGCGGTGCTGGGCATCGCCTTGATCAGTACTTTCCTCATTGGCGCCTGGCTATGGTGAGCCGGGTGGTCAGCGGTGCGCATTACGGCGTGCGCGATTGGCTGGTGCAACGCTTTAGCGCGGTCATCATGCTGGTCTATAGCGTGACGCTGATCGCTTACTTGGTGATGCATCAACCGATGCAATACGCAATGTGGCACGCGCTATTCAGCTACGCTAGCATGCGCTATTTTACGCTGCTGTTTGCACTGAGCTTGTATCTGCATGCTTGGGTCGGGGTGCGTGATATTTTAATGGACTATGTGCGCCTGACGTGGATACGGCTGACTTTGCAAGTCGCCACCATCGTCGCACTGGTGTTGTACACCATGTGGATCGTGACGATACTCTGGAGCGTGAAATGAGTTTACCCAAGCGCACCTTCGATGCTTTAGTGATCGGTGCCGGCGGCGGTGGCTTGCGTGCTGCGCTGCAATTGGCGGAGGCCGATCTCAAAGTGGCGGTGGTGTCCAAAGTATTTCCGACGCGCTCGCACACGGTGGCTGCGCAAGGCGGCATCAATGCCGCGCTGGGCAATGTCACACCGGATAACTGGTATTGGCATATGTACGATACCGTCAAGGGCTCGGATTATTTGGGCGATCAAGACGCCATCGAGTTCATGTGCCGCGCCGCGGCGCAGGCGGTGTATGAACTGGAACATTACGGCTTGCCGTTTTCGCGCTTAGATAACGGCAAAATTTATCAGCGGCCTTTCGGCGGGCAATCCACCGAGCTTGGTCAAGGTCAGGCGACACGCACTTGCGCCGCCGCCGATCGCACCGGACACGCGATGCTGCATAGTTTGTATCAGCAAAATATCCGCGCCAAGACACATTTTTTCGATGAATTTTTCGCCATCGATTTGGTGAAGGATAGCGAAGGTTATGTCCTCGGCGTGGTGGCCTTGGAAATCGAAACCGGCCAGCCCCTATTGATCGAAGCGCGCACGACGCTCATCGCTACCGGTGGCGCGGCGCGCATTTTCCGCACCTCGACCAATGCGCTCATCAACACAGGTGACGGACTCGGCATGGCCTTGCGCGCGGGCATTCCATTGCAGGACATGGAGTTTTTTCAATTTCATCCGACCGGCATCGCCGGTGTGGGCAATCTCATTTCCGAAGCGGCGCGCGGCGAGGGCGGTTACCTCGTGAATAGCCAAGGCGAGCGTTTCATGGAGCGCTACGCGCCGCACAACAAAGACTTGGCCAGCCGCGATGTGATCAGCCGCTCTATTCTCGCCGAGATTCGCGAAGGACGTGGGTGTGGCGCGAACGCCGATCATGTGTTGCTGAAGATGGATCATTTGGGCGCAGACAAAATCATGTCACGGCTGCCGGGCATCCGCGATTTAGCGCGGCGCTTTGCGCATGTCGATCCGATCGAAGCGCCGATTCCGGTATTCCCCACCGCGCATTACATGATGGGCGGCATTCCCAGCAATCGCCATGGCCAAGTAGTCGCGCCGACCATCACCGGGCCGGAAGAGCCAGTACCGGGTTTGTACGCAGTGGGCGAATGCGCCTGCGTATCGGTGCATGGCGCGAATCGCTTGGGCGGCAATTCGCTGCTCGATATTGTGGTATTCGGCCGCGCCGCGGGTAGTCATATGCTGGAGTATCTGCGCGAGAATCCTTATCCGCGCCCGATTCCAAAAGACGCGCCCGAATTTGCGCTCGCACGGCTAGCGCGTTGGGAGCGCAGCGGTAGTGGTGAAAGTATTCCCGAGATTCGTGAAGCCATGCGCCACATCATGGAAGATCACTGCGGTGTATTCCGCAGTGGCGAGAGCATGCGGATAGGCGTGGATAAAATGCTCGCCTTGCGCGAACGCTTAGCGCACGCGGTGTTGCATGACCAAAGCAAAATTTTTAACACCGCGCGCATCGAAGCCTTGGAACTAGAAAATATGTTGGAGACGGCACTTGCCAGCATCGTCTCGGCCTGCGCCCGCGACGAGAGCCGGGGCGCGCATTCACGTGTCGATTTTCCCGCGCGTGACGACAACAACTGGCTCAAGCACAGCCTGTATTTTATGGAAGGCCAGCGTCTGGATTACAAACCGGTGCGGCTCAAACCGCTGACGGTTGACTCTTTTCCGCCCAAGCCTCGGGTCTATTAACCGGATGTCGTGGAGACACTATGCGTTTCTCAATTTATCGTTTTGATCCCGAGTCCGGGCAGAAGCCCGCGATGCAGGATGTTGAACTCGACATCCTGCCCGAGGGCAAGATGCTACTGGACGCCTTGCTCGCGATAAAAGATATCGATCCTACTTTGTCATTGCGCCGCTCTTGCCGCGAAGGCGTGTGCGGCTCGGATGCAATGAACATTAATGGGCGAAATGGATTGGCTTGCATCACACCGCTGGCCGAATTAAAACAACCGATTACCTTACGTCCGCTGCCTGGCTTGCCGGTGATCCGCGATCTGATCGTGGACCTTACTCAGTTTTATCAACAGTACCGGTCGATCGAACCGTATCTGATTAATCACGACCCCGAGCCCGAAATCGAGCGCCTGCAATCGCCTGCGCAACGCGCGCAATTGGACGGGCTATACGAGTGCATCCTGTGTGCTTGCTGTTCCACTGCTTGTCCATCGTTTTGGTGGAATCCGGATAAATTCGTCGGCCCCGCAGGGTTGCTGCAAGCCTACCGTTTCATCGCCGATAGCCGCGACCAAGCCACCAATGCGCGCCTCGACGATCTGGAAGATCCCTACCGCTTGTTCCGCTGCCACAGCATTATGAATTGCGTCGAGGTTTGCCCGAAAGGGCTCAATCCCACCGCAGCCATCGGCAACATCAAAGCACTGTTGGTGAACCGCACCGTATGAGCGAAATGAATCGTCTGCGCTGGAAATGCCGGCGTGGCACGCTGGAACTCGATTTGGTGCTACAACAATTTTTAGAACGTGACTACGCTGCGCTCGATCGCCCGGCGCAGCAGGCTTTTGAGACGCTGCTCGAGTCTGGCGATGAAGAACTCTGGGCCATGGTGAGCGGCGAGGTGCCGTGCTCCGTGCCCGGATGCCATCTGGTGGTGGAACGGTTGTGCGCATGTTAAGGCTGGCGCTCAAGCCTTCACGCCAGTTGAGCGCATGGCTATTGTTTGGCCATATCGCCGCCGCAGTGTGTGTATTGATCGTGGCTATGCCGCTTTGGTTGCAGGCGCTACTCGCCATGGCGCTGCTGTTGAACCTGATTTACACACTCACCTATCAAGCGTGGCGGCGTTGGCCCACCAGTATCGTCGGGCTGCTGTTCGAGCGCGATGGCGAGGTGAGGGTGGAATATCGAAATGGCACTGTGCGCGCAGCACGGGTATTAGGCAGTAGTTTCGTCGCGCCCTATCTCACCATTATTCTTCTTAAACCGGATCAGCGATGGCTGACAAGCGCCGTGGTGATACTGCCGGACGCCGTGGAACCGGAGTTATATCGGCAGTTGCGGGTCTGGCTTAAATGGGGCATAGGGCGGGGTGTCGAACCCGAAGCAAACGCGGCTTGGGCTGGGCGCCTCTAGCCGTCGCGTGATCAGCCGTTCTTGGCGAAGATGCTGACTTTATCCCCGGGATGCAGATGCTTTTTGGAAGAGAGTTTGTTCCAACGCAGTAGATCATCAAGTTCGACATCGAAGCGCTGCGCGATAGAGAAGAGCGTGTCGCCGCGGCGCACGGTGTAGCGCCTGGGTTTCGCTGCGCTAACGGCCACCGCGCGGTGCGAGGATTTGAGGGTTTTACCGGCCGCACTGAGATAAATTTTCTGATGCAGTGCGACCCGATTCGATTTAAGGTGGTTCCAGGCTTTAATCTGCGTCACTTTGACGCCGGCATGTTTGGCGATGGACTGTAGGGTATCGCCTCTTCGGGCAGTGTAAATTTCCGTGCTCGAGCGCAGTTCCGGCGCGGCTGGTATTTCACTAAATGACACGTTTTCAAACTTAGCACCCCCATAGCCCGGTACCAGCAAGACTTGATTTCCAGTGAGGCGGCCACGCTTGAGGACGGTGCCATTTACTTCTTTTAGGCGCGCACTCGAGATGCCGTGGTGGCTGGCAATAGAGGCTAACTTCTCTCCACGTTTAGCGTAATACGGTTGCCAAGAAACTAAAGGTTTACTGTAATTTTCCAGATTGGTCGCGAATATCGCCGCTTTATCCACCGGCAGCAAGAGTGTGGTGGGGCCCTTGGCTTGTATCACGGGGCGGTTATAGTGCGGATTGAGCGAGGTAAATTCTTCCAGCGTGGTTTGCGCAAGCTTGGCTGCGAGCGCCACATCGATACGCTGCGTCAGGGTGATTTGTGCGAAATAGGGTGCGTTCGGCACGACGCCTAAATCGATATCGAAGTCTTGCGGATGTTGAATTAAGTTTTTGACTGCAATCAGGCGCGGTACGTATTGTTGCGTTTCTTTCGGCATGCGCAGGCTGAGATAGTCAGTGGGCAAGCCCTTAGCTTCGTTCTTGGCGATAGCGCGGGACACCGAGCCTTCGCCCCAGTTGTAAGCAGCGAGCGCCAATTCCCAGCTGCCGAACATATCATGTAAGTTTTGCAAATAATCCAACGCCGCGCTGGTAGCGGCGATCACGTTGCGCCGATTGTCTACCCACCAGTTTTGCTTCAAGCCATAGTTACGGCCGGTAGAAGGGATGAATTGCCAAATACCCGCGGCGTGGCTCGGCGAATAGGCTTTGGGGTTAAATGCGCTTTCGATCATCGGCAGTAAGGCGATTTCGGTCGGCATGCCGCGTTTTTCGACTTCTTGAACGATATAAAACAAATAACGCTTGCTGCGTTCCAGCATGCGCGCGACATACTCAGGACGGTCGGCGTACCATTTTTCGTTTTGTTGTACTAAGGCGGTATCCAGCTCGGGCAGCGCGAAGCCGACGCGAATGCGCGCCCATAAATCGTGCTGCGGATCACCCAAACTAGCCGTCGATTTGAGCAGCGGCGCGGCGTCTCCAGCCGGGGCGGGCTCGATGCTGATAATGGAAGGCTGATCCGCCGCAGGTAAATCCGGCGGATCAATGGCAACGTTTTCTAATTGTGCGGGGCCAGCGGCGGACTGAGCAGGCATTTCATCCAGTGCTTTGGAAGAAAGGGTAACGGCGGCAGCGGGAATAGCGGTCGCATCTGCCGCTAATGCGCCTCCGCTATATCCATATAAGCTGGCTATCAGTGTTGCGATCGCCAGCTTGGTGCCCGTTACTTGCATCGAATAATTTTCATTTTTTAGTGACTGTCGGGCACGATGGTAATGGCGTAAGGTCTTAAGCGTCAAGGCGTTTTTCAGAACAACATTAACGAAATGTATTGTTTCACGCGCGGATCATGGTGCACTTTTACCAGGCCCGGAAACTGGGCGTCGTGGAATAGTACCTGCAGCGTACCTGAGCACAGTTTATCGCAGCCGTGACCGAACAGCGTATCCCCCAAAATAGGCATTCTGCGCCATAATAGGCCACCAGCCCGGCAGCGCGGCAGCGCGGCCAGGCACATTGATGACGGTCAATTCCAGTTCCAATTCCGGCAGCAACACGGTGTCGCCCAGGTCGACGATCGTAGCATGGCCGCCCACGAGCAGCCCCTGTCATGGTCTTCAAACGCCGGAATGGTGAGGACATGCATCATCATCGGCATATATTAGTAGAATGTAGAGCATGCCAAATCTAAATGGGCCGCATGGCGAGGAACGCCGACGCGATGCGCGACAGTGGTTCGAGACGACCTTGGGCCGCTACGTCCTGGCGCGCGAGCAAGCATATTTCGACGAGATCGTCAGCGATATCTTCGGCTTCAATGCACTCCAACTGGGTTTGCCGCAACATGATATGTTACGCGCCAGCCGCATTCCTTTGCGCCTCACGCTGGGGACGCATCGCCCCGCCTCATTGTTGGCCGACTTCAACCACCTGCCTATCGCCAGTCAAAGTGTGGATCTTGTGCTCATGCCGCACGTATTGGAATTTTCTGCCACGCCGCATCAAATTTTGCGCGAGGTAGAGCGCGTGCTTATGCCCGAAGGGCAGGTGCTCATCACCGGCTTTAACCCTTTGAGCTTTTGGGGCGCGTGTCATCTGTTGCGCCGTCGCCGCGTGGACTATCCCTGGTGCGGTAAATTCATCGGCCTGCCCCGGCTAAAAGATTGGTTAGCGCTACTGGGTTTCGAGGTGGTCGCGGGGCAATTGGCGTGTTATGTGCCGCCGCTGCAAAGCGCGCAATGGTTGGCGCGGCTGCAATTCATGGAAGCGGCGGGCGATCGTTGGTGGCCGCTGGGAGGCGGCGTGTTTTATCTGCTCGCCAAAAAACGCGTAGCGGGGATGCGTTTAATTTTGCCGAGTTGGAGCGAACGCTTGGCGGCGCAGCGTGGTATCGCCCCGGCGGCGCAAAAAGAGGCGGGGCATTGCCGCACGCGCAAGGAGAATGAGCTTGTCTGAAGTCGTGGAAATTTTTACCGATGGCGCATGCAAAGGCAATCCCGGCCCGGGCGGCTGGGGTGCGTTACTGCGCTTCGGCGAGACGGAAAAAGAATTGTGCGGTGGCGAGCCCGCTACGACCAACAATCGCATGGAGCTATTAGCCGTCATTCGCGCCTTGGAGTCTCTGAACCGGCGCTGTGTGGTGAAGTTACACACCGATTCGCAGTATGTGCAAAAAGGTATCAGCGAGTGGATTATTGGCTGGAAGAAACGCGGCTGGAAAACCGCCGACAAAAAGCCAGTGAAAAACGTCGACCTGTGGCAGGAGTTGGATCAGCTTGCCAGTCAACACGATGTCGAATGGCTTTGGGTCAAGGGGCATGCCGGGCATGACGGCAACGAGCGCGCGGATCAGTTGGCCAACAAAGGTTGTGCGACTCAATAGAAGCGAGAGAAGGCTATGCGACAAATTATTCTGGATACCGAAACCACGGGCCTCAGCCCCGCACTCGGCCATCGCATCATTGAAGTGGGGGCGGTGGAAATGATCAATCGCCGGCTCACCGGCAATCACTTTCATTGTTATGTGAATCCAGAGCGCGAGATCGACGCGGGCGCGCAGCAAGTGCACGGCATCGCCCTCGAGTTTCTGCAAGACAAGCCTAAATTTGGCGACGTGGTGCAGGAATTTCTGCGTTTCGTGGAACGGGGCGAACTGGTCATTCACAATGCGCCCTTCGATGTGGGGTTTCTCGATCACGAACTGGCATTGCTCAGTTTAAATCCGATCAATACCTGTTGTGCGGGGGTGATCGATACCTTGAAGCTGGCTAAAGAATTACACCCGGGCCAGAAAAATAATTTGGATGCCTTGTGCAAGCGCTATGGCGTGGACAATTCCAATCGCACGCTACATGGCGCGCTACTCGATGCAGAGTTGTTGGCCGAGGTGTACCTTGCCATGACGCGCGGCCAGGAGAGCTTGATGATAGAGATGAGCTCGGCTGCGCAAACGAGTGTGACAGACGCAGGTTTTGCGGCAACCTTGCCGCAGCGTGTATTGCATGCCAGCGCGGAAGAATTGACCGCACACGCAGCATTGTTGGCGGATATCGATAAAGAATGCAAAGGCACGTGTTTGTGGAATAAATAGAAGCGGGATACTCGCTCGGCATTGCACAAATATTTGCGTCATTAAGGGGAGGGGTTGTATGCGAGCAGAACGGCGTGCGCTCGATCTATTGTTATTGCTAACCGTGTTGCACAGCCGGCTGGGGTGGGCGGCGGTTTCTGAGCAAGATTACCTGGAGGATGTGCCGATTGTCCTCTCGGCGTCGCGTCTGGCTCAACCGGTCGCCGATGCGCCGGGCGCGGTCACGGTCATCGATCGCGATATGATCCGCGCTTCGGGGTTTCGCGAGATTGCCGATTTGTTGCGCTTGGTGCCGGGTTTTTACGTGGGGCGCTATAGCGGCAACGAGCCGGTAGTGGCGCGTGGTTTGGTAGACCATTACTTCGGCCGCGTGCAAGTGCTGGTGGACGGCCGCTCGGTGTATACGCCCTTGTTCGGCCAAGTGCCGTGGAGCGCCTTGCCGCTCGCGATGGAAGATATCGAGCGCATCGAAGTGATTCGCGGGCCGAATGCCGCCAGCTACGGTGCTAATTCTTTCCTCGGCGTGATCAATATCATTACCCGCACTGCGCAGGAAGATCGCGGCACCGTATTCTCCGCGACTACCGGCGGCCAGGGCGTAACCGATGCGACGCTGCGTCATGGGGGGGTAAAAGATAATCTGGCTTACCGTGTCACCTTGGGGTATCAGCGCGACGGCGGATTTCCCGACCGGCATGATGACAAGCGTATCGGTCTGCTCACCACTCGTGCCGACTATCGCCTCAACATGGCGGATGCACTTCAATTTCAGGCGGGCCTCACCTTCGGTAATCAAGGCCAAGGTTTTCCCGACCAGTCGCTAGACCCATCCCACGATCAGCGTCTCACTAGTCATTTCCAGCAACTGCGTTGGCAACGCACGTATGGGCCAGATGATGAGTTGAGCGTGCAGTTCCACCACGCCGTCACGACCTCGCATGAGGCGACGCAGACACAACAGAGCACGAGCGGCGTGGTCACGGTGTTGCCGACTTATTTAGAGTTGAATACCGATGCCGAGCGCTATGATTTGGAACTGCAGCGGACACAGCATTTGGCCGATACCGTGCGCCTGGCGTGGGGACTGACGACGCGGGTGGATCGCGTAGCGGCGCCGCTCTATCTCGGATCGCAAGCCAATTTTTATACCCATCAGAGCAGCCTGTTCGCCAATATGGAATGGCGCGCCACGCCTGCTTGGGTCGTGAATGTGGGGGGCATGCTGGAGCGGCATAGCCTGACCGGAACCGATTTTTCTCCACGGTTTGCGCTCGCCTACCACCTGAGCCCGCAACACAGTTTACGCGTAAGCGTTTCCAAGGCATTACGTTCCCCGACGTTGCTCGAAGACGACGCCAATTTCACCCTGTATTTACCGGTTAGTGTGGGCGGCGTTACCAGCACTGCAGCGGTGCCGAGGTTCCTCAGTGGCGGCGGCTTAAAACCCGAGCGCATTACCAGCCGCGAGGTGGCTTATTTGGGACAGTTTCCGCGTATTGGGCTAAGTTTAGACGTGCGCATTTATAAGGATGAGTTAGATGATCTGATCGACACCACCACGCAACTTAATGCGCCAACCAATACCAAATATTACGTCTTCCATAACATGCATAGCGCGACGCTGAACGGCGTTGAAACCCAAGCCCGCTGGCAATGGGATCGTTTGAAAATATGGCTGGGGCATTCCTATACCCATGTCGAGAGCGATTATGCGTCCATCGTCAGCGCGACGCCGATTCATGTTTACAATTTGCTTGCCGCGTATTCCTTGCCGCAGGCATGGAAGGTGAGTATCGGGGTGTACCACGTATCCGACATGACGCCATTGAGCGATGGCAGCACGCTCAAGGCTTACCGGCGCACCGACGTCAAACTGGCGAAGGAATTCAAATGGGCAGGCAAGCCGCTGGAGATCGCACTGGTTGGCCAAAGCGTGTTTGATTCGTATCGCGAATTTCGCGACGATAATGTTTTCAAGCGGCAGTATTTCACGACCATGCGTTATGGCTGGTGACGCTTCGGCTTACTTGTGAACCTGATAAAAACAATACTTGCGTTATGCGCGCTGTACTTGGGGACGGCGCTCTATACGGACGCTGCGGCTGCCGCTAGCGAGTGGCGCGTCCTCGTCGTGCTGAGTGAAACCACTGCACCCTATGTCGAGTTGACGCAAGTGTTGCGCGCCAGTTTGGAAAAAAAGGGCTGGGTAAAAAAATTCCAGACTGTGCAAACGAGCCAGTTGAACGAACTGGATGCGGGATTGCCGGGTGACTTATTGGTCACTGTCGGGGTGAAAGCCGCGGAAGCGGTGGCGGCCTCAACTGTTTCTGTGCCGACGTTCAATCTGTTGATTCCCCGCCAGAGCTTCGAGAGTCTGCCCCGTGGCGCAGGGAAGAATTGGGTGAGCGCGCTCTATCTCGATCAACCGATGGTGCGCCAACTGCAACTGATTAAGGCGACATTACCGGCGCGCGACAATGTGGGCATATTGCTTGGGCCGACATCTCAAGACCGCTTGCGGGAGTTACAAACCAGCGCCCGGCAAAGTCATATGAAGCTCAAGATCGAACTCGTCAATTCGGAAGAACAACTGCTACCGGCGCTGAAAAAAGTGCTGATGGATAGCGATGTGTTGCTGGCGGTGCCGGACCCTTTAGTGTTTAACCGCGATACTGCGCAAAATGTGTTGTTAACCAGCTATCGCGCAAAGGCGCCACTCTTTGCGTTCTCAAAATCCTATGTCACCGCCGGCGCTTTGGCGGCGGTGTATTCCACGCCGGCGCAAATCGGCCAGCAAGCGGGGGAGATCATTCAGCGTTACCTTCAGGCAGGCGGCGGCGCTTTGCCACCACCCCAATATCCGGAATATTTTTCAGTCAGTGTGAATTATCAAGTGGCGCGTTCGCTCGGTCTGGTGCTGGACGATGAAGCGACGTTGCTGGAACGCATCAAGGTGAGCGCGGAGCACGAATAACATGAATCGTTGGGGCATTAAAGGCAAGGTATTGTTTCTCGCGCTCGCACCGGCGGCATTAATCGCCGCGGTGCTGGCTTTTCATTTCGTGAATAGCCGGATCGCCGATCTGGAGCAGTCGCTGCGTGATCGCGGTTTGGCCATTGCACGCCAACTCGCGCCAGCGAGCGAATACGGCGTGTTCTCCGGCAACCATCAAATTCTGCAACGCTTGACCGACGCCGCGCTCAAAGAAGCGGATGTGAATTGGGTGGTGGTGACAGATATCAACAATGACATCCTGGTAGGGAGCGGCAAGCCAGATCGCTTGCCGCGCGTGGTAGACGCGCATACCGGGCTGAATTTTGCGATGGCAGAGACCACTTCCGCACTGATCTTTAGTGCGCCGGTGCAAGTGAGCCAGATCGAAATCGAAGACATCTCGGGCAGTCTAATGGGTGCGGCTAAGAACGAAGTCCCGCATAGCCGGAGTATCGGCCGCGTCTATGTGGAAATGAGCCGTGCCAGCACCGTGCAACGTAAGAACGAACTGATTCGGAACGGACTCATCATTACACTGTTGGGATTGGCGGCGAGCGGATTATTCGCGTTTCGCATGAGCCGTGAAGTGACGCGCCCGATCGAGCGCTTGTCCAGTGCGGTGCAACAGATCGGCGCGGGCAATCTTGATGTGCGGGTAGCGGAAGAATCGGCGGGCGAGCTGCAAGTATTGGAACGTGGCATCAACCGCATGGGCACGGCGCTGAAAATGTCGCATGAGACCATGCAGGAGCGGATTGCAGAGGCGACCTCGCGCCTTTCCTATCAAGCCGCGCACGATACGCTGACCGGTTTACCCAATCGGCGCGAATTCGAGGTGCGTTTGGAGCGCGCATTGGCCGGCGCGCGTGAGCAAAATCAATTGCATACTTTGTGCTATCTCGACCTGGATCAATTCAAGGTGGTGAACGATACCTGCGGCCACAGCGCGGGCGACGAATTGTTGCGCCAGCTCGCGGTATTGTTGCAAGCCAAGCTACGCGACCGCGATACCTTGGCGCGGCTGGGGGGCGATGAGTTCGGGGTACTGCTCGAAAATTGCGCACTGGAGCAGGCGCAGCCAATCGCCGAAGTGCTACGGCAAATGGTGAAAGAATTTCGCTTCGTGTGGCACGATAAATCCTTCGTCATCGGCGTGAGCATTGGCTTAGTGTCGATTACCGCCGAGAGCGAAAATCTATCGAGCTTGCTGAGTTCGGCTGATGCCGCCTGTTACACCGCTAAAGATCGTGGACGTAATCGGGTGCATGTGTATCAGTTGGAAGACGTCGATCTGGTAAAACGCCATGGCGAGATGCAATGGGTGACGCGTATCACGCGCGCCATGGAGGAGAACCGGCTGCGCCTGTTTGTCCAGCCGATTTTACCCTTGTTCCCCGACGCCGAAGCGGATGTGCATTACGAGATACTGCTGCGCATGCTCGACGATAATGCCGAGTTGATATTGCCGATGGCATTTATTCCTGCGGCCGAACGTTATAATCTCATGCCGTCGATTGATCGTTGGGTGGTCAGCGCGGCATTTTCCGCTTTTCACCAGCTTTTTCCCCACTCGAATGGCGGGAAGTCGATTTGTACCGTTAATCTCTCAGGGCATACATTGTGCGACGAATATTTTCTTGAGTTCGTCGAACGCCAGTTCACGATCAATAAAATTCCGTATGCGGCGATCTGCTTCGAGATCACGGAGACCGCGGCGATCACCAACCTGACAGAAGCGATTGAATTTATCCGCGCTCTTAAGGCGAAGGGGTGCAAATTTTCATTGGATGACTTCGGTAGTGGTTTGTCGTCTTTTACGTATCTCAAGAATTTGCCAGTGGACTATCTCAAGATCGACGGCGCGTTCGTGAAAGACATGGAAAACGACCCGATTGATCGCGCCATGGTGGAAGCCATCAACCACATCGGCCATGTGATGGGACTCAAGACGATTGCCGAATTTGTGGAATCCGAAGTGATTCTCGACCACTTGAAGCAAATTCATGTTGACTACGTGCAAGGCGATTGGCTACAAGAGCCGCAACCCTTATCCAGCTTATTGATAGGGAAATTGCCTTAGAGGAAGGATGGTGGTGGGCGGTGGGGCCGAGCAGTTACGTGTAACAGAATGACTGTTTCGAAAAAACAAGAGGACTCATCAGCCTAGTGCCAAAAAAGACAGCCGAGTATTTTTCCCATAGCCGCCATTCATCTGTCAGAACTATTGGGGTGATTAAATCTAGCTAAAACCGAGAACAAAGAACAGATCGGCAAACCTGACTGCCGGGTTTCCGCTGGACTTGCGGCGGAGTACACTATGCCTACAAGCCACATTTCCACTCATTTGAACGTAACCATGGGACGCCGCAACCACTACCACGTCTATGTGATCGAACTGTCAAAAGACGTTCTTTACAAAGACAGATTCAAGAAGGCCAACCCTGATTACGTTATGGACAAGCCGTGCGTTTACGTCGGTATGACAGGATTGGATCCTGACTTGCGCTTCGACAAACACAAGGCAGGTATCCAGTCCAATAGATACGTACAACAATTCGGATTGCGCTTATTGCCTGAGCTCTATGAAGTTTATAATCCGATGCCCTATGACGGCGCGCGCGACATGGAAGTGGAGTTGGCGATTGGTCTGCGTGAAGCAGGGTATGGGGTTTGGCAGGCGTGAGTGATGTGCCGCCGAAGAAGACCCCGCATTGCATTTGGCGTAACTGTACATTAACAACTTCGATGATATTGGTGGTGAGGTAATGAACCTATGAAAGAAATTCTGCAATATCTGAAAAATCATGGTGAGCAATTCGACACGGAGATTGCGGTAGGTACCGGTATCTCACTTGCTAACGTGCGCCTCCAATTGGCTGAACTCGCTGCCAAACGAGAGGTGATGACGTGCCATTCGATTCGGTTCGAGAAGGGCAAGAAAGTCGAGGGAATAAGTTGCCGGTTAGCTGGATACATTCCGCCAGCAGCACCAGGCAGAAAACCAAAGACAGTGTTGAAGATATCGTAGTTCTCAACTTCTTTCTGGCAAGGATATTAGGGAGCGGGTTGGGGTGAAATAGCGGCTCCCTGAACTGGCGCAAGGCGAAGGTTGCAACGTTTCCTTAAATCTCCTGACGGGTCGGCCTAAACAGGATTTCGTTTACATCGATCTCGTCTGGCTGACCCATCGCAAAGGCCACGGCTCTGGCGAACGAATCGGCGGGAACAGCGATTTCATAAATCTTGCGGACACTGTCGGCTATATCCGGCTCGGTGATGCTATTGGGCAAATCGGTCGCAATCGCGCCCGGTGAAATGACGGTAGTGCGAATGTTATACGGCTTAACTTCTTGGCGCAGACCTTCGGATATCACGAGGACAGCGTGCTTGGTCGCCGCATAGACAGCGCTACCGGGACGGACTTT
>JANYAU010000169.1 GCA_025361165.1 Betaproteobacteria bacterium | reverse complement strand
GAGCCTTATATCTTCAAATTCCGCTAGATTATGTATGCGTTACGGGCATGTCAGCCTGAAGAGCCTTGAGGTCGAATGTGAAGCCTGTGGGCCAGCGTGCGGCGGCATGCCCGATTCTTTATCAACCCGAACAGTTGTCTGGAGCGACGTGTTCTGTTATTTGAGCACCCGACTCCGCATCCGTAAGGAAGGGAGTGAGAATCATGCAAGCAGTGGAACAAATCAAGGAATGTTTTGTTGGTATTGATGTTAGCAAATCGACGCTGGATGTGGATGCCTATCCCACAGCCAACCCCGTGTCTTTTGCCAACGATGAAGCCGGTCGCAGTGACGCGTTGGCGGCGTTGCGAAAGCTGCATCCGACACTGATCGTCGTTGAAGCCACCGGCGGACTGGAAACCCCGATGGCGGCGATACTCGCAGCGGAAGGCCTGTCGATTGCCGTGGTCAATCCACGGCAGGTGCGTGACTTTGCCAAAGCCCTCGGTATCCTGGCCAAGACTGATCGTGTAGACGCGCATGTATTGGCGCGCTTTGGTCAAGCGATTCGCCCCGAGGCAAGACCGCGGCCCTCCCAGGAGAGTAGCGAACTGGCCGCATTGTTGGTGCGGTGTCGCCAACTCGTCGAGATGGTGACGGCCGAGAATAATCGCCTGCAATCGGCCGCGCCACGCGTGGCAAAGGCAATTCGCACACATGTTGTCTGGATGCAAAAACGCCTGGCTGAAGTAGACCATGACCTCGACGACATGATCCGCGCAAGTCCCGTATGGCAGCACAAGGCGGCGTTGATGGAGTCGGCACCCGGAGTGGGTCGGATAACCGCGACGGCGCTGTTGGCGCAGTTGCCGGAGTTGGGCAAGCTGTCAAACAAGCAGATCAGTGGGCTGGTGGGCGTCTGCCCGTATAACCGCGACAGCGGTACGATGCGCGGACGACGCGCAATTTGGGGAGGGCGCGCCAACGTGCGTGCGGCACTGTATATGGCGGCTTTGGTCGCTAGCCGACACAACCCGGTGTTGAAGGCGTTCTATCAACGACTCGTTGCAGCCGGCAAGCCGAAAAAAGCCGCCTTGGTTGCCTGCATGAGAAAACTGTTAACGATGCTGAATGCAATGATCAAGCACGATAAACCGTGGAAGCATGAAGTGATGAAGTCGGCTCTAGAACTGACGAAAACGGCTGAGGTTTGAAGACAGTTGCTGGCCCCTTTGATTGAAATGTCCGGCGTGTCAGTCGCCGATGTGCGTGGTGGGCTTGATTCGGCCTGCATGGAGATTTGGCTAGGCGGGGCGGGGCGGTTAAGTCCGGCATTTTACGATGCACGTTAACGGAGGAGGGCTCGCGACAAAGATGAGGGTGCGGTAATTTTAATGCCGAGTTGAAGGGTAAGGAGCGTGCTCGTCTTCAGAAAACCACGCATCTCGTTCGAGACTGCGTTCTGCGTTTATTCAAAAAAGATATTTGCTTATATAAGGGTCTGCCGACGTGGCTGGGGCTCGTCCAACCACAGGATAAGATCGTGGATCGCTGCGCGATCACGAGCTATCCTTATTCGTTATGCGTTACTTTAAGTCTTTCCATTTTACTGTCTTCTGATGCTGGAATTTGCCTTTGCCTTTATAGAGGTAAGACTCTCCTACCACCAAGCCAGAAAAGTCAGCATCACAGCTGTCGCCAACAACGCACGTTTCCCCCGTTACTGTATTTATTCTAATTACTTTTCCGCTGCCATCCGTGGTAACAGTAAACCTAGCATCATTTGATCCGGATAACCTCTCACACCCCGCTATGAATAGCAGAATACAAAAAAGTGTACTGACGAAGAAAATATTTTTCATGTCGGTTCCTTATGATGACGCATAACGTGGAGCTAAGGGGCTGCGCGCTTTTGCGCAGTCCCGTTTGAGCGTAGGGTTGGGCGAATAACCCACTATCTACCCTTTTTCCTTAAAGCCTGTAGCCACCCATGAAATTACAAACCGTAAAACTATAACTACAAGCCATGCAACAAACGGTGGAACAAAAACGAACAAGGCTATAGAACTCCAGCGAAAACTCGGCTTATAGGAGAGTGCATCAATTTTTTGCTGCGACATGCCTTTACTTCTGAGATAGGCGTCAGGATCGAACGTGTCTCCTATTTTTGGAGGATTATTTTTCCAGTCGACTTGCCAAGGTTTCGGTTTTGAATCTGCCCAAGAAACAAGAGCGGAGCTTTCATGCAAAGGGGAGAGATAGTATTCGTAGGCCGATGTTCCGATAACACCAAGCGCCCAAATGATGCTCAATACAGTTCCCATTCTAGCCCAGCCGGATAGTTTCATATGGATCACCTTAATTCGCCCAACGTAAAGTTGAGGGGCTCGCCCGCCGAGTTGGGCTTCGCTTACCTGCAAACGTTTTGCCAATGACCGTTTACCTGCATGTCCTGGCATTGAGAGGTACCAAGCGGCGGCAACTCCATTGATGGGAGTGGCTTTAGGTCTGTGGATGGAAGCGGCCTAAGCGGAGCAAGTTCCACAGACGGTAAATCAAGCGTGCTGTCACAGATGTCTTGGACACGACAATTATTTCCGTAGTCATCGCAGACCTGCGATTTTCTGCAGCTTGCATTTGCAGTATTGGCGAAACCAACTACGAGAACGGTTGCAATAATTGCTTTTGTGGCGATCTTCATAATGCTCTCCTTTAATAGGCCCAACGTCTGAATTCAGCGGATGGCAAAAAGCGCAGCTTTTTGACAGTCCGCTGGAATGATGGGCTGGGCATCATCGCGCTATGACTGTGACACCAACATAGATGAGATACGCAACAGTGACTACCCCCACGAGAAACAATGCGATCACAGTGCGGTTGAACCAACGTGGATACTGGCGCTGCAAAAGCACTGTAATTTGATTAGCAAAACCTTGGTCGCATTTGACCCCAGCGTTTACCTGCCCGGCAATTACGGGAGGAAAGTACAGATAGGAAACTGTAATTTCCTCGCCTGGCACCAGAGTTGGAATGACTATGTCTTGCGAACCATCCGGCAAGGATTCAATGTTGTGGACTACGGCTGGCCAGATGTTGAACTCGGGCAAGATGGCATGATGCAAGCGAATATTCGTTGCGCTTTGGCGCCCGGTATTGCGTAAGACCACTGAATGCGTGTTCACTTGAGATGGTTGGCCGCCGGGTGGTGTGTAGCGAAATGCGGAAATGTGGCTGAAATATGAGATAAGTACCGGTCGGCTCTCGAATTGCCTGTTTACCCAGACACCGACAAATAGCGCAACTACCGGTGAGGCGATAGTTGCTACAACATTCCAGTCAATTGCCATCGCTACTCCTTGATGCCCAACGTGTCCTCTGAAGCGCCCTGTTGGGCACGCTTAATCCATTGGGCTCCAAAAGGCGCCCTCCTTTGGATCTTCCGCGATATACCAAGATGCTCCCGTGGTCGTGTTCATGAGAACGGTTATTTGCGCCCTAACCCCGCTGAGGAATATTTGATAATTAACCTTTCCCGGCACCTTGGCGTCGTTTTGCACATGGATTCTCTTGATACGCTCCCACGCATAGCTATTGTCCTTCGTTGAAACAAACTGCCAAGTGTCCCCAGTGAAGCGATCAAGGCGGAATGTGAGCTTGGCGAGAAGAGGTGACTGCACTACCTCAAAACGCGCGGAGTCGGGGACCGTAGAGGACAGACTTGTCGTATTTTCACCTTGAGCTAAAAGCGGCGAACTCGCAAATGTGAGCAGGCAACTAGCGAATATTAGATAGCGTCTCATTAAATCTCCTTTTGCCCAACGTTGAAGTTCAGCGGGACGCCGCTTGCGGCGGCTCCGATGCAACGCCGGGTTAGCCTGGCAGAAGGTAGTGTAGTGATGTTTATGGCAGTGTGGCAGTGTCAGGCTTTGGTTGTTGTGTTATTCCTTAGCCGCCATCATCCGCAGGGCTTCAGAAACGCCGACGATCCTGACGCCCTGATACTCGGCCACCGAGAGCAGTAGCCCAATCCCCGGTCACGAGCAAACCAGCCTTGGCCGCGCGCATGGCGCGAATCTCCTCGGCCACCTCCTCTGGCGACATCGCGGGCGACTCAACCTGCGCCATCCGATCCATGACTACAAAAAATTCATCCATGCGCTGCGCCTGTAATTGTGCGCGCAACAGTTTCTCTATGGCTGCCTGCGACAGCAGACCGGCACGCTGCGCTTCCTGTGCTAATTGATCTGGCAAAGTGATTTGGATGGTGGTCATGACGATTCTCCTTTAGCGGCTGGCTGCTTGAGGCAATGCGGATTCTAGCACCTGAATCACAAACCGTTTTGTTGGGGTTCCGGCAAAAGAGCGAAATCTCCCTAGTGCGCGTGGCCGAGTCGTAGGGCATCGAGTTGAAGCAAAGATACAAGTTGTGCCTCCTTCCTCCAGTGACTTAATCGCTTTCGAGTTCACGCTGTCTCTCCCAAGCTTGCCAACGCCGCATCCAAGCGTTCCCATTCGTTTGGCGCACCGGGCAAGCCGAAGCGCAGGCTGCTTGGATCGGAAAACACGCGCACCAAAATACCGCTGCGCGCCAATTGTTTATGCACGGCTTGAGCGCGCGGCGTGTGTACCGATTGAAATAGCGCGGTAGATCCAGTGGGTCTTAGGCCGTACCGCGACAGCAATTCGGCGAGGCGCGTGCTGTCGTGCATCAGGCCTTGTCGTGTGGCGTCTTGCCACTGCGTGTCGCGTAGCGCATGGCGCGCAATCCAGCGTGCCGGGCCGCTCACCGTCCACGGCCCGAGGGTTTCTTGCATCTGTGCCAGCAGGGCCGGCCAGGCCGCGATGAAACCGAGCCGAACGCCGGCGAGCCCGAAAAATTTTCCCAGTGAGCGCAGCACCACTAAGCCGGGTTCGCCCGCATGTTGCATGACACTCAATGCCGGTTCCGCATCGCAGAAGGCTTCATCCACCACCAGCCAGCCCGCGCGTGCCGCGAGGCGTTCGCGCCAACGTAGCAGCGTGTCCGGCGCAAAGCGGCATCCAGTGGGATTGTTGGGATTGCACAGCACCAACACATCCAGGCTGTCGATTACCGATTCGATGTGGTGTTCGTCCAGTGCTATCACCCGATGCTGGTGGCGCTGCCATGCATGGGCATGTTCGCGATAACTCGGACTCAAGATGCCGACGCGGGAAACGCCGCGCAAGGCCGGCAAAGCTTGTATCGCCGCTTGCGACCCGGCAATCGGTAGCAGTAACGATGTGTCATAGTAGGCTGCCGCTGCTTCGGCGAGGCCGTCCATTTCTTCCGGAAGCCGGCGCCACACTGCGGCGGGCAGCGCGGGAATCGGCCAGCCGCTGGGGTTGATGCCGGTAGAAAGATCGAGCCATTCCTCGGGCGGAATACCATACCGCTGTGCCGCTTCCAGAATGTGCCCGCCATGTTCAAGCATGCAGCCAGGCTCCTGCAAAAATCAGCGCCACCCACAGCCACATGCCGCGTTGCACCAGCGCAATGGCGCGCTCGATGTCGTGCGGCTGTGCGGCGTGGCCGCTGCCCAGCGTGGGTCGTTCTTTAATCGTGCCATGATAGATTGCCGGGCCGCCGAGTACGATACCCAGCGCACCCGCGCCCGCCGCCATCACCGGCCCGGCGTTGGGGCTGTACCAGCGGCGGCCTTGGCTCCGCCAGCAATGCCACGCTGCGCGCGTATGGCCGAGGACGCTATAGGTGAGTGCCGTGAGCCGCGCGGGAATCCAGTTCAGCACATCATCGAGACGCGCCGCGGCCCAGCCGAAATAAAAATAACGCGGCGTGCGATAGCCCCACATGGCATCGAGTGTGTTGGCCAGCCGATACGCGATCGCGCCCGGCGCGCCGAATACGATGAACCAGAACACCGCGCCGAACACCGCATCGTTGCCGTTTTCCAGCACCGATTCAATCGTGGCTTTGGCGATGTCGTGGTCTTGCATAGCACCGGTGTCGCGGCTAACGATCATGCCGACCTGGATGCGCGCGGCAGGCAAGTCATTTGCATCGAGTGCATTTTTCACGGCGCGGGCGTGTTGCGCGAGGCTGCTTGCGCCGAGGGTGAAATACAACAGCAGGGTTTGCATGACCCATCCCCACACGGGAATGGCGGAAACGATGGCACTGGCCGCAACACAAGGCAAGAGCAGCAACAACACTGCGCCTACGCCGGCTAGGCGTTGTAGCCAGGGGCTCGCTTGCGTATTCATGCGCGTTTCGATCCACGCCGCGACACGGCCGAATCCCGCTAGCGGATGCCAGCGTCGCGGGTCGCCAAAAATGCGATCCAGCACGACGGCGCAAATGAGGATGGCCGGCGCTATGAGATAATCCGGAAATGTCATTCGGCACACTCATGATTCAAGGCACGACTTCCGACGCCGGCAAGAGCACGCTTGCGGCAGGGCTGTGCCGCGTGTTGCGGCGCAAGGGGATTGCCGTCGCGCCGTTCAAGCCGCAAAACATGGCGCTGAATAGCGCGGTCACTGTGGATGGCGGCGAAATCGGCCGCGCCCAGGCGGTGCAGGCGATGGCCTGCGGTTTGGCGCCGCATAGCGATATGAATCCGGTCTTGCTCAAACCCTCCAGCGATACCGGCGCGCAAGTCATCATCCAGGGCAAGGTGCTCGGCACCATGCGCGCAGCGGTTTATCACGAATATAAGCCGCGAGCGATGGCGGCGGTGCTGGATTCTTACCGGCGGCTTGCCGCGCAATATGAATGCGTGATCGTCGAAGGGGCAGGCAGCCCGGCGGAAATTAATTTGCGCGACCGCGATATCGCTAACATGGGTTTCGCCGAAGCGGTGGATTGCCCGGTGATTTTGGTTGCCGATATCGATCGCGGTGGGGTGTTCGCCCATCTCGTCGGCACCTTGGCATTGCTCTCGCCTGCCGAGCAGGCGCGCGTGCAAGGGTTCGTCATCAATCGTTTTCGCGGCGATCTGAGTTTGTTGCAGCCGGGCTTGGAATGGCTGGAGCAGCGCACCGGCAAGCCAGTCATCGGCGTGCTCCCGTATTTGCATGGCTTGCATCTCGAAGCCGAGGATGGCTTTTTCGGGCAAGCCGCCGCGCCCATGACAGACATGACCGCGCGCCGCTTGCGGGTGGTGGCGCCGATGTTGCCGCATATCAGCAACCACACGGATTTCGATCCTTTGCGCTTGCATCCGCAAATTGAATTCAGCTATGTGGGCCCGGGACAAACGATTCCGGCGGCGGATTTGATGGTGCTGCCGGGCAGTAAAAATGTGCGCGGCGATTTGGCGTGGTTGCGCGCGCAAGGCTGGGAAGACACGCTGCGGCGGCACTTGCGTTATGGCGGCAAAGTGATCGGCGTGTGCGGCGGCTTTCAGATGTTGGGGCGCAAGTTGCATGATCCCTTGGGCTTGGAAGGCGCGCCGGGTGCGTCCGATGGCTTCGCCTGGCTCGATATGGAGACGACGCTCGAATCGGAAAAGCAATTGGTGCAGGTGGAAGGCGTGCTGCATGGCAGCCAAGCGCCGGTCAGCGGCTACGAAATCCACATGGGGGTGTCGTCCGGGCCAGCCTTGCAGCGGCCCGCGGTGCATTTGGCCGAGCGCACGGATGGTGCGATCAGCGCGGACGGCCAAATTCTCGGCACCTATTTGCATGGCTTGTTCGACCATCCCGCGGCGTGCGATGCGCTGCTGGCCTGGGCCGGATTGGCCGCGCCGCTGACGCCGGATTATCGCGCGCTGCGCGAACAGCATATTGATCGCTTGGCTGATGCGGTGGAACAGCATTTGAATTTCGAGCATCTGGCGCACTGCTTGCCTCTTAAGCCGGTGTTGGCTTGAGCAGATAAGGCAAACCCGCGACGCTGAGCGTGACGCGCTCACAAATACGCGCTACTGCTTGATTCAAGTAACCGGCTTCGTCGCTGAAACGGCGGCTCAATTCTCCTAGCGGCACGATGCCCATGCCGACTTCGTTGCTCACTAAAATAATCTGACCGGGCAAGGTCGGGAGTAATTCCAGAAAACGATTTTTTTCCTGCGTGAGAAATTCTGGGTTTGGGTGGCAGAGCAAATTCGTGAGCCACAGCGTGAGGCAATCCACCAGCAAACAACGGTCGGCAGCCGCGTGCTGTTGCAAGGCCTGGGAAAGATAAACCGGCTCTTCGATCAATTGCCAGTGAGCTGGGCGGCGCGATTGATGATGCGCAATGCGCGCTGCCATTTCCGTGTCACCGGCGGTCGCGGTGGCGAGATAGATAACCGCCAAGCCGCTGTCCTGCGCGCGTTGTTCGGCCAAGGCGCTTTTTCCGGAACGGCTGCCGCCGAGGATGAGTTCGCAAGTCATAACTTAAGGCTTATCCCCGGTTTTCTGTTTTGGTTTCATTTTCTATGGTGTGCCGAACGCGCCGGCTAAACCTCATGATTGTACCAAAACCCCAATTCTGCGCGCCCGCATCATTTATGTAAGCGCTTGCTTACCATATTGGCTTTTATTTTAAGGGATTCAGCCATAGTATTGTGTCTAATACAGGGGAAATTCACGGCTTGCTTCAAATATAGTGTTAGGATTAAAGCACTTTAAAAATAAAGTGTTAGCGGTTGACTTTACAGTGATTTAAAACTTATAGTGTCGGCATGGACACCGAGCTGAAAAGCCTGGAGCAGAAAATTTCCCAGCTCGTTGGGTTCTGCCAGCGGCTGCGCGACGAGAACCACGGGCTGCGGCAAGAGTTGGTGACCGAGCAGAATCAGAACAAGCATCTGAACGATAAGCTGGTCGGGGCGAAAGACCGGCTCGAAAGCTTGCTCAATCAAATTCCTGAAAGCTAAGGCAATGGCGTCAGACCCGAAGAGTTTGGACGTGACCATCATGGGCCGGGCGTTTAAAGTCGCCTGTCCGCCCGAAGATCGCGCCGGCTTGCTGGAAGCGGTGGATTATCTCGATCGCAAAATGCAGGAAATAAAAGAAACCGGCAAGATCGCCAACCTCGAGCGCATTGCCATCATGGCCGCGCTTAACATCACGCATGAGTTTCTCACCACCCGCGTCGGCGGGTTTGATGTGGGTGCGTTTAAGCGTAGAATTAACGACATGAATAAGCAGATCGATCAGTCCATGGCGGACCAAAACGATTTGTTTAAATAAAGCGCGAGCCGCGCTTTAGAGACCGTTTGTTATGCTCCCTGCGGTGCTCGTTTCGGTTAAACATTCCTTGAACCAATGAATCATCCATGGTTGCGGCTCTTCGGGTGCTTTTGTGCGCGTCCTTCGCGGATGTACCTACGGCGCTCTTGCTGTGACCCCTTGAACCTCGGTTCAGGATGATGGCCGTGACGGCATTTGCGGGGGGCACCCCCCTTTCTCCCATGGATAAAACCACCTTACGCCGGGACATTCGCGCGCAGCGCCGCGCACTAAGCGTGCATGAGACACGCGCTGCCGCCACGCGCTTGCTGCGCTTGGCGTTGCGACATCGGCTGCTACGCTTTCGGCGCATCGGTTTCTATCTGCCATTGGGCGAGGAGATCGATCTCATTCCGCTACTCAATAGCGCGCTGTGGCTGCGCCGAGCATGTTATTTGCCGGTAATACCCAAACGCGGTGCGCGGCGCATGTGGTTTTCGCGCATCAACGGGCGCGATGCGTGGTATCAAAATCGTTTCGGCATTTTCGAGCATGGCGCAGCGGAGCGCGTGCGCGCACGGCAGCTCGACGTGCTGTTCGTGCCCTTGGTTGCGTTTGATACGCAGGGCAACCGCCTCGGCATGGGTGGTGGCTATTACGACACCAGCCTCGCTTACTTACGCACGCGGCGCACATTCCGCAAACCCAAATTGATCGGCGTGGCGTATGATTTTCAGCGCGTGGCAACCCTGCCGTGCGAACCCTGGGATGTGCCGCTGGATGCGGTGTTGACCGACCGTGCCTGGTATCGGTTTAAGAAAGCGTTTTGAAGAAAAGGACTGGCAATGCGTTACTGGTTGATGAAATCCGAGCCTACCGATGTGAGCGTTGATGACTTGGCCGCCCTGCCGAATCAAACGGTGGCGTGGTATGGCATCCGCAATTATCAGGCGCGCAATTTCATGCGCGACCAGATGAAGGTGGGCGACAAAGTATTTTTTTATCATTCGAGTTGCGCCGAGCCGGGCATTGCCGGTATCGCCAGCGTGAGCAAGCTCGCTTATCCCGATGCGACGCAATTCGATCCCAAGAATAAATACTTCGACCCCAAGGCCACGCCCGAAAATCCGCGTTGGTTCAATGTGGATGTGAAGCTGGCGAAAAAAACGCGCTTGATTTCCATCAAGGAACTGCGTGAACATCCGCAACTGGCCCACATGCGTATTTTGCAGCGCGGCAACCGGCTGTCGATCACGCCGGTGGATCCTAAAGAGTGGGAATTCATCATGGGGCTAATCTAGCCGCGTCACCTTCATGTTCGAGTGGATCGCTTATATCTCGCTTGGCCTGTTCGCCGGTTTCATCGCCGGCTTGCTGGGGGTGGGCGGCGGTTTGATTATCGTGCCGGTGCTGGCCTTCATTTTCGCCGCGCACCATTTCCCCGAACAGTATGTGATGCACCTCGCGCTCGGCACCTCGCTGGCAAGCATTATTTTTACCTCCATCTCCAGTTTCCGCGCGCACCATCAGCATGGTGCGGTGAATTGGAAAGTATGGCGTGAAGTGGCCCCGGGCATCGTCACTGGCACGCTGCTGGGTAGCGTGCTGGCTGCGTATCTTTCGGCGTATTTCCTCAAAGTATTTTTCGTGGTATTCGTGTTTTATGTCGGCACGCAAATGTTGCTCGACATTAAACCCAAAGCATCGCGCGAGTTGCCGGGACTGCCGGGCATGTTCGCCGCGGGTAATGTGATCGGTGTGGTATCCAGCTTGGTGGGTATTGGCGGCGGCACTTTATCGGTGCCGTTTATGACTTGGTGCAATATTAAACTGCATCAGGCCATCGGCACTTCGGCTGCTATCGGCCTGCCGATCGCGGTGGGGGGTGCGGTGGGCTATATCGCCAATGGCCTGGCGGTCAGTGGCAAACTGCCGCCGCATAGTCTAGGCTTTGTTTACCTGCCGGCGCTGGCAGCGATTGTCGTGGCGAGTATTTTGACTGCGCCTTTCGGGGCCAAGCTCGCACATCGGCTGCCGGTCAAAAAATTGAAGAAGATTTTTGCGTTCTTGCTCTTCACCTTGGGTATACGCATGGCGTGGAGTCTGTTTTAACTTCTCAGAAAAGGAAGATAAATGCGTGCATGGTTGATTTACCTGCTGTTGATGGTGTCGGTTCCGGCTTTGGCGACTTCCGACTACGCCCGCGAGAAAAAGTGGGCGGATGAAATTACGCCGGGCATTGTGGTCGGCGACCCTATTTATCTGGAACAAGCGAACCAACACAAATTCCTCGGCATCTACACCGAGGCGGCGGGCGCCAAGATGGGTGTCGTCGTGGTGCACGGCCTCGGCATCCATCCGGACTGGGGCATGATCGGCACCTTGCGCCAGCAACTGGCGGATCAGGGCTACACCACGCTGTCGATTCAAATGCCGATTTTGGCCGTTGATGCGAAAGGTGAGGGCTATCCGCCGACGTTTCCAGAGGCCGCTGAGCGCCTGCAACTCGCTGTCGATTATCTGCAGAAAAAAGGTTTCAATAAAGTCGCCATCGTTTCCCACAGCATGGGTTCGCGCATGAGCCACTTCTATATGGCGAAGAATCCGCCGGGTGTCAGCGCATGGGCTGCGTTGGGCCTGGCGAGTGCCGATACCTACAAGGGAATTAAAGTGCCTATCCTTGATCTTTACGGGGCGAAGGATCTACCGCTGGTGTTGTCAGGCGCCAAGAAGCGTCTGGCTTCACTCAAGGGCAACCCCGCGTCCAAGCAGGTGGTGATCGCGGATGCCGACCATTTCTTCGCCAATCACGAAGATGCGATGGTGAAAGCGGTGAAGGATTTTCTGGATTCCGTAAAGTGATACCAAGCCGTAAACAGTAATTCGAACCCGCTTTGGAATTCTTTACACCGAGCATCCATTTGTATCAACTCCTCGCCGCTGCCGTACTGGTTCTACACTTTGCGTTCATCGCTTTTGTGCTGGGCGGCGGCTTGCTGGTACTGCGCTGGCCGCGCCTGGCTTGGCTGCATGGGCCGGCCGTCGTGTGGGGCGTGGCGATCGAATTCATGGGTTGGGTGTGTCCGCTCACGCCACTGGAGAATCGCTTTCGGACCTTGGCCGGCGACGTGCCCTATTCAGGAGATTTTATCGAGCGCTACTTACTGTCCATCATCTATCCCGTAGGGCTGACGCCGCGCGCACAAATGGTATTAGCGGGTGTGGTGCTGGTGCTGAACGGGATGATTTATGCGGAGATGATGCGTGCGCGTGGGCGGCGACCTAAACCCTGACGCGCTAGGCGCTTAAACGTAGGACTTTTGTTCCTTGCGCCGCCCCGGTTTCTTTTTCAAGATCACCACGCCTATTAGATCCTCTGGTCCGTTCAAGGGCAACGTCGCGTGGAGTGGGTTGAGGGCTTTGATGAACCAACGCCCGTCAAGGATTTGCAATTGGCGGAAATAAAATTCGCCATCGAGCTTCGCCACAACAAATGAGCCGTCATGCGCCACGCCTTCCGGCTCGCACACGATGATATCGCCTTCGACAAACTCGGGTTCCATCATGGTGCCCAACACCATCAGTGCGAATGGCTCTTCGCTGGAACAGCCGCCGCTCTCGACTTCGACCTGGGGTTGAATCGGGATAATTTTCTTTTCAGTCATGGCGCAATTTTACTACTCAATGGCGAGCCAGTGCATGATTTGCGCCTTATGGCGGTCTTGCCCGTAATACCTAAACCTTTCAAAACTCCTTGACTCTGTACCATGGTACGGGATCTATCCTGCAGCTTGTGTTTCGACTGCAAAGGAGAAGTCCATGTCACCAGAAAAAACCGGCCGCTGGCCACTTATCGGCGGCGTTGTCGCCGCTATCACCGCCTCGCTGTGCTGCATCGGGCCCTTGGTGCTGGTGATGCTCGGCATTGGCGGCAGTTGGATCGCTAATCTTTCCGCACTTGAGCCGTTCCGCCCGTATTTCCTCGGCGCAGCGGTGATCTTTTTGTTTTTCGCCTGGAAAAAAATTTACCGCGCACCCGCCGAGGCTTGCGCGCCTGGGTCCTTATGCGCCATGCCGCAGACCAACCGGGTTTACAAACTGTTGTTCTGGATGGCAGCAGTGCTGATCGGCTTGGCCATCGCTTCCCCCTACCTTGCCCCTCTCTTCTACTAAAGGAGTTTTGCCATGAAAAAATTGTTGCTCGCCTCTATCCTGGTCTTGGGTTTTTCTACCGCTTACGCCGCACCGCAAACGGTGACGCTTTCCGTTCCCGGCATGTATTGCGAGGTGTGCCCGATCACAGTTAAAAAATCTCTGGAGAAAGTGCCGGGCGTAAGCAAGGTTAATGTTTCGTTCGAAGCCAAGGAAGCGGTCGTGACCTACGACGATACCAAAGCCAACGTAGATAAACTCACCCACGCCACGACTGCGGCCGGTTACCCCTCTACACTCAAGGGCGCGAAAGTAAAATGAGCCATGGCGCAAACGTCTCCGGGATGAAGCTGGCTATCATCGGCACCGGCTCGGCGGCTTTTGCCGCCGCTATCCGCGCTGCCGAAGAAGGCGCGAACGTCACCGTGATTGAAGCTGGTTTGACCGGCGGCACGTGCGTCAATGTGGGCTGCGTGCCCTCCAAGATTTTCATCCGCGCGGCGCACGTGGCGCATTTGCAATCCGCTCATCTGTTTTCCGGTCTTGGCCAACACAAACCCACAGTGGATCGCAAGATGCTCGTCGCGCAGCAACAAGCGCGGGTGGAAGAACTGCGTCATGCGAAGTACGAAAACATTCTAGAAAACAATCCGCGCATCCAGCTCATGCGCGGCTTCGCGCGCTTTCAGGATGCCAATACTTTAATTGTCAAACAAGCCGATGGCAGCGAAAAAACGCTGCACGCTGACCGCATCCTGATCGCCACCGGACGTTCGCCGCAGATACCCGCTACGCCGGGCTTGAAAGAGACGCCTTACTGGACATCCACCGAGGCTTTAGTGGCGGAGGAAATACCGCAACACCTAATCGTCTACGGCGGCTCGGTGGTCGCTTTGGAATTGGCGCAAGCGTTCCTGCGGCTCGGCGCGCAGGTGACGCTGATTGCGCGCTCGCAACTCCTCTCCAAAGAAGATCCCGCCGTGGGCGAGGCGCTGCAGGCGGCGCTGGAAGGCGAGGGCATGCGCATCCTCACGCATACCGAAGTAAACGCAGCACGTTTTGAAGCGGGTGCATTTCAGCTCGATACCGGCAAGGAAACTATCACCGGAGACCGGCTGCTGGTCGCCACCGGCCGCATGCCTAACACCTCCGATCTCGATCTGGCGAAAGCCGGCGTCAATACCGATATCGGCGGCGCAATCATCGTCGACGACCATCTGCGCACCAGCGCGCCGCACATCTATGCGGCGGGCGATTGCACTAATGCGCCGCAATTCGTGTATGTAGCGGCGGCCGCCGGCACGCGTGCCGCAATCAATATGATGGGCGGCGATGCGGTATTGGATTTATCGGTCGTACCGGTGGTGGCGTTCACCGACCCGCAAGTCGCCACGGTGGGCGTGACCGAAGCGCAAGCCCAAGCGCAACACATCGAAACCGATAGCCGCACGCTGACGCTGGACAACGTGCCGCGCGCCTTGGCCAACTTCGATACCCGTGGTTTTATTAAACTGGTAGTAGAAAAAAATAGCGGTCGCTTGTTGGGCGCGCAAATCCTTGCCGCCGAGGCTGGGGAAGTGATTCAAGCCGCTGCGCTCGCGATTCGCAATCGCATGACAGTGAACGAACTTGCGGCGCAATTATTTCCTTACCTGACGATGGTGGAAGGTTTGAAGCTTTGCGCTCAGACTTTCACTAAGGATGTGAAGCAGTTATCGTGTTGTGCGGGCTAGCGGGTGCGCCCAGCCGCGCTACATAAGCTATTGATCTTTTCATAAATCATGACAGGTAATACTTTGTTGTTCACCAAAGCGCATTTTCTTTTAGTACTAGCCCTACCCCGATAGAGCAGCGGTTTCAGAGGTTTAACCAAAGCGTCCATCCCTGAATGCTGTAGGGGCGAGGCTTGCATGGCCCGATGTAAATAGCGGGTCGGGCATG
>JANYAU010000168.1 GCA_025361165.1 Betaproteobacteria bacterium | reverse complement strand
TTCCAACTGGAATTCGTTGTTGCGCGCGCGCAAGCTGTAGCGCGGTTGCCCCGCGTACACCGCGTCCGCGCCGAAGGCGTAGGCGCTGCGCATCTTGTCCAGCGTGCCGGCCGGCAAGAGCAGTTCCGGTGCGCGCAATTGGCTCACCGCGGCAATCCCAATCGTTGCCAGATCGCCAAAGTTGGCGCAGCCTGGTTCAGCGTGTAGAAATGCAGCCCCGGCGCGCCACCCTTTAACAAACGCTCGCATAATGCAGTAACCACGTCTTGCGCAAACGCGCGCACCGATTCAGCGTCATCGCCATAGCCCTCCAGCGTGCGGCGCATCCAGCGCGGAATTTCCGCACCGCAGGCATCAGAGAAGCGCAAGAGCTGCGCGCAGTTAGTGATGGGCATGATGCCGGGCACGATGGGAAGGGTTACATTCATCTCCCGGCAATCATCTACGAAACGGAAGTAGGCATCCGCGTTGTAAAAATATTGGGTGATGCCGGCATTCGCGCCTGCGTCCACTTTACGCTTGAAGTTGGCGAGATCGTCTTGCGCGTTTTTCGCTTGCGGATGAATTTCCGGATAGGCCGCAACTTCGATCTGGAACCAATCGCCGGTTTGCTGCCGGATAAACGCCACCAATTCGTTCGCATAGCGAAACGCGCCCGGATCGGCCATGCCCGAGGGCAAGTCGCCTCGGAGCGCGACGATGTGGCGAATGCCCTGCGCTTTGTAGGTTTCTAACGTTTCCTGAATCGACTCTTGGGTCGAGCCGATGCAGGAGAGATGCGGCGCCGCGGCGGAACCTGCGGCTTGGATCTCCAGCACGGTTTCCAGGGTGCGCTCGCGCGTCGAGCCCCCCGCGCCAAAAGTCACCGAGAAAAATTTGGGTTTCAATTGTGCGAGCTGGCTGCGCGTGGCGCGCAGTTTTTCCATCCCCTCGGGTGTTTTGGGCGGGAAAAACTCAAAACTGAATGTGCGGGTGTTTTTATCGGTCATTTTTTAGCCACCGAGTTCACAGAGGACAGGGCCGAGTGCAACGGCGCTGTACTCTCTGTGGCAAAAGGTTAATAACGATAATGATTCGGCTTATACGGGCCGTTTTTCGGCACGCCGATATACGCGGCTTGCGTGTCTGAAAGCTCGGTGAGGTGTGCGCCGATTTTCTTGAGATGCAGCCGTGCCACTTTTTCGTCCAGATGTTTGGGCAGCACATACACGCCGATCGGATAGTCGGCGGTGCGGGTGAACAGCTCGATCTGGGCGATGGTTTGGTTGGAGAAGGAAGCCGACATCACGAAACTCGGATGTCCGGTCGCACAACCCAAGTTCACCAGTCGGCCCTTGGCCAACACGATGATGCGTTTACCGTCAGGAAAGATGACGTGATCGACTTGCGGTTTGATCTCGTCCCACTGATATTTTTCCACCCCGGCGATGTCGATTTCGGAATCGAAGTGGCCGATGTTACAGACGATGGCTTGATCCTTCATCTTGAGCATGTGGTCGTGATTGATGACGTGCACATTGCCGGTGGCGGTGACGAAGATATCGCCTTTGTCGCAGGCTTCATCCATGGTCACCACACGGTAGCCTTCCATCGCCGCTTGCAGCGCGCAAATGGGATCGATCTCGGTGACCCACACCGTGGCGCCCATGCCGCGGAAAGCTTGCGTGCAGCCTTTGCCCACGTCGCCGTAGCCCAATACCACGCAGATCTTGCCGGCAATCATCACGTCGGTGGCGCGCTTGATGCCATCCAGCAGTGATTCGCGGCAGCCGTAGAGATTATCGAACTTGGATTTGGTGACGGAGTCGTTGACATTGATGGCGGGGAATTTAAGTTTGCCTTCCTCGAACATTTGATACAGACGATGCACGCCGGTGGTGGTTTCTTCGGTTACGCCTTTGATGTGGCCGATGCGCGCGGAGTACCAGCCGGGCTGAGTTTCCAAGCGCTTTTTGATGGAGGCGTACAGCACGCGTTCTTCTTCGCAGGTGGGTTTGGCGATTACGGAAGCATCGCTTTCCGCGCGCACGCCCAGATGCAGCAATAGGGTGGCGTCGCCGCCGTCGTCCAAAATCATGTTAGAAAAATTTTTATCACCCCGGGGCCCATTCGGCCATTCGAAAATCTTGTGCGTGTATTCCCAATATTCTTCCAAGGATTCGCCCTTGTACGCGAACACCGGAATGCCGGCGGCGGCAATCGCCGCTGCGGCATGATCTTGGGTCGAGTAAATATTGCACGACGCCCAGCGCACTTCGGCACCGAGCGCGGTCAGCGTTTCGATCAGCACCGCGGTTTGTATCGTCATGTGCAGCGAGCCGGTAATGCGCGCGCCTTTGAGCGGCTGGGCGGTTTTGAATTCTTCGCGGATCGCCATCAGGCCGGGCATTTCAGTTTCGGCGATGGCAATTTCTTTGCGCCCCCAAGTAGCGAGCGATAGGTCGGCGACTTTATAGTCGGTGAAATTGGGATTTAAAACAGCGTTCATGGCGACTCCATTCAAATTAATGAATGGGCGCCGTTGCTACGTTGAACCACCACACCAAGCCTGACTCACCCGGCTTTCAACGGTGAGCTGCAGCGCCCCTCAGCGCGATGGGAAAAAAAATCTTACAGGCCTGCGTCGGCCTTTAAAGCTTCTGCTTTATCTGTTGCTTCCCAAGTGAAGTCCGGCTCGTCGCGGCCAAAGTGGCCGTAGCTCGCGGTCTTGGTATAAATCGGACGCAACAGATTGAGCGATTGAATAATGCCCTTCGGGCGCAGGTCGAAGTGTGCCTCGATCAGTTTCACAATTTTCTCATCGGAAATTTTGCCGGTGCCGAAGGTATTCACCATCAAGCTCACCGGCTTGGCCACGCCGATCGCGTAGGCGACTTGCACTTGGCATTTGCTGGCGATGCCCGCGGCGACGATGTTCTTCGCCACATAGCGGCTGGCATAAGCGGCCGAGCGATCCACTTTGGACGGGTCTTTGCCCGAAAATGCGCCGCCGCCATGGGGTGCTGCGCCACCATAGGTATCGACGATGATCTTGCGCCCGGTTAAGCCAGCATCGCCCATGGGGCCGCCGATGACGAAGCGTCCGGTGGGGTTCACCAGGTAGCGCGTGTTTTTGCGCATGGCTTCCGGAATGATGGGTTTAATGATTTCCTCGATCACCGCTTCCGTGAGCACCGCGTGCGACACCTCCGGATGATGCTGGGTCGAGATCACCACGGTATCGACGTTCGCCGGTTTACCGTCCACATAACGAATCGTGACTTGGGATTTCGCGTCGGGGCGCAACCAGGTTAGCCGGCCATCCTTTCGCAACTCCGATTGACGTTCCATTAAACGGTGCGCGTAGTGGATCGGCATGGGCATCAGTTGCGGGGTTTCGTCAACCGCATAGCCGAACATCAAGCCTTGGTCGCCCGCGCCTTGATCCAGAAACAGGCCTTCGCCCTCGTTGACGCCGGCGGCAATATCCTGGGATTGTTTGCCCAAGCTCACCATCACCGCGCAGGTATGGTAGTCGAAACCGATTTCAGAACTGTCGTAGCCAATGCGCTTGATGGTGTGGCGCGCGATCTGGTTGAAATCGACGATGGCGTTGGTCGTAATCTCGCCCGCCACTACCACCAGCCCAGTGGTGCACAGCGTCTCGCACGCTACCCGGGAGTGTGGATCCTGGGTTAAGATGGCGTCCAAAATGGAGTCAGAAATTTGATCCGAGACTTTGTCCGGATGCCCTTCGGAAACTGATTCCGACGTAAATAGAAACTCGTTCATCGTGTCTTTTCTTCTCTATAAAGCTCTCAAGAACCCGGTAGGATACCAAAGCTTGGCGAATCCAGGAAGGCATGTGAACGATTCATGATAGGCATGATGCGCGTGTTTGCCCGCTTGCCCTTGTGGCTATTCCATGCGCTGGGCGTCCTGCTAGGGTGGCTGATGTATCTCGCCGATGCGGGTTATGCACGTCGTTTGCGCGAAAATCTGCAAGCCAGCGGTGTCGCACCCAGCCTTGCTGCTTACCGGCGTTTGCTGTTCCGCAGCATCGCGGCCTCCGGCAAGGGCGTTTTAGAAGTGTTGGTGATTTGGTTTCGACCTCATGCCGCAGTGTGCAAGCTGGTTAAGCGGGTGCAAGGTTGGGAATATATTGAAGCGGCACAGGC
>JANYAU010000160.1 GCA_025361165.1 Betaproteobacteria bacterium | reverse complement strand
AAACCTCTATGTGCCGTGCCAGAGATTCGTTTTGGGAATATGCCAATCGATGGCGGCCATTTAGTTTTGGATCCTTTTGAGAAAGACGAGTTGCTGCGAAAAGATCCAGACGTTGCCGAATATGTTCGGCCATACATTGGTGCAGAAGAGTTTATAAATGGTAAAGAAAGATATTGTTTGTGGCTTAAAGATGTATCACCTGCCGAACTAAGATTGCATCCGGCACTTTTATCGCGTGTTGATGCAGTAAAACAATTCCGCCAGGCTAGCAAACGACCCGCGACATGTGACCTTGCCTCGACCCCAAGTCTCTTTGGCTTTATCTCTCACCGCGACAAGGGGAATGTCATCATTCCACGGATGGCGTCAGAGCGGCGGCAGCGAATACCAATCGGTTACTTGCCCGCCACGACGATAGTGAGCGATCAGTGTTTTATGTTAGCTGACGGAGGGCTGTTTTACTTCGCGATTCTCTCTTCGGAGATGCACATGGCATGGGTGCGTTATGTTTGCGGTCGGCTAAAAAGCGACTTTCGATATTCAAATACCATCGTCTACAACAACTTCCCCTGGCCCGATCTGCCCTCTCCCGGCGCTAACGCGCCACCCTCTCCCACAAGTGGGAGAGGGAAAGTCTTGAGGGAAAAAATCGAAGCCGCCGCGCAAGCCGTGCTCGACGCCCGCGCGCAATTCCCCGACGCCACGCTCGCCGACCTCTACGACCCGCTCACCATGCCGCCTGTCTTGGTGCGCGCCCACCAAAAACTCGACGCGGCGGTGGACGCCGCCTACGGCAAAAAGAGCTTCAAGAGCGACGCCGAGCGGGTGGCGTTTTTGTTCGAGTTGTATCAGAAATACACTAGCCTGCTACCGGCAAGTGGAAAATCTAAGCCCCGAAAGAAGGTCTGATCGCCGGCGGTTTTGTGGCTTGCATTAAACCGGCAGACTATGAAAAATATTCAGCGTCAATATCGCGGGCATGGTGCAGCACCCGAACAACAAGCAAACCCTCCGCATCTGGCAGATAGAAAATGATGTATGGCGTGCGTGTCGGTAAACTGCGCAATCCCTCCGACAATTCCGCGCGCGCCCTGCCCATCTCGGGTTGAGTGCTCAGCAGCGAAACCGTTGCCTGAATCGCGTCCAACACACCATCTGCCGCCGCAGGATTTTCTTCCGCTATTGTCAGTCACAGATCGAGGAGATCAAATTCTGCTGAGCTGGTATAGCGAATGCGCGGCACTAGGTAGCCGCAGCCTTACGCTTTTTAAGTAGTTGCCGCCCTTGCTGTTTCAGGCGGAGGAAATCGATTTCCTTGACGCGCCCATGCTTTGCATCGTCCATACCCTTGGCTATATCCTTACGCAAGCTATCCAGCTTGACTGCTTTAACTTGCTCGTAGGCTTCAAACAGTCGCAATGCTTCGCGAATCACTTCACTCGCAGACCCATACATGCCGGATTCAACACGCTGGCGGACACGTGCTTCCAGCTCGGGTGGCAGAGATACATTCATTGACATAGCGGTTCTCCTAAAGAAGCAGGGTGAACAATATGTCAGTATATGGCAAACATTGCCATATTGGGTAGGGAGCGGAATAAATTTGCGCTACCCCCCAGCTAGGCCGGCCCGGTCTTATACCCAAACTCACCCACCCACTCGCCCTTTTTGTAGTCAAGGCTCAGCCAGTGCGGGACATAAGGCGCGCGCTTCACAATCGGAAAGTCATCCAGCGGTGACTTGCCGTTTACTGCCTGCAGATCGCAGTGGCGGCTCATCACGGGGCGAAACCGGATTGAGAGTTGGTCGTTGACTGGGGTGGCAGTGGTTTTCTCATCGCTGTCGTAGAAACGCACCCGCAGGCGAAGCAGGCAGGAAAAATACAGCTCCATTTCCGCAATGAGCGGCGTCGTGCGTTTGGCTAAGGCGCGCTGCGCCGCATCGCTGAAGGTGAGGCGGATGCTTTTGCCTTCGAGCGTGGCAATGAATGGGAGATTATCTGCTGTAGATTGCGATAGCGCGAACATGGTCATATGCTCCTACGAAGGTGGAAGATATAAACGGGAAAAATTTCATTCTTAGCCTCTACGCTTTACTATAAATTTCCGCGCCCTGCTTTACAAACTCCACTGCTTTTATTTCCATGCCTTTAGCCAGCGCCTCTTGCTCGCTCACACCTTGGCGCGCGGCAAATTCGCGCACATCCTGGGTGATTTTCATGGAGCAGAAATGCGGGCCGCACATGGAGCAGAAGTGGGCGACCTTGGCGGAATCCTTGGGCAGAGTTTCGTCGTGAAATTCGCGCGCTTTGTCCGGGTCGAGGCCGAGGTTGAATTGGTCTTCCCAGCGGAATTCGAAGCGTGCTTTGGACAGCGCGTTGTCGCGTATCTGCGCGCCGGGATGGCCTTTGGCCAGGTCGGCGGCGTGGGCGGCGATCTTGTAGGCCATGATGCCCACCTTTACGTCGTCCTTATTTGGCAGGCCCAGATGTTCTTTTGGCGTGACGTAGCACAGCATGGCGGTGCCGTACCAGCCGATTTGCGCCGCGCCGATCGCGGAGGTGATGTGATCGTAGCCGGGGGCGATGTCGGTGGTGAGCGGGCCGAGCGTATAGAACGGTGCTTCGTCGCACCACTCGAGTTGCAAATCCATGTTCTCTTTGATGAGTTGCATGGGCACATGGCCGGGGCCTTCGATCATCACCTGACAATCGTGTTTCCAGGCGATTTGAGTGAGTTCACCCAGGGTCTTGAGCTCGGCCAATTGCGCTTCGTCGTTGGCGTCGTAAATCGAACCGGGGCGCAGGCCATCGCCGAGAGAGAAGCTCACGTCGTAGGCTTTCATGATTTCGCAAATGTCTTCGAAGTGCGTGTAAAGGAAACTTTCTTTGTGATGCGCCAAGCACCACTTGGCCATGATGGAGCCGCCGCGCGAGACGATGCCGGTCATGCGCGAAGCTGTCAGCGGCACATGCGCCAGCCGCACCCCGGCATGGATGGTGAAATAGTCCACGCCTTGCTCGGCCTGCTCGATGAGGGTATCGCGGAACATTTCCCAGGTCAGGTTTTCGGCTTTGCCATCGACTTTTTCCAGCGCCTGATAGATGGGCACGGTGCCGATGGGCACGGGCGAGTTGCGGATAATCCATTCGCGCGTTTCATGAATGTTCTTGCCGGTGGAGAGATCCATCACCGTGTCGCCGCCCCAGCGGATGGCCCAGGTCATTTTTTCCACTTCCTCTTGGATCGAGGAACCGAGCGCGGAGTTGCCGATGTTGGCGTTGATTTTCACCAGGAAATTGCGGCCGATAATCATCGGCTCGGTTTCCGGGTGGTTGATGTTGGCGGGGATGATGGCGCGGCCGCGCGCCACTTCATCGCGCACGAATTCCGGCGTGATTTCCTCCGGCAGCGCCGCGCCGTAATTTTGCCCGCGATGTTGGCGGCCGAGCAGTTCCGCCATTTTCAGCCCGGTGGGGCCGGCGGCTTTAAGCGATTCGATATATTCGCGGCGACGCAGATTTTCGCGGATGGCGATGTATTCCATCTCCGGGGTAATAATGCCCCGGCGTGCATAGTGCATTTGCGTGACGTTCTTGCCTGCTTTGGCGCGGCGCGGCTGGCGCACCAGGCCAGGAAAACGCATGGCCGTGAGCGCGGCATCATGCAAGCGCGCCAGACCGTATTCGGAACTGAGCCCGGTCAAGGCCTCGGTGTCATTACGCTCTTCGATCCAGGCAGTCCGCACGGCGTCCAGCCCCTCGCGGATATCGATTTGCGTTTGCGGATCGGTATAGGGGCCGGAACAGTCGTAAACAAAGATCGGCGGATTGGGTTCCGCGCCTAACGTGGCGGGGGTGTCGGATTGGCTGATTGCCCGCATCGGCACGCGCAAATCGGGGCGCGAGCCGGTGACGTAGACCTTGCGCGAATGGGGCAGGGGCTTAACCGCGGCTTCATCCACATGGGCGGTGGCGGCGAGAAATTGACCAGCGGAATTGGGTAGGGCTGCGTTCATGGTGCGCTCCTTCAAGCAAAAAATGCGTAGGGAGCGGCTGGGACAGCGCTTCCCTACGACGGCATGATCCGTACAGGTTCAAAGGGTCTATCTCACCCCGCCGTGTGACCGGCGCGGACCCCTAGCGAAGTGTGTAAAGGTAAGGGAATTATGGAATAATGGCAAGGTTTATAGCGTAAACCCCGGAGAACAAGATGGATTTGGAGAAAGCCCGATTCAATATGGTGGAGCAGCAAATCCGGCCGTGGGACGTGCTGGATGAAACCGTGCTGAATTTATTGTTGCGCGTGAAGCGCGAAGAGTACGTGCCCGAGACTTATCGCGCGATGGCGTTCATGGATATCGAGATTCCGCTCGGCCAGGGTGAGGCGATGCTCAGCCCCAAGGTCGAAGCGCGTTTGCTGCAAGAGCTCAAGCTCAAGCCCACCGACAAAGTGCTGGAAGTCGGCACCGGTAGCGGTTACATGACCGCACTCTTGGCGAGTTTGGCCAAGCATGTGCACAGCGTCGAGATCGTGCCGGAGTTTAGCCAAGCAGCGGCGCAAAAACTCGCGGCGCATGATTTTAACAACGTCACTTTAGATGTGGGGGATGGCGTATTCGGCTGGGCCAAGTACGCGCCCTACGACGTAATCGTGGTCACCGGCAGTTTGCCGCTATTGTCCGACGAATTCATCGCGCAACTTAATCTGGGGGGGCGACTGATCGCCTTCGTCGGCGTACCGCCGGTGATGGAGGCGCGGCGCATCCGGGTGATCGAACCGGGCGTGACCGACACCGAAGATTTGTTCGAGACTAATGTACGGATGCTGGTGAATGCGCCGCAGCCGCAACAATTCGTATTCTGATGCGGCAATTAAGTCCGCTGGAATTACGTGCTTGGCTGGACGATACTGCGCGCGTGCCACCGGTGTTGCTCGATGTACGCGAGGAATGGGAGCTTGAGCGTTGCCGCATCGACGGTGCGATTTGGATACCCATGCGCGATGTGCCGCGGCGCATGGAGGAGCTGAATCCGAAGGCCGAGCTCGTGGTGATCTGTCACCACGGTGTGCGTAGCTACCACGTGGCGCGCCTGCTTGAACATGAAGGTTTTAGCAGTGTGTATAATCTTGCCACCGGGGTTGATGGCTGGGCGCGCCAGGTCGATCCGACGATGCAGACTTACTGAGGATTTGCCGATGAAAAAACTGTCACTGCTGATGGCGTTGGCATTTAGCCCTTCGCTGTATGCCGCCACTGATTTACTCCAGGTGTACCAGCAGGCGCTGACTAACGACGCCACTTTCCAGGCCGCCAGATCGGCGCAAGTCGCGGGCCAAGAACAATTACCCCAAGGGCGCGCGCTGTTGCTGCCTTCGGTGAATTTGTCGGGCAACGCCTCGGCGAACGATGTGGATACGCAATATAACGGTCCTTCGATTTTCCCCAGCGGTGTCAGAAAATACAGCGCGAGTGGCTACGCCGTCACGCTCAACCAGCCCTTATATCGCGCCCAAAATTATGCGCAATATGCGCAAGCCAAGTTTGGGGTCGAGCAAGTCGATGCGCAATTTACCGCCGCCCAGCAAGATTTGATCGTGCGCGTGGCGCAGGCGTATTTCGATGTGCTGCTGGCGCAATACAGCGTGACGCTGGCAGAAGCACAAAAGGAATCGATCTCCGAACAGCTAGCGCAGGCCAAACGCAATTTCGAAGTGGGTACTTCCACCATCACCGATACGCACGATGCGCAAGCGCGCTTTGACCTCACCGCAGCGCAAGAAATTGCCATCCAGAACGATCTCGAAAACAAACAGAATGCCCTAGAACAAATCATCGGCCATCCCGCCGGGGAACTGGTCACGGTGAAAGGCGAAGTCCCGCTGCAAGCGCCCGTGCCGACCAGCATGGATGCCTGGGTAGAAAAAGCCTTAGCGCAAAATCCCGATGTGAAAATTGCGCAGGCAGCGCTCGAAATCGCCGGCGAAGAAGTGCGCAAGGCGCGCGGTGGACACATGCCCACGCTGGATTTGGTCGCGAGCTATGGTCAAAATAACCAAAGCGGTAGCCTGGGTTACGACCAAACGGCCAAGACCGTCGGTGTGCAATTGAACCTGCCGCTGTTCCAAGGCGGTGCGACCAGTTCTAAAGTGCGCGAAGCGGTGGCGAACCAGGAAAAAGCGCGCCAGGAACTGGATGCCACGCGACGCAGAGTGACGCAACAAGCGCGCCAAGCATATCTGGGCGTCACCAGTGGCATTGCCCAAGTCAAGGCGCTGCAACAAGCGGTTATCTCCAACCAAAGTTCGCTCGATTCCACCAAGCTGGGTCTCGAAGTCGGTGTGCGCACCAGCGTCGATCAACTCAATGCGCGGCAGCAATTGTTCAGCGCGCGGCGCGATCTGGCCCAGGCTTTATATAGCTACATTCTGGCGCAGTTGAAATTAGGCGCGGCCGTCGGCACCCTGAATGAGGCCGATGTGACTAAGGTAAACACCTGGTTGAATCAAGCGGCAAAGCCCATTAACTAGCGAGCTGTTGTTCTTCGATCGCGGTTAAGGTGCGCGCTGTTGCGCCGCGATGCGTTGCCGCAAACCGCTGCGCCGCTTCTCCCATTTGCTTTCTCGTGGCCGTGTCCTGCAGTAGCCGCTGCACTTGCGTTAACGCGTCGCGCGCATCGCTCACGCGTAGCGCCGCGCCTGCCGCTACGGCATCTTCTGCCGCTTGCGCGAAGTTGTAGGTGTGCGGACCAAGGATTACCGGCACGCCCATGGCGCAAGCTTCGATTAAATTTTGGCCGCCGAAGGGCAGCAAGCTGCCGCCGATGATGGCGATATCCGCCGCGCCGTAGTAAGCGAACATTTCCCCCATGCTGTCCCCCAGTATCGTTTGCGTATCGGCGCGTATCGGCGCGTTTTCGCTGCGACGCTGAAATGGGATGCCGCGCGCCGCGAGCAGCGCGGCGACAGCATCGAAGCGTTGCGGGTGACGCGGCACAATCACTAGCAATTGATGAGGAAGAAGTGTGCCGAGCGCATCTAGAACGAGCGCTTCTTCTCCCTCGCGCGTGCTCGCAAGGAGCACCACAGCGCGCTGTTCGCCCCATAAGGCACGCAATTGGAGCGCTTGGTCTGCCGCATTTGGCGGCGGCGCGACATCGAATTTCATATTGCCGGTGACGGTAATATGGCGAGCACCGAGTTGCGTAAAGCGTTCAGCGTCCGCGCTGGTTTGCGCGCAGATCAGCGGCAGAGCGTGCAGCGTATCGCGCGCCAGGCCAGCCACGCGCGCATAACCGCGCGCCGAACGTGCCGAGAGCCGGGCGTTGATGAGTGCGAGCGGCGTGCCGCGTTGTTGGCAGGTGGCGATCAAATTAGGCCACAACTCGGTTTCCATCAGCAGCCCGAATGCGGGGTTGAAGTGGCTTAAAAAGCGCCGCATCGCGCCCGGATAATCGTAGGGCAGGTAGGTTTGGATTACGCGTGTGCCGAATAAGGCGTGCCCGGTTTCGCGCCCGGTGGGTGTCATGTGGGTGAGCAAAATCCGGTGCTGAGGGTAACGTATTTGCAGCGCATCGATGAGCGGCGCACAGGCGCGCGTTTCGCCTACGGATACGGCGTGGATCCAAATGACTGCTGGCTGCGACGCCGCGGGATACCAACCGAAGCGCTCCGGCCAGTGGCGCAGGTAAGCCCGCTGTTTGCGCGCGCGCCACAGTAGCCGCAGCGGAATGAAGGGCAGCAATAAATAGAGCGCAAGCGTATAGAAAAAGCGCGGCTTAAACATGCAGCAGACTTTCGGCGGCGGCGATGACTTGCGCGCTGCTGGGCGTATTATCAGGGCCGCCTAGATTGCGTATCGGTGTCGCGGCATAAAGTCCATTCTTCGCCGGATCCGAGCCGCAGTAAATGCCGATAGTCGGCGTGCCGACGGCCGTAGCCAAATGCACCAAACCGGTATCGACGCCGACGACTAGCGCCGCAAGCTTTAGTATTACTGCCGCTTCTTTAAGTGTCAGGCGCGGCGCGAGAATGGCGCTCGGAATCGCCTGCGCTAGCCCTTGCGCGCGCTCGTATTCCGCGAGGCTGCCCCACGGCAACACGCTCACAATGCCACGTTGCTGCAAGGCGTGACCGAGCCTGATCCAATGCGTTTCCGGCCAGAGTTTTTCTGCGCGGCTGGTAGCGTGTAACAACACCGCATAACGGCTTTCCGGCAGCCAATGCAGTGCGAGATCGGGAACGTGGATGCCGTAGTCGAGCGGAAGATTCGGCGCGAGCGCGAAAGCTTGTGCCGCTAATGCGCGGTAGCGCACTACCGCATGCGCAGCGGGATCAACGCTAAACGTCGTGTCATAGCACCAAGCGGCCAGCGGCTCGCGCACACTCTCACGATCCAATCCCAAACGCTTACCTTGCGCCAGACGTGCGAGCAATCCACTTTTGAGCAAGCCCTGCGTGTCGAGAATGAAATCGTAATTCGTTTGCGCTAAACCGGCGCGGAAGGCGCGCATCTCGCGCCAGGTTTGCGGGCGGTAGAGCGATTTGCGCCAGCTTCGCAGCGCGACCGGGATCACGCGATTCACACCCGGATGCATAAGCGGAATATCGGCGAACGTTTCCTCGACCAGCCAGTGCAGTTCAGACTCGGGATAGCGCGTGCGAATATCGGCGACAATGGGCAGATTGTGAATCACATCGCCCATGGACGAAGATTTAATGAGAAGAATGCGTGTCATGGCTGGTAAATACTGCGCTAAGCTTACACGGATTCAGCTAAAATTACCCCTTTTTGAATCCCGCCCATGGCTAGCCGAGAGCCGTTTTCCGCCGTCATTATCACGCTGAATGCCGGCGCGCAATTGGAGTCCTGTCTCCAAAGTGTCGCGTTCGCGGATGAGGTCGTGATGGTGGATTGCGGCAGCCGTGATGATACGGTGGCGCTGGCGCAAAAATACGGCGCGCGCGTGGTGCATCAAGATTGGCTGGGATACGGCGCGCAAAAACAATTCGCGATCACCCAAGCGCGCCACGATTGGGTGCTGTGCGTGGATGCGGATGAGCGCGTGAGCGCGCCGCTGCGTGCCTCAATTGAAACAGCGTTAACCTTGCCCGTGGCGCAGGGTTTTGAAATGCCGCGCTGCAATCGCTTTTTGGGGCGCTGGCTGAAGCACGGCGAGGGCTATCCCGATTGGTCGCTGCGTTTGTTTCATCGCGGCCATGGCCGTTGGTCTGAAGACCCGGTGCACGAGAAAGTGGTGTTGGATGGCGCGCCGGCGCGTTTACGCGGCGATCTGATGCATGAATCAGGCGAAGATTTGGCGGCGTATTTGGACAAGCAAAATCGCTATACCACGCTGCAAGCCGAGGCCTTGTTTAAACAAGGTAAGCGGACGCGGGCGGCGCAATTGGTGTTGAGCCCGTGGCTGCGCTTCATTAAATTTTATGTGCTGCGCCTGGGTTTCTTGGATGGCGTGGCAGGTTTCACTCATATCGCGATCGGTTGCCACAATAGTCTGATGAAATACGCAAAGCTCATGGCATTACAAAAAGGGAGACGCAATTGAAAGTATTGGTTACCGGGGCCGCAGGTTTCATCGGCATGCATACGACCTTGCGTTTGCTCGCGCGCGGGGATGAAGTGGTCGGCATCGACAACCTCAACGATTACTACGACGTGCAGTTGAAGCGCGACCGCTTGAAGCAGCTTGAGCCGCATGCGGCGTTTCGTTTCGTGCAGATGGATATAGCCGATCGATCCGGGATGGATCGCTTATTTGCGGAACACCGTTTCAATCGCGTGATCAATCTCGCGGCGCAGCCCGGCGTGCGCTATTCGCTGGAAAACCCGCATGCTTATGTGGACTCGAACTTAGTCGGCTTCGTGAATGTGCTGGAAGGTTGCCGCCATCACGGCGTGGAGCATTTGGTTTTTGCCAGCAGCTCCAGCGTGTACGGCGCCAACACCAAAATGCCGTTTTCCGAGGAGGACGCGGTGGATCATCCGGTGAGTTTGTACGCCGCGAGCAAAAAAGCCAATGAGTTGATGGCGCACACTTACAGCCATCTGTATGCGCTGCCCACTACCGGCCTGCGTTTCTTCACCGTGTATGGACCCTGGGGCCGGCCGGATATGTCGCCCTCGCTGTTTGCCGGCGCGATGCTGGCTGGCCGTCCCATCGATGTGTTCAACGAAGGCAAAATGCAGCGCGATTTCACTTATATCGACGATATCGTGGAAGGTGTGGTGCGGGTGCTGGATAAGATTCCCGCGGGCGATCCGGATTTCGATACGGCCCAACCCAGCCCGGCCACGAGCTACGCGCCGTTTCGCATCTACAACATCGGCAATCATGAGCCGGTGGAGTTGATGACCTTTATCGAGACCATCGAAAAAGCCGTGGGTAAGCAAGCCGTGAAAAACATGTTGCCGATGCAGCCGGGTGATGTGCATGCGACGTATGCCGATATCGATGCGCTGCGCGCGGCGGTGGGCTTTGCGCCGAGCACGCCGCTGGCGGTGGGTATTGGGAAGTTTGTGGCGTGGTATAAGGCGTATTACGGGAGTCGTGCCGCATGATTTTAGTTACCGGTGGCGCGGGTTTCATCGGCGCGAATTTCGTCCTGGATTGGCTGGCCAGCAACCGCGGTCCAGTCGTCAACCTGGACAAGCTCACCTATGCTGGCAATCTGGAAAATCTGGCCGCCCTCAAAGATGATCCGCGGCATATTTTCGTGCGTGGCGATATCGGCGATGCGGCGCTAATAGAAAAACTGCTCCAGCAATATCAACCGCGCGCGATCGTGAATTTCGCCGCCGAGAGTCATGTTGATCGCTCGATTCACGGCCCGGAAGATTTTGTGCAAACCAATGTGCTCGGCACGTTTCATTTACTCGAAGCGGTACGTGCGTATTGGAGCGGATTAGCCGAGGAGCAACGCGCGGCGTTTCGTTTTCTGCATGTCTCGACTGATGAGGTATATGGCTCGCTCGGCCCGAACGATGCGGCGTTTACCGAGACCACGCCGTATGCACCGAATAGCCCATACTCCGCCTCCAAGGCGGCTTCCGATCATTTAGTGCGCGCCTACCACCACACCTATGGCTTGCCGGTGCTCACAACGAATTGCTCTAATAACTATGGCTCTTATCAGTTTCCGGAAAAATTGATCCCGCTGATCATTTTGAACGCGCTGAATGGCAAGCCGCTGCCGATTTATGGCGATGGCCTCAACGTGCGTGATTGGCTATATGTAGGCGACCATTGCAGCGCGATCCGCGCGGTGCTGGAACAAGGCCGCGTGGGTGAGACCTACAACATCGGCGGTTGCAATGAGATGGCCAACATCGACGTGGTAAAAACCGTGTGCGCGCTCTTGGACGAGTTAAAGCCCGCCACGCAACCTTATGCCGCGCTCATCATCTACGTCAAAGACCGCGCCGGTCATGACCGCCGTTACGCCATTGATGCGCGCAAGATCGAAAGCGAATTGAAGTGGCGTCCGAGCGAGACCTTCGAAACCGGTATTCGCAAAACCGTGCAGTGGTATCTGGAAAATCAAAGCTGGGTGGCACATGTGGTGAGCGGCGAATATCAAGGTTGGTTGGCTAAGAACTATGGGGGCGGCCGCACATGAAGGGCATCATCCTCGCCGGGGGTTCCGGCACGCGTTTGTATCCGGTGACGCAGGCGGTCTCCAAGCAACTGTTGCCGGTATACGACAAGCCGATGATCTACTATCCGCTCTCCACGCTGATGCTGGCGGGGATACGCGATATCTTGGTGATTTCCACGCCGCAAGACACGCCGCGCTTCGAGCAATTGTTGGGTGATGGCGGCCAGTGGGGGCTGAATATTCAGTACGCGGTGCAGCCCAAGCCGGAGGGCATCGCGCAAGCATTCCTGGTCGGCGCTGGTTTCATCGGCAGTGATGCCTGCGCGCTGGTGCTGGGCGACAATATTTTTTACGGCCACGAATTGGCGAACGATCTTAAATGCGCCGCCGCTAAAACCGCGGGCGCCACGGTGTTCGCTTATCCGGTGACCGACCCCGAGCGCTACGGCGTGGTGGAATTCGATGCCCAAGGTCACGCCCTGTCCATCGAAGAAAAACCCAAGGCGCCAAAGTCACGCTACGCGGTAACAGGATTGTATTTCTACGACACGAGTGTAGTGGAGATCGCCAAATCGCTTAAGCCATCGGCACGCGGCGAGTTGGAAATCACCGACATCAATCGCGTTTACCTGGCGCAAGGTGCACTCGACGTGCAAGTCATGGGTCGCGGCATGGCCTGGCTCGATACCGGCACGCATGAATCGCTGCTCGAAGCATCGCAATTCATTCAAACCATCGAGAAGCGGCAGGGGTTGAAAATAGCCTGTCCGGAAGAAATTGCTTATCGGTCGGGATATATTGCCGGCCCGCAGCTCGCTAAATTGGCCGAAGCGCTCGGGAAAAGCAGTTATGGTATTTATCTGCAGGCATTGTTGTCCGATCGTGTTTTTTAGCGGGTAAAGTTCAATGACGAAAAAAATCGCACTGATCACAGGGATCACCGGCCAAGATGGCGCCTACCTTGCGGAGTTTCTGCTAAACAAAGGCTACGAAGTACACGGCATCAAACGCCGCTCCTCACTCTTCAACACCGACCGCATCGATCATCTCTATCAAGATCCGCATATGGCGGGACGCAAGTTTGTTCTCCACTATGGCGACATGACCGACTCCAGCAGCCTGATTCGGATCATCCAACAAGTGCAGCCGACCGAGATATATAACCTCGCGGCGCAAAGCCATGTGGCGGTGTCATTCGAAGAACCGGAATACACCGCCAACTCGGATGCCCTGGGCACACTACGCGTACTGGAGGCGATCCGGATACTGGGCCTGGAGAAAAAGACCCGCTTCTATCAAGCCTCCACCTCGGAACTTTTCGGCAAAGTACAGGAAATTCCGCAACGCGAAACTACCCCGTTTTACCCGCGCTCGCCCTATGCCGTGGCCAAGCTTTATGCCTACTGGATCACCGTCAACTATCGCGAAGCCTACGGCATGTATGCCTGCAACGGCATCCTGTTTAACCACGAATCGCCGGTGCGCGGCGAAACTTTTGTGACGCGCAAAATCACTCGCGCCTTGGCACGCATCAAGCTCGGCCTGCAGGCATGCCTCTACCTCGGCAACCTGGATGCCCAGCGCGACTGGGGGCATGCCAAAGACTATGTGGAAATGCAGTGGCTGATGCTACAGCAAGATCATGCCGAGGATTTCGTGATCGCCACCGGGGTGCAATACAGCGTGCGCGATTTCGTGAATGCCGCTGCTGAAGAACTGGGCATGAAAATCCGCTGGGAAGGCGCGGGCGTGGACGAGAAGGGCTACAACGAAACAGGCAATTGCATCGTCGCCGTGGACGCGCGCTATTTTCGGCCGACTGAAGTGGAAACGTTGCTGGGCGATCCGAGCAAGGCCAAAAACAAACTAGGCTGGGTGCCGAAAGTCACGTTCAAAGAACTGGTGGCTGAAATGGTTCGGGAAGACTTGAAGGCCGCTGAACGCGATGAGCTAGTTAAGCGGCACGGATATGGCGCTTTCGACTACCATGAATAAAATTGGCAAGTATATCCACGCTATGCAGGCAAGGCCTTTATCGGCAGATTGAATCATATGGCCCTAACCCCCCTGGAATCGATCCGAGCCGTCTTAACCCGCCACCCCGAGATCCGTTTGGCGATTCTGTTCGGTTCGATTGCCACTGGCCGTGCCAGCCGCGAGAGCGATGTCGACCTGGCGGTGGCTGCGGAGCGCGCTCTTAACGTGGATGAAAAGATGGCGCTCATGGCCGAATTGGCCGAGGCTACCGGACGCCCAATCGACCTCATCGATCTACATACCGTGGGCGAACCGCTGCTCGCGCAGATCATCAAGCGCGGCTTGCGTATCCTGGGAACAGACGAACGCTATGCCGAACTTATCAAGCGCCATCTCTTCGAAGAGGCGGATTTCATGCCGTACTACAGAAGGATTCTTGACGAGAGGAGGGCGGCATGGATCGGGAAGTGATCGAGCAAAAACTCGAATCCCTGCGGCGTTGCTTGATCCGGATCGGTGAGAAGTGTCCCGAAGCGCCGGATGTGCTCGCAAAAAACCCCGACGTACAGGATATCGTCGCGCTGAACCTGACCCGCCGGATTCCCTCTTAGCTGAAACAACTATCGCACATGGATCGTAACGCAAAAATATTCATCGCCGGACACCGTGGCCTAGTCGGCTCCGCCATCCTGCGGCGCTTGCAAGCCGGCGGCTATGGCAATCTTGTGACGCGTAATCGCGCCGAGCTCGATCTAAGCGATCAGCGGGGGGTGCAGGAGTTTTACGCGGCGGAAAAACCCGACTACGTATTCGTCGCCGCAGCCAAAGTGGGTGGCATCCACGCCAACAACACCTATCCCGCGGACTTCATTTATTACAATCTGATGATCGAGTGTAACTTGATCCATGGCGCTTATCTGCATGGCGTGAAAAAGCTATTGTTTCTGGGCTCCACCTGCATCTATCCGAAGCTCGCGCCGCAGCCGATGAAAGAGGAGCACTTGTTGACCGGCGCGCTCGAGCCCACCAACGAACCTTATGCGGTGGCCAAAATCGCCGGCATCAAAATGTGCTCGGCCTATAATCGCCAATACGGCACGAATTTCCTAAGCGTGATGCCGACTAACCTGTATGGCCCGAATGACAATTATCATCCGCAGGATTCGCATGTGCTGCCGGCCCTGATTCGGCGCATGCACGAGGCAAAGGTGCGCGGCGACAAACAAGTCACAGTGTGGGGCACCGGCAATGCGCGGCGCGAGTTTCTGGCCAGCGCTGACATGGCCGATGCCTGCGTATTTCTCATGGAGCGGTTTGATGCGAAAGCTCTGGGCGAATTCATCAACATCGGCGCCGGCAGCGATATGACCATCCGCGAAGTGGCCGAGATAGTGGCGAAGGTCGTGGGCTTTAGCGGCGAGCTGACGTACGACACGACCAAACCCGACGGCGCACCGCGCAAATGGGTGGACGGCTCGCGCCTGACCGCGCTCGGCTGGAAGCCGCAAGTCCTAGTGGAAGAAGGGCTGCGCGCGGCTTATCAGGATTTTTTGCAGCAACTCGATGCGGGCACGGTGCGGCTTTGAATGCGCGATAAATAACGGGAGCGTATGGGTTAAAATGCGGCTTACCATGATTTCTTGCGGCACGCAGCCTGTCAGTCCAATTGCCCCAACGCGCGTAATGTCGCTTTGTTCCCGGTGTTGAAAACAGCCAATCCATGCGTCTGACTGATTACCAAATTCAAGCTATTCGCCAACTTGCGCGCCGAGTAGGGGGGGATCGATCCCGTGTGCGCGTTTTCGGCTCCAGACTTGATGACACGGCAAACGGCGGCGACCTCGACCTAATGCTCGAATTACCGGAGCCGGTAGACAATCCCGCACTGATGGCCGCGCGGATGTCCGCGCTAGTATCGCGCGTCATGTTTGGCCGCAAAGTAGATGTGCTGCTCAGCGCGCCCAACCTCATGCGTTTGCCCATCCACGATAGTGCATTCAAAGAGGGGCGATTGCTATGACAGTGGAACCCAAAAACGTATTGCGCCTGCGGTTTTTGGCGCGCGTCGTGCGCAAAGAATGCCTGCATCTCGCCACCACCGACCAGCGCCTGTTTGGAAGCGTGTTCACGCCGCCGCAATCGACAATCTTGACCGGGCCGAACGCTTGGGTCTGATCAACTCCGCTGATGAGTGGATGACCATGCGCAATCTTAGAAATCAGATGGTTCACGAATACGTTGAAGACCCCGCCGTGCTCGCCAGCGCACTGCAATCGGGCCATGCTTTTGTGCCGGCACTCATTGCCGCGGCCGACAAAATGATTGCCGAAATCGAGCGGCGGGGCTGGGTGTGATGCAAAATGCCGCGATGGCAGAAAGACCGGTGCTCCATTTCTAATGAAATTAGGGTTCATCCGGTTTTCGTGTGGGTAAGGCTCTGGCAGTTCGAACATCGCCCTCTCCCACTTGTGGGAGGGACGGGGGTAATCGGCTTGCATTTACCCCTCTCCCCTAAAGGGGCGAGGGAGCTTGCTGCCAGTATGGCCATGTGCGTTGCTCGTTACCCACACGAAAGCCGGATGAACCAAATCTACAATTCCCTCTGCCCCAAACAAACTTGATTCCTTTGCCCGCCCCGGATATTTTATGCATAAATCTGCATATTGCTTGATGGGATGACCATGAGAACAACGCTTGATATTGATGATGGGCTGCTAACCAAGGCCAAGTCCCTGGCGGCGAAGGAGCGTACGAGCTTGACCCGGCTGATAGAGCAAGGCTGGCATACAGCCGCATCACGCCGGTAAGCTGCGCATTATGTTGACCATGGTGGACAGTGCGAAGCGCGCAGATGACATGAATGCACCAGGCTGGAGATTTCACCCGCTGAATGGCAATCTGGCGGGGCATTTTTCCGTGACAGTTAACGGAAGCTGGCGCATGACCTTCACCTTTGAAGGTGGTGACGCCGAACTGGTAGATTATCAGGATTACCATTAGGAGATATTTGAAATGAGCAGAATGCACAACCCAGCACACCCCGGTGAAGTTTTGCGGGAATGGATTCCGGAAGACATGACGGTGACGAGTGCAGCAAAGGCATTGCAGGTATCCCGTGTCACGCTTCCCAAGGTGTTAAACGGTAAGGCGGGAGTAACGGCAGGGATGGCCTTGCGCCTGTCTGCATGGCTTGGCACATCCCCTGATGTATGGCTTGGAATGCAGACACAGTGGGACTTGTGGCAAGCCGAACAACAGCCAAGCCCTAAAATCAAGCCACTGCAAAGAATGGCCGCATAGAGTTCAACTACCCCCAAAGAGGGTCATAGAAAGGCCGCAAGTATGAATACCGCCGCTGGCGGAATAACATCGTTATCGCTGGCGGGTTTGTGATCGTTTTCAGTGGTTGGTTTGGGATGTAATCCACAGTTAGCCCACGTCCTGACGATGAAGTCCTCGGGCACCATCGCCAAACTAGCCGGAAACGCGGCAGGGATATGAGCAAGCTGCGCCATGTTATCGGCCTGCTTCTGGCCAGCCAAGCTCTCCCGCGCGAACTTGGCGACTACCCGCTGAGGCGAATGGAAGTCAAGGCGCGACCTTGGGGTTTGAGGTGCAGTGGAACGAAAAACTGGGTTAAGCTTTTGTCATAAGCTTAACCGCTTCCCATGCGGCGCGTACACGTTGCATCAGGCTTGGATGAAGCACGCCCAATTTTGGTGTTTGACCATTTGGGGCGCCGGGCGGAACTTTGAACCATTCGCTGCTGTATGGTAATTCCACTGTGCTGTGGAAACTGAATTTAGTTGAGTAGCTCAAGCCCGCGAGCTGGTAGGCTGCGGCTTCGCTGTTGGCGAGAAGGAATTCTCCGGAACGGAGCTGGTTAGTTTTCTGGTTTGTGCCGTAGGCTACCAATACAATGAGATGGGGTGTTTGATCGTCAAAAACTTTGACGATCAAAGCGGGCCGAGGTTTTGGCCCTGGTTTGATGCCCTTGTTTTCAGAGAAGTGGCACCATGCGATTTCGCCAGCTTCTGGCGTTGGCCACCAATGTATTCTCACGCCTAGAACAAGCTCGATTTGACTGACTTTGCATGGCCTTGGGGTGTAGCTTTGCGGATTGCGGCTAACTGTGCCGTTGTTAGTTCGCCATCGTCAGCTTCATATGCCGGCAGCACTTCTTTCGCGAGCTTGCGCAGCGCATAGTGAATCACTTGCGTTTCTCCGGTAAAACCGAGAAATTCGGCTAGCTTCCCCACGGTTGATCGACTAATGCCGTTCTGCGTGTCGGTTTGCCGGAAACGGAGTAATAGTTGATCCGGTTTGGTTGTAGTCGTCATGATATTCTCGCAAACAATAAAGATATATTAAATATATCTACGCTTGCTTTTATTGTCAAGAGGCAGCCGCTTGTAACCCATCACTTGTTCTGTAAGTGTGCATAGGACGTCCGTTTGAGCCTGGTAGCGGAGCGCGAGGGATTCAGGATTGTCGGTCAATTTTCCGAGTAATGTAATTTGAATCAGCGACATAGTCATCACGACCTGGCGATAACTGAGGCATCCAGGCCAAGGGTGCCGCATAAGCGATCACCATTACACTTGCATAATGATTATACTGTAGCAATAATAGCTTCAATCGTAGCAACAAATACTACATTATGCTTGCCTCACTTCTTTTCGGAACCTATCGTCAACGCGTGTTGGGTTTACTGCTGCTGAATCCAGAGCAGAGCTATTATGTGCGCGAAATCGCCCGTCTGACGGATACGGCGGCGGGTACCTTGCATAAAGAGTTGGTGCGACTGGCAGAGGCGGGGTTGTTGGTTCGGGAAAACATGGGGAATCAGGTGCGCTATAGCGCGAACCGGGATTGTCCGGTGTTCGAGGAATTGGCGAGCATTTTGCGCAAGACTTCCGGGCTGGTGGATGTGCTGGCAAAGGCACTGAACCCAGTTAAGAAGCAGATCAGCCTGGCGTTCGTGTTCGGTTCGCTGGCGCGCGGTGAGCAGCATCCCGGTAGCGATGTGGATGTGATGCTGGTGGGTAGCCTGGGCTTTGCCGATGCGGTGCAGATATTGCATCCGGCTCAAGCGACCTTGCGGCGTGAGATTAACCCGGTGGTGTATTCGCCGGATGAATTTCACCGGCGCAGCACCCGTGATGATTCGTTTATTCGGGAAGTCTTGTCCAAACCCAAACTATTTATAGTGGGCAGCGAAGATGAGCTTAGAAAACTTACTCAAGACCAAACAGCTTCAACCGCATAACCCGACGCGCGCAGCAGTGCAGCGTTTGCTGCAAGCCGCCGCACGCAATATCGCGGATGCGCGGATAGAGGCGGTCAGCGGAGAGACGCGTTTCGATGTCGCCTACAAGGCCATCATGCAGTGCGCAATGGTAGCGCTGTGGGCGAATCGGTATCGCACCTCTACCAGTCAGCCGGGGCATCACCAAACTGCGATTCATACCCTTCCAAAAACCATCGGGTTGGAGCAGAGCACGGTCATTGTGCTGGATGCATTGCGCAAGCAACGCAATGTCAATGATTACGAAGGCGACCCAATCAGCGAGCAGTCAGTGATTGAGTGTATCAAGCAAGCAGAGCAACTCTACCAAGTTGTAAATAACTGGATTGCAATCAACCGGCCTGATTTAGCCTGAAGCGAAAACCGCATGACCAGCCTGCATGAATATGTGCTGATTGACAGGAACGGCGTTGGATAGAAGTTTGCCGCCGCACATTTCACATCAGACAATGAAGTGATGCCAAGTCAGTGGAGAAGCAAGTCAGCCTGGATGGTCTGTACGAAGGCAGTCCTGGCATCGCTTGATCCCGCGCCAGAAAAGTGCTCAAATAGCGGCTGTTCAACAGTTGAACGCAGGCTGGCGTATAGCTTAATGCTGCCACCTACGCGTTGCCGGTTTAACCATGCTAAGCGATGAATACCGCTACAAGATATTAAAGCGCCTTGAAACCGAGCCCGAAATCAGCCAGCGCGAGTTGGCGAAAGAATTGGGCGTCAGTCTCGGCAAGGTGAACTATTGCCTCAAGGCGCTGATAGCAAAAGGCTGGGTGAAAGCGAATAACTTTCGCAATAACCAAAACAAAAAAGCCTATATTTATTTGCTCACGCCGCGGGGTGTCGAAGAAAAATCCCGGGTTACGGTGCAATTCCTTAAATTCAAAGTAGCGGAATACGAGGCACTGAAAAGCGAGGTAGAAAATCTACAGCGAGAAGCGGCGCAGATTCAAGCTTCCAAGAGCGAACGGCTGCCTGGGTAATAAATTAAAAATGTTCCCCACAAGCAAACAGTCAACCACTCGCAAAATCTGGAGCCTACTCACGCCCGCCGAGCGTCGCAGTGCGGCGGTGTTGCTGAGCATGATGCTTGTCGGCATGGTACTGGAGACACTCGGCGTGGGTCTGTTAATCCCGGCGCTCGCGCTGCTCACGAAGCATGATTTCGCGCACAACTACCCGGTGCTCCAACCAGTACTTCAAGCGCTGGACAATCCCAGTCAGCAAAGTCTTGTCATCGGAGGCATGTTAGTGCTGGTGGGGGTGTATCTCATTAAGGCATTGTTTATGGCTTTACTTGCCTGGCGGCAGACGCGTTTTGCCTTCGGTGTGCAGGCGCAGCTTTCGCAGCGCCTGTTCACTATTTATTTGCGCCAGCCTTATACGTTTCACTTGCAGCGCAACTCGGCACAGTTGATGCGTAATGTCACCGGCGAGGTGAGCATGTTCACTTTCAACGGGATACAGCCAGGCATGATGTTGTTCACCGAGTCGTTGGTAATGCTCGGCCTGTGCAGCTTGCTCCTCATCGTTGAGCCGCTAGGCGCATTGATTGTGGTGAGTGTATTGGGCGCAGCCGCTTGGGGGTTCTACCGCCTCACTCGCGGACGCATCGCGCGCTGGGGTCAAGCGCGCCAATATCATGATGGTTTGAGTATTCAGCACTTGCAACAGGGTCTGGGCGGTGCCAAGGATGTGAAATTGCTCGGGCGCGAAGCCGATTTTCTGGAGCAATACCGCGTGCACAATGCCCAGAGTGCTCGTGTTGGGCAACTGCAAGCTACCTTGCAACAACTCCCGCGATTGTGGCTGGAATTGCTTGCAGTCAGTGGCCTCGCCATACTGGTGATTAGCATGCTGATGCAGGGCCGCGCGCTCGAAGCCGTGCTGCCCACCCTGGGCTTGTTCGCGGCAGCCGCCTTTCGTCTCATGCCCTCGGTCAATCGGATATTGGGTGCGATGCAGTCGCTGCGCTACGGCCTGCCTGCGATTGATACCCTGCACACGGAGCTCAATCTCACCGCCCCGGAAGTAGCCGGCACTCGCATCCCCGTCACGCCATTTCATGTAGACCTGGCGCTGAGCCAGGTCACCTATATCTACCCGGGTGCCGCAAAACCCGCACTCAAAAGCATCTCGCTGGCTATCCAGCGGGGCGAATCGGTCGGCTTTATCGGCGCCAGCGGTGCGGGCAAGAGCACGTTGGTGGATATTCTGCTCGGCCTGCTCACTCCCGATACAGGCGATGTGCGAATGGATGGCCGGGACATTCAGTCAAATTTACGAAACTGGCAAGATCAGATCGGCTATGTACCGCAGTCGATTTTCCTCACCGATGACACCCTGCGGCGCAATGTGGCCTTTGGCCTGGCCGACGAGCAGATTGATGATGCCGCCGTGCAGCGCGCCATCCAAGCCGCGCAACTGGAGGAGTTTGTCGCGGGCCTACCCAACGGGCTGGAGACTTTCGTGGGCGAGCGCGGCATTCGACTTTCGGGCGGCCAACGCCAGCGCATCGGCATCGCCCGGGCGCTCTACCACGACCCCGCCGTGCTGGTGTTGGACGAAGCCACCAGTTCGCTCGATATCGCCACCGAGCACGGTGTGATGCAAGCCGTCACAGCGCTTCAAGGCAGCAAGACCATTCTGATCGTTGCTCATCGTATATCTACTGTTGAAAGCTGCGATCGGCTATACCGGTTGGAGCAGGGCAGGGTGGTGGCAGAGGGCGCGCCATCGGAGCTACTTGCAGCCAATAAAACCATCTCGACGATTTGACAAATTGAATGAAGGATATTCATTGATCGCTTCCTGCCTTACAGTCAGAGATCTGAAGAAAGCAGAGAAAACTTTCCGGGATATAACGCTTCCCATGGCGCGCAGTGAAACTAAGGCCAGCGGGTGTTCGTGAAATCGAATTTTGTGGTTTCTACACATCGAAATGTTTGGCTACCGAATGCCAAGAGATTGTTCGCGGTTGATCCTTACATCGTGCATGTGCTTGAGCGGGAGGGGTGTTTTGCTGATTACGATGAAGTGCAGGCGGCTCCCCCCTCTCGTGCCACACGTGAAGAATTTCTTCACGACCATGAATTCGTCGACCGAAAATTTCATCAATACAGTGATATCTTGGCTCATAGGCTTGATAAGTTGCACGGATCGAGTCACGGCGTCCACTTCTGGCAGAAAGCATTTTCACTCTCCATTTTGCGTCACGTAAGCCTTTGCTATGACCTGTTTAAGACGTGCGAAACATATTTAAACCCGATGCTTCACGACTGTCGCGTACTAGACCAAGAGTCCTATCGCATTCCTGTAGACTTCGACGAGCACAGGCAGATGTTTCAGAACACAGACTTAGGGCAGGAGCAGCTATTTAGTATTTATTGTGGGCTTTTTCATCCAGGCCAGTTCGCGTCTTGGCGGAGTAATACGTCTTCCCCTAGACCGAATACCAAATCATTGAAGCCGCAATCGAGAGGCTTGTGGCGACAGCTTAACCCCCGGCGAGTTGCACATAAGGTTGTAGGCCGATTTCTGCGTACTCTGCGTACTCGTAGCCCGAAGGTGGGTATTATTGACTGCTCCTTTTCCCCCGAGTATAGGGATCGGTTAGTAGCCGAGAGCGCGGGGCGCATCCAAACTATCCCATTGCCCATAATGCCGCTTTCGAACTCGGCGCCACAGTGGAGACTGCGTGACCAACTGGTTCAGAATGAGCCAGGCTTTGATCGTTTCGATAAATTTGTCTTTGCATGTCTGCGGCATGGGATGCCGAAAATGTTCGTTGAAGACTTTCCGCATGTATATGCACGGCTTAATTCGCATTTCAATCGCTATCCGGATTTACGCTGGGTTGTATGTGAATGGTGGATTGGCCAGACGCATTCAGCTCTGGCCTTGGCAGTATTGCAGCAACGGGATGTTAAGCATATTTACAACGAGCATAACTATCTCTCACATTTTTTCGTGGGTAGTAATTTAAAGTATCTTGCCCCATTAGTTGACGAGTTTGTATCGCTTGGATGGGAGGACTCATCGACCCCCAATCTTATTCGTGGAGCATCCTTATATCCTTGGATAGAGAAAGATGATAGGGGTGTTAAAGAGCGTGATATTTTATTTGTTTCAGCCCCGGCGCTAATGCATATGCCAGAAATAAACACATGTTATGGAGAGTCCGGGGCTTATCGTGCGATAGCGTTTATTGATATGAACCAGCGTTTTCTCGCCAAGCTAGGTGAAGAAACTCTAAGCAAACTGTATATCCGTTCATATCCCTCGAGGTTGATGCGCGAGTGGTTGATCTGGGATCAGTCGATGGTATTGGCGCCCTATTTAAATACAGTAAAAGTATACGATGATGACTCTCCAATCTCAGCGCGGTCATTGATGCAACGATCACGCTTGGTGATAGTTAATTATTTAAGTACCGCCTATCTGGAATCAATCATTGCGAACATCCCAACGATCTTCATTTGGAACCAAGATACATATCTACTTACGGAAAAGTATATGGGGGTTTTTGATGCATTGATCGAGGCCGGAATATGCCAAACTAACCCTGACGCGGCGGCGGACTTTGTCAATCGAATTAAAGACAATCCGGAGAGATGGTGGCATAGCAGCGAGGTTCAAAGGAGTCGAGCAGCATTTCTGAATGCCAATATCGGAGATCCAGAGGTTATGATTCAATATCTTCTGGCAAAAGCGAATTAATCATCATACAGCTGGCATAAACATGAAAAAAATTCTTGTAACAGGGGCTGATGGTTTCATCGGGTCTCATTTGGTTGAGGCTTTGGTACAGCAGGGCTACACCGTGAAAGCTTTTGTACTATATAACTCGTTCAACTCTTGGGGTTGGCTGGATAATTGTGCCCCCGACGTGAAAGGACAGTTCGAGGTGTTTGCTGGCGATATCCGTGACCCCCACGGGGTGAAGGATGCAATGAACGGCTGTGACGCGGTGCTGCATCTGGCCGCCCTCATTGCCATTCCTTATTCCTATCACTCACCCGACACCTATGTTGATACCAATGTCAAAGGCACGCTGAATGTCCTGCAAGCAGCACGCGAACTTGGTGTTAAGAAGGTCGTGCATACTTCAACGAGTGAGGTCTATGGCACGGCACGCTTTGTACCGATTACTGAAGAACACCCATTGCAGGGACAGTCTCCATACTCGGCCACCAAGATTGCGGCCGATCATCTGGCTTATTCGTTCTATGCATCTTTCGGACTGCCAGTGGTAATTGCTCGTCCCTTTAACACCTACGGTCCGCGTCAGTCCGCGCGAGCTGTGATTCCGACCATCATTATCCAGATCGCCAATGGCCAGCGGCAGATTAAGCTCGGCTCAGTGTCGCCTACGCGCGATTTTAACTTTGTGCAGGACACGGTGGCGGGCTTTATCGCTGCGATGAATTCCGAACAAGGTTTGGGCGAAGTAGTAAACTTTGGCAGCAATTTTGAGATTTCTATTGGCGACACAGCCCTATTGATCGCTGAAGCCATGAATACCGAGATCGAGATCGTCACGGACGAAGTGCGTATGCGCCCCGAAAACTCCGAGGTTGAACGTTTGTGGGCCGATAACGCTAAAGCCAAGCAACTATTTGGTTGGCAACCCAGCTATGGCGGTCGCGAGGGATTCAAGCGTGGCCTGGTAGAAACTGCGGAATGGTTCGCACAACCTGATAATCTGCGCGGCTACAAGGCAGACATCTATAATCTTTGAGCGCGCCGTGAGCAAATCATTCACCCTTGCGGAACAAGTTGTTGCAGCTATACGCACAGTCGTCGGTGCGGGGCCTGTGAGACTGCATGAACCCAGCTTTATCGGCAACGAGTGGCTGTATCTCAAAGAGTGTCTCGACTCGACCTTTGTCTCTTCGGTGGGCAAGTTTGTCGATCGCTTTGAGGTCGAACTGGCAACCTTCACTGGTGCCAAGCACGCAGTTGCCGTCGTCAATGGCACGGCAGCATTGCACATCGCGTTGAAGCTTGCGGGTGTGAAAGCCGGTGATGAGGTGTTGATCCCCGCTCTGACTTTTGTCGCCACAGCGAATGCCGTGACCTATTGTGACGCCACGCCGCATCTTATCGATTGCGAGGCGCGAACTTTGGGCGTGGATGCAGAAAAATTGCGCGATTACCTTATCGACCATACCGAACAGCGTGCCGGTCAGTGCGTCAACCGTGTCACCGGGCGAGTTATCCGAGCCCTGGTGCCCATGCACACTTTTGGCCACCCTGTTGAACTGGATGAACTGCTGGCCGTGGTTCACGATTTCAACCTTGCGCTGGTCGAAGATGCAGCCGAGTCCTTGGGTAGTTACTATCATGGTCAGCACACCGGCACCTTCGGGCTGATGGGTACGCTGAGTTTTAATGGCAACAAGACCATCACCACCGGTGGTGGTGGCGCAATTCTGACCAATGATATCAATCTCGCACGCCATGCTAAGCACCTGACCACCACCGCTAAGATGCAGCACGCCTGGGAGTACCGTCACGACGAAGTCGGCTATAACTATCGTATGCCCAATCTGAACGCGGCATTAGGTTGTGCCCAGTTGGAGCAATTACCAATGATGCTTGATTCAAAAAGGGAATTGTTTAAGCGTTACCAGTCGGCATTTGCGCCAGTGAGGGGCGCGAAGCTGATGGTGGAGCCCGAGCAATGTCAAAGTAACTACTGGCTACAAACGCTGTTGTTGGACGCCGATCAAGTGAAGCAACGCGACCTTGTATTGGAAACCACCAATGACGCTGGCTTTATGACGCGCCCCGCCTGGGTTTTGATGCAGGTGTTAACGCCGTTCAAGGGTTGTCCGCGTATGGATTTGGCGGGCGCGCAATCGCTGTCGCAGCGCTTGATTAATATCCCGAGTAGCTCGGGTCTAGTTCCTGTTGTCTCATGAGCAAACCCAATCTGATCCTGATTGGTGCTGGCGGCCACGCTCACGCGTGCATCGATGTAATCGAGCAGCATGGCCAATACCGGATTGCAGGGCTGGTCGGCATGTCAGAGGAAGTACATGCCCAACACCTTGGTTATTCCGTCATTGCCACGGACGGTGATTTGCCGGCACTGGCCAAAGAGTATCAATATGCCTTCATTACCGTGGGCCAGATTTGGTCACCAGACAGCCGCATGCACCTGTATCAGCAGGCCACCGAGCTCGGGTTTCAGTTGCCAGTCATCATTGCGCCTACCGCTTATGTCTCCCGTCACGCTACTATTGGCGCAGGCAGCATCGTGATGCACGGCGCCATCGTCAACGCTGGCGCGAAGGTGGGTATCAACTGCATCATCAACACGCATGCGCTGCTTGAGCATGACGTGACAGCTGAAGACCACTGCCATATCTCCACTGGAGCCATCCTCAATGGAGGTGTGTGCATTGGCGCAGGCAGCTTTGTTGGCAGCGGCGGCATCATTAGAGAAGGCGTTACGCTTGGGAAAGGCTGCGTGGTGGGGATGGGTCTCTCTGTGCGGCACAACCAGGCGGATCACGCCCGATTTGTGGGTAACGATAAAACATGACAAACCGAACTCTCATCATCGCCGAAGCTGGTGTCAACCATAACGGTGACCTCGAGTTGGCCAGGCAGTTGATCGATGCGGCAGCCAAAGCTGGGGTGGATCTCGTTAAGTTCCAGACCTTCAACGCTAACCGCCAAGTCACGCGCACCGCCAATAAAGCTGACTACCAGAGCCATACCACGGACAGCAAAGAATCCCAGCACGAAATGCTTCGCCGTCTGGAGCTCACCGCTGACATGCACAATGAACTCATCGCACACTGTGCGGCGCGGAATGTTGGCTTTTTCTCCACCGGTTTTGATGTCGAGAGCGTCGATCTGCTGGTGGGCCTAGGTCAGGATCGCTTCAAAATTCCTTCCGGCGAGATCACCAATCTGCCGTACTTGCGCCATATCGGCCAACTCGGCAAGGGTGTCATTCTCTCCACTGGCATGGCGACGATAGGCGAGATTGAGGCGGCAATCGACGTACTTGAGCAAGCCGGCACGCCGCGTGCCAACATTACGGTGCTGCATTGCACCACCGAATACCCTGCGCCCATGGCCGAAGTGAACCTGCGCGCCATGCAGAGCATTCATACGACCTTTGGCGTAGCGGTGGGATATTCCGACCACACACCCGGCATCGAGGTGGCGATTGCCGCCGTAGCCATGGGCGCTTCCGTTATCGAAAAGCACTTCACCCTGGACCGCAGCCTGCCCGGGCCAGACCACAAAGCCAGCCTTGAGCCAGAAGAACTCAAGGCTATGGTGGCGGCCATTCGCAACATTGAAGTTGCGCTGGGTGATGGCATCAAGCGCCTTACCCCGAGTGAACTAAGGAACAAACCTATCGCCCGTAAATCATTGGTGGCTAGCCGAGCCATTAAAGCGGGCGAGGTCTTCAGCGCACAAAATATGACCGCCAAGCGTCCCGGCACCGGCATCTCCCCAATGCGCTGGGATGAAGTCATGGGCAAGAAGGCCGAGGA
>JANYAU010000153.1 GCA_025361165.1 Betaproteobacteria bacterium | reverse complement strand
GGGCGGCAATGACGGCTTGAACACCGTGGTGCCCCACGTGACGGCGATGCCGACGGATGCGGCACTCCTGACCTTTCAGGCGGAAGCTCTCATCACCCACACGACGACGAGCTAGAGGTATCGACGCCTATGCACCGAGATCACGACCAGAACTGCAACCCGGCGGCGACTCCTATCATCTTGCGGCAAGGCGACACGTTGCCAAAGGTGACGGTCACGGTGCGCGACAGCACAGGGGCGCTCGTCGATCTCAGCCAAGTGGGAACGACGGCAGCCTTCAAGCTCGTCTCGGCGACGGGAGCGGTCATCGTCAACTACGCGGCGGCGACGATCTCGAACGCCAGCGCCGCGCAGGTCACCTATCAATTCCTCACGAGCGACACCGTGAACGTCACGCCGGGCATGTACCAGGGCGTCTTCAGGATCACCTACCCAGACGCGTCTTCTCAGACCGTCCCAACGTACCCACCGGAGGCTCCCTACATCTCCATTCAGTTGCTCGCCGCGTGAGCGCGCTCCCTGAGCGCTCGGGGAGCGCGGCATACGAAGTGAAGCTCTCGTGGGCGGGGGTTTCGGGGACTTAGCACGACAAGGCTCCGTGCTACCTTCCGCCTCATGATCAACGGCATCGGCGGCGTCGAGGGGAAGAGCCAGGGCCAGCTCTCGAAGGACGCAAAGGCGTCGAGCGAGGCCGCCGCGACCGCCACCAAGGGCGCGCGTGACAACGACTCCACCTCTCATCGGCAGGCCGCCAACGCGCACCACGAAGCCGCGAACATGAACACGGCAGCCGGCAACGCCTCGAAGTCGGGGGAGCACCGGAAGCAGGCGATGGTCCACGAGGAGAAGGCCGAAGAGGCGTCGCGCACCCAGAGTTTCGCGAACGACTTCTCGCGCCGCGCCGACGAGCTGACGACGAAGGCGGAGCTCGCCTGCCACGGTGACACCAAGGACCCGCGCTCCGAGAAGGAGCTCCACGCGAGCGCCGCGGAGGCGCACGGTAAGGCGGCGGACGCGCATGCGCTCGCGAAGAACGAGCCCGCGCAGAAGCGGCACCTCCAGAAGCAGGCCGAGCACGCCCAGGCGGCCAAGTAGGGCGCGGCATCGGCCTTCCCATGAAGAAGCACGACGGTTGGGTTCAGTGGCGGGCGTGGGTCGAGCGAGGGCTCCTCGCCTTCGCCCTCGTCTTCGTGCTGCTCGGCGGCGTCCTCATGCTGCTCGCCATTATCGCCGGCAAGTAGGAGACTCCCTCCCATGAGCCGCCGCGACGACCGGGACGAGGACCACGAGGGCTGCTGCGAGAGGCGCGACGACGATCGCCCGAGGCTGCGCCGGCGGCGCGTCGAGATGGTGCGCGGCGACACCTGGGTGCACGCCTTCCAGGTCATCAGTGACGTCGCGACCGGGCTCCTCTACACGGCGCGGCTCCCCAACCAAATGCCGCCCGGCGCCGTCCCACTCAACCTCACGGGCGCGAAGGTCTGGCTGACGGTGAAGCGCTTCGCCTCCGACGGCGACGGGCTCGCGCTCGCGCAGCTCACGACGACCGCGGGGAGCGTGGTCTTGACGACGCCGCTCTCCGGGGTCGCGACCGCGACCATGCAGCCGGGCCCGACGCTCGGCTTCCCGGACATGGACACGGAGCTCGCCTACGACGTGCAGGTCCTCCTCGCGGGCGCGACGACGACCGTCGAGCTCGGGACGCTGGTAGTCCGCCCCGACGTCACGAGCGCGACCTCGTAGGGCCGCCGCTCCCCGAGCGCTCGGGGAGTCGTCAAAGCCCGCGGTCGGGCCGAGGGAGGAGCGACTGGCTGACGAGCGGCGTGGCGAGGCTTAGGGCGTCGAGGTAGTCGACGGCCGCCCAGAGGACGATCGCGCGCCCGTACGCCGCCAGGGAGGGCTCGCAGGCCGCGTAGAGGCGAAGCCGCCGGTTCAGGTAGCGCGCCGTCCAGCCGACGGTCGTCCCGGTCGCATGGAGAGGAGCGATCCCCCGCTGCTGATCGAACGGCAGGACGACGGGCGTCAGGTTCGCGTAGCGCTCGAAGTCGCGCGCGTTGTAGACGCCTAGCCGCGAGTCGCCGGGGAGCTCGAAGTAGGCGAACTCGCCCTGGCAGCGCGCGACGAGGGCGGCGAGGTTCGCGTCGGCGGCGGCGGGCGACATGTCTCGGGCGGGCATGAGCGACAGCCTAGCGCGTGGTAGCGTCCTCCCCATGCCCGAAGCTCAGCACCGTCCGACCGGCCACCGCGTCTCGAAGCAACGCGCCAACGTCCCCGCCTCCACGCCGGCGCGCGCGCTCCTCGGCGCTCGGCGCGGCCTCTCCCCGAGCGCCACCACCTCGCAGTTCTTCGACGTCGGCGACCAGGGGTCGTCCTCGAGCTGCGTCGCCTTCGCGTTCTCGCGCGCCATCAAGGTCCGCGCCGGCATGCTGGGCCTTACCCTCGAGACGCCCAGCGAGCTCGCCCTCTACTTCGTCGCGCGCGCCCTCGAGCGCG
>JANYAU010000145.1 GCA_025361165.1 Betaproteobacteria bacterium | reverse complement strand
CTCACGTTTGCGCAATGTGCTGATGCGACTGAACCCGTCGCTGCCACCCGAAGCGCTTTCTGCCGCCGTGGATGAGTTGTCGCGCGATCGTTCGGCGATGACGCCTACTGCTGCCAACCGCGAGTTGTGGATGTTGATGCGCGATGGGGTAAAGGTATCCGTGCCTGACCCGGTGAAGGGCGGGCAAAAGGTCGAGCGGGTGCGCGTAGTGGATTGGGACAATCCCACTGCCAATGATTTCCTGCTGGTGAGCCAGATGACCATTGTCGGCCAGCTTTACACCTGCCGCCCGGATTTGATCGGCTTTGTGAATGGCATGCCGTGGGTGGTGATCGAGCTGAAGAAACCGGGCGTGCCAGCCAGGCAAGCATTCGACGGCAATCTGACCAGTTACAAGCATGCGCAGAATGGCGTCCCGGCCTTATTCTGGTCGAATGCTTTGCTGATTGCTTCCAACGGCACCGATAGCCGTGTCGGTTCGCTCACCGCCGATTGGGAACGGTTCTTCGAGTGGAAGCGCATCGAGCGCGAAGACGAGACGAGCCGCGTGTCCCTGGAAGTAATGCTGCGCGGGCTGTGCGAACCTTCCCGCTTGCTGGATATGGTGGAAAACTACACGCTGTTCTCCGAGCACAAGAGCGGGCTGACCAAGATCATCGGGCAGAACCATCAGTTCATCGGCGTGAATAATGCCATTTGCGCCATGCTCAAGGCGCGCGAAGAAGGCCACGGGCGCGGCGGTGTGTTCTGGCAGACGCAGGGTTCCGGCAAGAGTTTTTCGATGGTGTTCTTCGCGCAGAAGGTGCTGCGCAAGATTCCGGGTAATTGGACATTCGTGATCGTCACCGACCGTGTGGAACTGGATGAGCAGATTGCCAAGACTTTCGCCGCCTGCGGTGCGGTGAGTGATGCGCAAGCCAGCCATGCGCAAAGCGGGGCGCAGTTACGCGAGCTATTGAGCGGCAATAACCGCTATGTGTTCACACTGATCCACAAATTTCAAACTGCCGAAATGCTGTGCGACCGGCGCGATGTGATCGTACTGACCGACGAGGCACACCGCAGCCAGTACGACACGCTAGCGCTGAACATGCGCGCCGCACTCCCCCATGCGATGTTCGTCGCGTTTACCGGTACGCCGCTGATCGCCGGAGAGGAGCGCACGCGCGAGGTGTTCGGCGATTACGTTTCCATTTACGACTTCCAGCAGTCGGTCGAGGATGGTGCGACCGTACCGCTGTTTTATGAAAATCGCACGCCGGAACTACATCTCGACAATCCCGACCTGAACGATGACATCTATGAATTGATCGAGAACGCCGATCTTTCCGACGAAGCCGAGAAAAAGCTGGAGCGTGAACTAGGGCGACAGTATCACCTCATCACCCGCGATGACCGGCTGGATACGGTGGCACAGGACATCGTGAAGCATTTCCTCGGGCGCGGCTTTCAGGGCAAGGCGATGGTGGTGTCCATCGACAAGGCGACTGCGCTGCGCATGTATGACAAAGTACGCAAATATTGGCCGAAGGATGACCACACCGATATGGCGGTGGTGGTATCGCCGGGGCAGAACGAAATCGAGCAGATGGCAAAGCTGGGCATCGACATCGTGCCGCACCGCAAGCGCATGAACGAGGAGAAGCTGGACGAGAAGTTCAAAGACCCCAGCGATCCACTGCGCTTGGTGTTTGTGTGTGCGATGTGGTTGACCGGCTTCGATGCGCCGAGCTGTTCAACTATCTATCTCGACAAGCCGATGCGCAACCACACGCTGATGCAGACCATTGCCCGCGCTAACCGCGTATACCCCGGCAAACACAGCGGCTTGATCGTGGACTACGCCAATGTTTTCGCCTCGCTAGAGAAGGCGCTGGCGATTTACGGCAAGGGCGCAGGCGGGACGATGCCAGTGCGTGACAAGAAGGCATTGGCGGATGAGCTGCGCTATGCGGTGAATGATGCGAATGTGTTTTGTTTGGAACAGGGTGTCGTCTTGGCAGAGATCGAGAACATGCCAACTGCCAATTTTACCCAAGCCGGTGCGATCCAAGTTGCCGCCGACCGCCTGATGGCGCCGGAGGCGATGAAGCGCGACTTCCTCGGGCTGGAGGCATTGGTGCGCAGCTTGTATAACGCGGTGAAGCCAGACCCGGTGGCGGTGGAGTTTGCGCAACGTTGCGGTTGCCTGGCTGCGATTGCCAATTGCATCCGCACCGTTACCGAACCACCGGATATTTCGCACATCATGCAGGGCATTCAGGATTTGCTGGATGAATCTATCGCTGCCGAACCGTTCAAGATTCGGCAGCCGACACGAGGTTACGACCAGATTGATTTATCCAAGATCGACTTCGCGGCATTGCGCAAGCGCTTCGAGGACAAAAAGCCAAGCAATACCGATGTCGAGCGGCTGAAGGCGGCGGTGCGCGCGCAACTGGAACGCATGGTGCGCCTCAACCCGACACGCGCTGATTATCTGGAAAAATTCCAGACACTGATCGAAAGCTACAACTCGGGAAGCCGCAATATCGAGGAAATTTTCAAAGAGCTGCTGGCGCTATCCACTGTCCTGACGGAAGAGCAAACACGCCATGTGCGCGAGAACCTGAGCGAAGAAGAACTAACGATCCTGGATATTCTCACTCGGCCCGCGCCGGAATTAAGCACCGAGGAGCGTGAAGAGGTGAAGAAAGTCGCGCACCACTTGTTGGAGAAACTGCACAAGTTGCTGGTGCTGGGCTGGCGGCAAAAGGTTTCGACTCGCGCTCGCGTGAAAATCGAGATCGAGAACGCCCTTGATGAAGGCTTGCCGCGCGCCTATTCCAAGGAAATTTACGCAGCCAAATGCGCTGCTATTTTCGAGCATGTGTATCAGAGCTATCAGGGCGAGGGGCAGAGCGTCTATTCACCGTAACTGGATGTAGTTCCGTACGTCCGCTTTGGGGCAGTTCTGTTGAAAAACCAGGCTCGGAACTAAATACGTTCCGAGCCTAGCGTTATCACGCAAACGCGCCCTGCGATTCCACCTTAAAGGTACGCAACACATAGCTGAACGCGCGATTGCTTGCCGCCTGCGCGACCACATCGAAGATATCGCGATCGCTCCATCCTTGCGTCCTTGCTGCTTGAATGTCTTTTTCACCCACGCTCTCCGGGTCATTGACTGCTTTGAGCGCGATCATCAACAAGGGTTTTTCTTTCGCCGGAATCGGCGCGGCATCCGGGTTATTGCGCGCGGCGCGAATCGCATCGAGATCCAAACCCATATTGGTGAGAAAACCCTCGTTCATGTCGATGCAGAAATGACATTTCGCTTCCCACGAAACCAGATAACGGATCATGGCCATCAGCGAGGGCGGCAAGCGTTCGCCGCTGTTGAAATAAGATACATTGCCGACAAACGATTCGAGCAAGGGCGGGCTAAAACTGTATAGGCGCAGGCCGTCCGGAACAAAGCCGAGGTGTTTTTGGATCGCACCGAACACCGCGTCTACTCGCCCTTCTTCTCCTCGCGGCGGCTGGGGGTTGATAAGAGGCTTGTCGTTTTGTCGCACTTGGTTTTGCATGTTACTTCTCCTTGGGTGGGTGTTACATGAACAAGTTGACCGGTTGGTCTACTCACAGACGAAAGTAATAGCAAGCGTTTTGGCATTGCGGGAAATCCTAGCGCTGCGTGATACGAATTTGCGCTATGGCGGGCAGCAAAGCGCGGATCACTTCGGGATCGTTTTGGTTTTTGGCGAGCAACAACACGCCTTCGAAATAGGCCAACATCGCTTGCGCGGTAGCGGCCACATTGAGATTTTGCAATTCTCCCGCGTGTTGCGCATCCTGCAACACATGACGAATCTGGGTCTGGAGTTTGGCGAAAATGCGGTGAATTTTTTCGCGTATCGGCTCATCCTGGGTGGAGAGTTCCGTGGCCAAATTACCGAAAGGGCAGCCCAATACGTGCCCGGTGTCGGCCATGACTTGCTTCTGAAATTGATAAGCGAATTCTGCAAACCGTTCGAGGCGCGCCAGCGGGGGCAAGTCGTCGGCAAAGGCTTTATCGATGAAATTCTGTTTCAAATCGCCGAAATGGGTATCTAACACGGCCAGCGTAAGTGCGCGCTTGCTGGGGAAGAAATGATAGAAGCTGCCCTTCTTGACCCCCGCGTGTTCGCAAATGGCGGCCACGCCGACATCGGCATAGCTACGCGAAAAAATGAGTTCACGCGCGGAGTCGAGAATGCGTTGCTGGGTATCGCTTATTGGCTGCATAAGCCGCATTATAGTTGACCGGTTGGTCTAGTCAAGCCCTTCCATACTTTTTTGCTTTCGCACACCGCACCACGACGCCGCAAGTCAGCGCGCGCATGTTAGGCTTTGCGACGTTTTTTATTCTTTGCTGGAGTGTAAATCGATGAAACTGAAATTAGCCGCCGTATGCGCGGGCTTGTGTTTTTCGCTCGCCGCCCTGGCCGCCAACCCCATGGTGGAGATGAAAACCAACCTGGGTAATATGACGCTGGAGTTGTACTCGGATCGCGCACCAAAAACGGTTGCGAATTTTCTGCGCTATGTGAAGAGCGGATTTTATAAAGGCACGATCTTTCACCGCGTGATCGACAATTTCATGCTTCAGGGCGGCGGCTTCGATACCCGACTGCGCCAGAAAGAAACGGCGGCGCCCATTCCGAACGAAGCGAACAATGGCCTGAAAAACGCAATTTACACCTTAGCTATGGCACGCACCATGGATCCGGATTCCGCCACGGCGCAATTTTTCATCAATGTGCGCGATAACGATTTTCTCGATCACACTGCGCCCACGCCGAACGGCTGGGGTTACGCGGTGTTCGGCAAAGTGGTAAAAGGCCAAGACGTGGTAATGAAAATCGCCAAAGTGCCAACCGGCGCGAAAGGCCCTTTTTCTTCTGATGTGCCGCAACGCGATGTGGTGATCGAAGACATCCGGCTGTTGCCCTAACACCCTACTCGGCGGCGCACCATTCATTCAACAATATGCCGGTGAAGACACTCCATTTTGTCCGCCATGGTGAAGCGGATTACAATTTGCTCAACTGGGTGAATGCGCACGCGCATGTGCCAAACAATCTCACCGCCACCGGCCGGGAGCAAGCCGCGTGTTGCGGCCAAGCGTTGGCGGAGATTGGCATCGAGATCATCTATTGCTCGGCTTTTCCGCGCGCGCTGCAAACAGCAGACATCATTAACCAACAATTCAGCGTGCCTATCTTGGTGGATACACGCATCAATGAAACCGGCGCGTTTACTTTTGAAGGCAAGCTCGCGCATCTATGGCACGCGGCAAATGTGCCGGATCGCTTGACCGCCACCGTTCCCGGTTGTGAACCGCTGAGCGAAATGAAATTACGCTTACGCGCCTTTCTCGACACCTTGCGCGGCACGTCGGCGCGGCACATCGCCGTGGTCTCTCACGCCGAACCCATTCAGTTGATGCTGGGCATACTAAGCGGAATGCCCGATACCGCCGCCAAACAACGGCCCATCAGCCATTGTTTTCCGATCAGCATTGAGGTTACAAGCAGCTAAACACGCGCAACAAAGCTGAAAAAACACCGCCGCTTTTTGGCTTTTCGCATATTCGCATTCCCAAGCCCACACTCTTTAGGCTAACCTGACATCACGATGGCATTTATTCAATAATAAAGGGGGAATAAGATGAAACCGTTGATGTCGATTGCTGCTTTGTTTTTCTTATTCTGCAATTTCGCATCCAGCCAAACGCTCGATCACCCCGCCCGAGTCACCGTCGACCCGGCTGGTAATGTTTACGTCAGCGAACAGCCCGCGGGCGTGACGATTGGCGAGATTGTCGTTATCGCGCCGACGGGAACGATCACCACGCGTATCCATAGCGTCGGCTCGACGATTGCCAACCCTGGCTATTTTTCCTCGATACGCGATCTTGCGATTGGCCCCAATGGCGATCTGTATCTGTTGGATGGCGTGCAAAAACGTATTGTGCGCATGAGCACAGCGGGCGCACCGCTCGGTGCGATTTCCTTGCCCGCAACTTCGAACGCAAGCGCGTTTGTTTTTTTATCCAATGGCAATTTGCTGATCGCAGATGCGAGTAGTGGCAAAGTCCTCAAGCTGGATGCCAACGGCCAAGTGCTCTCGACCTTTACGGTGTTTGATCTCCCGGTGCGGCCAAACCAATTCTTCGATGTTGCGTTAGATGCGAATGGCCGGCTGTTGGTGGTCGACCCGGACAACAATCGCATTGTCAAGTTCGATATAAGCGGCGCGCAAGCGAGCAAACTCGGCTGGCTGGGCGGCTGTAGCAGTGGCAGTAATTGCGTTATAGCCGCAGGTAGCGCGGGGGGCCATACGCAAGGATTTTGCAGTGGCACGGTAGCGCAATGCGGCACACCGATTGCCGCGCGTATTCCGGGTGCATTCGAGCGAGCATTTTTTGTGGCGACCGATCCTGCCGGCGATTTTTATGTCACTGATCTGATCCAAGGCGTGCAACATTTCAGCCCGGCGTTTGCGCCTTTAGGCGCGCTGCCTCGTGGGCGCAATGTCGGCCAGACCGGGGGCGGCCACATCTTTGTCGCGGCCAATGGCGATCTTTATGTGGCCGATACCAGGAACAATCGCGTCAATCGCTTTAGCCGCGCCGGCGTGCTGCTGGCCGTCGTGGGTGGCGGTGTCGATATTTCGGTGGTTCCCGGCGATACCGACCTCAACCGACTCATTCTGACCGAACAAAATCCCACGCAAGGGGCGGTAGTGATGGTTTCATCGCTGGGCTATACCGGGTCCGCCCTGCTGACGGGTACGGCTTGTTTGCGCGAGACGACATCGGGGCCCTATGTTTCCTGTGCGAATTACGGTCTTTCAACCCAGCTGTCTAAAACCACCTTGGCGCTCACTACGGGCGGGATCGATACATCGGCGCTAACCATTAGCGCCAACACGGCCATCCCAGGGCGAACCTTGAATGGCAAATACTTGGTTACTGTCGGCGTGGTGGATTCGTCCGGTCGCGTGCTCGTCTCATGGGGCGGTGCAGCGATCAATGTGAATCTTGCGGACAAGTTCGGCATCGTCGCCAACCCTGGCCAATTGAAAATGTTTCCGGGTGAGACAAAGAATGTGCAATTGGCGCTCACCAACTTAAGTGGTGTAGCCGGCAGAGTCGATCTGGAAACTGGCGTCTCACCGCCACAAGCGGCGGGGCATATGAGTAACATGCTGACGCCGAACTTTGTTACCACCACTCGATTTGCCGCCGTGCCGACCACACCGCAATTGCAGATTAAACTTGCTGAAAAAGCACGTAGTGGCAACCCGAATATAAATATTTTTGCAAAACGAGGGGCTACGCAAATTGGCAACACCACGGTCGATTTACAAATTGACTGTAACTGCCGTGACACAGGTGCTTTCGTTGAACCCGATGTGCTTGCGGTGAAACCCTCGGTTAGCAATCCGCTTTCGGGGACTTCGCCTTCCGGTACTTACACCGTCAACACGGGTTTCATTCCGAGCGGTGCGGGGCCGATACCCTGGGTGGAAATCCCCGGCAAAGTGGGGCAAGTGTCGAACGCCGCCGCGTGGGGCTTCAGCCCGAATGAGAAATATTTTTTGGTTGCAACGCTGAATGCCTCGATACCGAATCAAACTTACCTCACGGTCTATGATCTTTCGGCAAACAATCGGATCGTGAAAAACCTGACGATCATGGGTTGTGCGCCTGGCGATCCCGCTTGTGTACCGCCGCCTTCGTTTTGTTTTGGCGGCGCGGCCTGTCTCTCGCCAAAAGGTACAAAACCGAGTCTCACCATGGGCCACGCGAGCTGGGGGTTTAGTCTGGACGACAAGACGCTACTGGTCGCACAATTGGATGTATCCCTGTTTCCTTCGCGCATGTATACCTTGACCGCCTATGACCTCGGCCACGCGAATTCCGGGCCGATGTTAAGCCAGCAATTTAATGGCGGGAATGCATTTTGGCGTTTCAGTCCCTGCGGCGATATGATCATGCACTACGAACAGCGCGCGATCGGCAGTACCATCGAACGCGATGCGCGGTTCTGGGCGCTGGATGGCGGGCATTCGCCTGCCAGTCATCTACTGGCCACGGCGATCTACACCGGCAGCACTGCGACCAATGCCGCACCGGGGGCCAGCATCGTCGCCGCCTCTTCGATCCCAACCGGCTCGAACGGCGATTTCGATGTCTTACTCTCGAATCTGGCGGTGCAAGGAAGCGCGCGCATTGATGGTTTCCAGAGCTTGCAATGCCGCGCGCGCTAGACTAGTTCGTGTCCTTTCGTAAAATCCACATCGCGCTGCTACTGTTCTGATCCTGGCCCTCGTGGCCAGGATGAGCTATTGGGAATAGCATGCTGGTGCGCAGTTGGCTGCACCCCTTGGCGATCATCGTTTATCCGCTCAATGGCGATGGCTCGAACAAGACTACGGCTTATATCGCGGGTTTACCCGAAACGCAGTTCGATGAAATCGGCGTTGTCGCCACGGCAATACGGGGGCGTCAAGGCCACGTTTTTTTACTGGTAAACACTCCACAAAATTGCTATGCTGCGTTTACTTATGCGCCCCACTTAAATGCGCCGAATCCGGACATCACTCTTTCTGCTCCTCCTGTCTGCCGGCACGCAGGCGCTGTCTGCTTCACCCGGCCCGCTCCAGCCCGACCCGTTCGAACTGGCGCAAACGCCCATCATCAATGTCACCAAGAAGACAAACATTCGCGTGGTGTACGACATCAAAGACGATGCGTCGGAGGCCGGCATCGGCAAAGGCCTGTATTACGTGCGGGGCTTGTTAGAGGCCTACAAATCTCAAGGTATATCGGAAAAAAATCTCAAGATCAGCGTGGTGCTGCATGGGCCCACGGTGTATTGGATGCTTAATGAAAACGCCTACCGCCAGTTCAAACACGACGAATTCGATTTCAATCCCAACGAACAAGTACTGCGTGAGCTGCTCAACCATGGCGTGAGCGTGGAAGTCTGTAACCTCACGCTGCGCGGCAAGGGCTGGACCGCTGACGATTTAATGCCGGGGGTAAAGCTGGTGCACGACGCGTACACCCGGCTCATTGATTTGCAACAACGCGGCTACGCTTACATACGCTTCTAAAATAAGGGATACCACCATGGAACTGCAAGGCACATTGCAAATGACCGCCGGCGGCATCACGCTGGATAACTACATGCTGCTACTGCTGGGTATTATGGTCGTCACGGGTATTCTTGGCGGCGTCGCGAATTACTTCATGAGTGAAAAAGGCGCCGGTGTCTCTGGCAAAGACTGGGTGCGATATGCGATGCTGGGCATCGTCGCCGCGCTCACTGTGCCGCTGTTTCTCAATATGATTTCGAGCGATTTATTGGCTGGCGCGAAATCGCGGCCGATTGAGTTGTTCGTCTTCGCCGGATTTTGTCTGCTGTTCGTGCTGTTCTCGCGCCGGTTTGTGGAAAG
>JANYAU010000084.1 GCA_025361165.1 Betaproteobacteria bacterium | reverse complement strand
CTGCTGAATCATGGCAGCAATTTCTTCCAAGGAAAAAAATCGTAACTCAAGATGGCCAAATTCATCGGCGATGAAATCTGCTTTGTGTTCACAACGATGCGCCGCGAATAAATGCACCCGGGCGGCCATGGTGCCGGCTTCCGGCGCATACAAGCCGAACGATTGCAGATCTTCGGGACGACACGTCAGCCCGGTTTCCTCTTCCAACTCGCGGCGCGCCGAGACTTCCGGCGCTTCCCCTGCATCGATGAAACCGCGCGGCAACTCCCAACAATAGGCCTGCACCGGGTGACGATAGACTCGCATCAAGCCCACCTTGCCCTGCCACACTGGAAACACCGAGACACCGGTAACCAGATGCTCGGTTTTGACGCGTGGCGCAACCACTAAAAAGTTCTCGACTTGTTGACCATCGGCTTGTTCGATGTGATCGAAGAATAATTCGAAGCGCAGGTTCTCCGCCACCAAGCGCCGCCGATGTACTTTGATCTCGGGTGGCTTTTCACTCATAGGGGCGCCTCCTGCTGGTCTACGATCATTTCCGCGAAGGCAAATGAACTGGTGAAGGCAGGCGAAATGGCGTTCAGTACATGCAAGGAATGCGGGGTGCGTTCGAGTACAAAATCCATCTCCAAACGTCGTTCGCGAATATTCACCAACTGCGGGCGGATGCCGACTTTATTCGAGGGCAACAAGTCCGCCGCTTGCACTTCCGGCACCAGCTTTTGCGCTGCCTGCAGAAAATGCGACTTCAAATATTTGCTCATTTCGGCATGTACCAAATGGCGGAAATTCTGGCGGTTGGATGCATACATCTGCAGCAAGTGCCAAGCGATGCGCGCGCTCTCCTCTATATGCAAGCCCGACAATACGCCGTAATTCTCGCGTCCGAACGCGGGTATTGCCGTCGGCCCGACATACACATCGCCGCTAATAACGCGCGTTAAATGCACGCCAAGAAACGGCAAGCTGATATCCGGCACCGGATAGATGCTGCTCTTAACTAAGTAATCTCGCGCGGGTGCGAGTTTGTAATACAGGCCCTTGAACGGCAGCAGCGCATAGTGTTCACCGACGCCGAACGGCCGGGCGACTTGATCGGCGCTGGCGCCGGCGCAGTTAAACAGAAAACCGTAGCCGATGCGCTCTCCGCTTAACTCGACAACGCGCGTATCAGGCTTTACCGTGGTCACGTTCTGGCCGTAGCGTAAGGTCACACCGTGGCTGCTTAACAAGTCGCGCAATTTTTCCACCACCCCCAGACTATCGATCACCGCCGTGTCTGGGCTATAGATGCCCGCTTCGTAGGGGTAAGCATGCGGCTCGATAGAGCGTATGGTGTCCGCATCCAGCTTCTCGGCGCGAATATGGTTATCGCGCGCGTTTTTGAGTAAACGTTCAATCGTGATCAAGTCTTTGGAGTTGGTCGCGACGATGACCTTACCGGAGCGCTGGCAAGGAATACCGTGCTCGGCGGCGAACTCACGCATGCGCGCCGCACCCGTGGCGCAGACTTTGGCTTTGAGTGTATCCGCGCCGTAATAGATACCGGAGTGCAACACGCCACTATTACGGCCGCTGGCATGAACGCCGACGCGCGGCTCTTTTTCCAGGATCAGGATGCGCGTATTCGGATCGCGGCGCTTGAGTTCCCAAGCGGTAGTAAGACCGACGATGCCGGCGCCGACGATGAGGTAGTCAAAAGTTTCCAAGGTCGGCTTCTGCTCACCGCCTGTTACACATTACCGTAAAGGGAATTCCTAATCATCGTGTATCCTTTGACCAACTCGGCGATGCCCGTATCCAAAGAGTATTGCTGCTTAAAGCCGGTGGCCTCGATTTTGGCGTTGGACACGATGTAGTTGCGTTGATCCGGATCTTTGCCCACCGGCGCATCCAGATAGACAAATTCGGGCACATGCTTGGCGATGTGTTCGCATAATTCTTTTTTCGACACATTGGCATCGGACAAGCCCACGTTGTAGATCTGCCCCTTCATCTTGTCGTAATTGCTGAGCGCATGCATGAACACGCGCATCACATCGCGCACATGTATGTAGTTGCGCTTGAACTGGCTTTCGAACAACACTACGAAACGGTCATACACCGCGCGATAGGTGAAATCATTCACCAGCAAATCGACGCGCATGCGCGGCGACATACCGAATACCGTGGCCAAGCGGAAGCTGATGGAACTGGGATGCTCCATAAAAGCCTTTTCGATTTCCACTTTTTCGATCGCGTATTGGGAGATCGGGCGCAGCGGCGATTCTTCGGTGCAATAGTTATTCTCGTCGCCGGTGCCGTAGGCGCTATTGGTGGTCGGCATGAGCAGGATTTGATCCTTAGATACATGCTTCAGCATCATCATGATCGCATCGTGATTGATGGTGGTCGCGCCTACCGGATTTTTGGAACACAGCGGTGCGCCAACCAGCGCGGCGAGCGGGATAATCACGTCGGCTTTTTTCATCAGCGGCAGCATGGCGCTCTCGACGCGGATATCGCCTTTCACTATTTCGAAATTCGGGTGATGGCACACATGATTCAGACTGGTTTGCTTGAACATGAAGTTGTCGATCACCGAAACCTTGTAACCGGCATTGAGCAACTCCGGCACCATGGTCGAACCCAAATAACCCGCACCGCCTGTTACTAGAATATGTTTCACCGTTTAATCTCTCCGCTTAGGTCTAGGAATTAAAAAACATCGCTGCTTCGACGCTTTCGCATAGCGTGTGCGCGAGAACGATATGCATTTCTTGTATGGTGCTGGTCGCCTCGCCCACGGCAATCACGCAGTGGTCGGCCACGCCTTTGGCTTTGCCGCCATCGCGCCCGCAAAAAACGATACTGGGCACGCCCAGGGTTTTGCACACCGCGAGCGCTTTCAAAATATTGGGCGATTGCCCAGAAGTAGTAATGCCCAGAAAGACATCCCCTTTACGCGCCTTACCGGCGATCTGGCGCGAAAATATTTCATCGAAGCCGTAGTCGTTGCCGATTGCTGTCAAAATCGAGCTGTCGGTGGTCAAGGCTTCCGCCGGAAGCGGTGCGCGATCGCGCGCCAGCTTGCTCACGAATTCGGCGGCCAGGTGTTGGGCATCGGCAGCGGAGCCGCCATTACCGGCGATATAGAGCCTACCGCCATTGCGATAGGCATTTACCACCACTTCCACCGCGCGATTAAACGCCTCAATCTCGGCTGCGTTCGCGAGAAAGTCCTGCTTCGCGGCAATCGAGGCATGCAGATTGTTTTTTAGTCGATCTTTGGGGCTCATCTTATTTCAATCTAATTAGGTAATATCGATGCGGCGCGCTGATAATCTTCCGGCACGCCAATATCAATGAATGCACCGGTGCATTCCATGCCAAACATTTTCAACTTTCTGTCCAATAAAACCGGAAACAAATCCTGCTCCAAAGCCACTTTATCGCCCGGTTTCCAGCCAAGGCCCCGCAGGGCATCGCGCTGCATCATATAAACACCGCCGTTGATTATACCTTCACTGCCCAAAGGCTTCGCGCTGAAGGCTTCGATGGCGCTTTGTGCGTTTAGCACCACTTCACCGTAGCGGTCGTTATGCGGCACGCGACGTAGCGCGACCGTCACTTGCGCGTGCCTTGCGATATGTTGTGCGTGCATCGTTTCCAGCATTACCTCGAAAAATGTATCGCCGTTCAACACCAATACCGACTCTGTCTGCGCTTCGGCCAAGCCTAATAGCAAACCACCGCCCGTCCCCAACGGTTCGTCTTCTCGCGCATAGACCACAGGGCATTGCCGGTATGCGGCTCCGAAATGCGCTTCGATCAACTCGCGCTTGTACCCCACGGAAAGAATAAAGCGCGTCACGCCTTGCGCGATCCAATAATTCATTTGATGTTCGAGGAAGGGCCGGCCATGTATCGGCGCCATCGGCTTGGGCAGATCCGGCACCACGGCGCGTAGCCGCGTGCCGAGGCCACCGGCGAGAATAATCGCCTCCATCAAGCCGCGGCGCGCGTCATCACTTCATGGAAGCGCGTAATTTGTTCACTTAAATCTTGCGGATGATTGCCGACAAAAAAACCGCAATCATGGGCCAAATTGGCGTTCACGATTTTGCCCACGGTGTCGTAGTCGAAATACTTAATCACATCGTGGCGCAGGAAGCAGCCGCCGGTGATGATGCGATAGCCGATGTCGGCATCCTTTAACGCCTGCATCACGCGCTTGCGGTCGATGTTGTGTTTGGGATTCAAAATCACGGTGAACGAGAACCAGGAGCTGTTGCCGTTTTCGCGTTGGATAATGAAGCGATCATCGCCTTTAAACAGCTTGGTAAACAGCGCCGCATTTTTGCGCCGCACGGCGACCAAGCCGTCGAGCTTTTTCAATTGCTCGACGCCAATGGCGCCTGACAATTCCAGGGGCCGCGCATTGTAGCCAGGCAGAATAAAGCGATAGGCTTCATAAAAATCATCATCGCGCTTTTCGTAAATATCGCTATCGACCGGCAAATCGCGGGTCCAGCCATGCGCACGTAAAGATTTGGCGACTTGATAAATTTCGGTGTTGTCGGTAACGATCACTCCGCCTTCCATGGTAGCGATGTGGTGCGAGAAGAAGGAGCTGAAGGTACCGAGATCGCCGAAGGTGCCGGTGAGCTTGCCGTTCAAGGTTGCGCCCATGGATTCGCAATTGTCTTCGAACAGATATAAGCCATGCTTGTCGCAAAAGGCGCGCATTACATCCAGCGCCGCGGGGTTGCCGAGGATGCTCACCGCGACCACCATACGCGTTTTGGGTGTGAGCGCGGCTTCCAGTTTCGATACATCTAAATTTAGGGTGTCGAGTTCTACATCCACAAAGCGCAGACGCAAGCCGTATTGCTGTAGCGGGTAGTAAGTGGTTGACCAGGAAATGGCCGGCACGATCACTTCATCACCGCGTTGTAGCGGCCGCTCCTGGGTGAAGAACAAAGCACCTACGCCGACCAGATTGGCAGCGGAACCGGAGCTCACCATCAACGCATGTTTGACATCGAATTTTTTCGCGAAGTCGGCTTCAAAACGACGCACCTGCTCACCCATGGTGAACATGCCGGTTTGGATGACGCGCTGCATGGCGTCGATTTCTTCCGTGCCCCAGGAGGTGCTGGCTAAGTCATAGAACATGGCGGTCCTTATTGTCGCGTTATCGTTAGAGGATTATTTTCCGCACATTTCGCGGATGGTCTGGCTGATACGCGCCACGTCCGGATAGAAGAACTGTTCCAGCGTATAACCCGCCGGGTGCGGAATATCGGGTAGGCCGATGCGGCGCACCGGCCCTTTGAGATGTTCAAACCATTTTTCGGCAGCCAAGCAACCAATCTCGGCGCACACGCCGCCCATGGCCCATCCGGTATCGACCACCAGCAAGCGGCCGGTTTTTTGCAAAGACGCGGCAATGATTTCTTCATCCAGCGGTTTCAAGGTGCGCAAGTCGATCACTTCGGCATCGATGCCCTCGGCCGCGAGTTTGTTCGCAGCCTGCAAGGACAGTTCCAAAGCATGCGAAGCGCCGACGATGGTGAGGTCTTTACCACGCCGGCGATAAACGCCTTTGCCGAACGGCACGCGATACATACCTTCGGGCACGACGCCCTCTTTCTTCATTAACCAACGGTGTTCGAACACCAGCACCGGGTTGTTGTCGGCAATCGCCGAAAGCATCAAGCCTTTCGCATCGTAGGGTGTGCTGGGCATCACGATCTTCAGACCGGGCACGGTCAGCAACAAGCCTTGAATCGATTGTGAGTGCTGCGCACCCGAACCCCAACCGCGCCCGATGGCGGCCCACACCACCAGCGGCACGGTGGTTTGGCCATTGTCCATGTAATGCATTTTGGCGGCGTGCGTCACCAACTGATTGAAGGCGAGCAAAATGAAATCGGGGCGGTTGTGCATGAACACCGGGCGCATACCATGCATCGCGGCACCGGTGCAGATACCCATCATGCCCTCTTCCGACAAAGGCGAATCGAATACCCGCCCGGCGTTGAATTTTTCTTGCAGGCCTTTGGTCACGCCGAACATGGCGGTCGGATCGTCCACACCTTGACCGGTCACGAACACCGCCGGATCGTGATCGAGCGCGAGGGATAGCGCTTCGTTCACAGCTTGAGCATACCCCAATACGCGCCCTTCGTTTGGATCGGGCGCATCGTATACCAGAGAGTTAACTAAACCTTCATCCCACGGCATCTCGTTTATTCCTCAATCCGCGTACACGTGGGTGTACAAATCTGCTTCGGTCGGTTTGGGGCTGGCCAGCGCATAATCAAACGCTTCCATGGTTTCCGCCATGATCTCGCCCGCCATGGTGTTGCGCACTGTCTCGTCGATCAAGCCCGCGCTTTTCAAAAACGTAAAATAGGTTTCGAGTGGACACACTTTTTCCCAGGCTTCGCGTTCGGCGATATCGCGGTAGCCGGTCTTGCTGTCATCGCCCGCGCCGCCGTGGGCACGGAAGCGATATACGGGTGACTCGATAAAGGTCGGACCTTCGCCTCTTTTAGCGCGTGCCACCGCGGTTTGCATGGTTTCGTAAACCGCCAGCACATTGGTGCCATCCACCAACTCACTCGCCATGCCATAACCGGCTGCCCATTTATACAGCTCGCGTTTAGGCTGGCGGGTCACCAGCGGCGATTGCACCGAATAAAAATTATTCTCGCAGAAATAGACAATGGGCAATTGCTTCAGCGCCGCAAAATTCAAGGCTTCTGACACCGCACCTTCTTCGGTCGCCGCATCGCCCAAAAACACGGTAGTCACATAGCTTTCGCCATGCATTTGCGCCGCCAACGCCGCGCCGGTTGCGATCGGTACTACACCGGCCACGATGGCTGAACTGCCGGCCATACCAACCGATTTATCCATCAAGTGCATCGAGCCGCCACGGGAACCGGTACAACCGTTGATACGGCAATGAAACTCACACAGCATCGCTTTGAGATCGCCGCCCTTGGCCAAATAATTACCATGGGTACGGTGACTGGCATAGAGCAAGTCGGCGCGCGTCATGGCAGCGCAAGCGCCGACCGAAGTCGCTTCTTGGCCGATCACCAAATGAATCGGGGTTTTCATATGGTCTTGGAAATAGCGGCGCTCGACCTCCTCTTCGATGATGCGTATGCGCAGCATGTCGCGGAACAGCTTGAGCAAAAATTCAGGCGCATAGGACGAGAGTTTGTGCTGCCAGTCATCGAAGCTGGTTCCTTGGTAGGGATATCGAATCATCAGCCTAATCCATTCGGTTGATACATCACGATTTTACTGCCCGAGGTATCGAATTTAACCGGGACATAAATCAAATCCTTGAGTTTTTCGCGGATTGCCACATGCTGCTCGGGACGCGCAAAAAACATCAAGAACCCACCACCGCCGGCCCCCAGTAATTTGCCGCCCAGCGCACCCGCCCCCATCGCCGCTTCGTAGATATGGTCGATTTCCGGCGTCGTCACTTTGTCCGACAGTTTGCGTTTGTATTGCCAGTTCTCATCCAGCAATTTGCCGAAATCGTCGAGATCATTTTTTTCACTGGCTAAAATGCTGAGTGCTTCATCGACCAGGGCACGCATCATGCGTAACTCGGTCTTGCGATTCCCTAAGTTATCGATCTTGGCCTTAGCCACCTCCGAGGCATAACGCGAAATGCCGGTGAAAAACATCATCAAATGCGACTCCAGCGCCTCGCGCCGCTCTGGCCGCAGAATCACTGGGCTCACGTCAATCGATCCATCCTGAGCAAACTCGATCTTATTGAAGCCGCCATAAGCCGCGGAGACTTGATCCTGTGAGCCGACATTTTCCTGGATTAAATCTTGTTCGACGTGAATCGCATGCTGCGCTAATTTTTCCTTGGTGACATACAGCCCTTTCATCGCCATCAGCACGTTGATGAGCCCGACGGTGAAGGAAGAGCTGGAACCGAGCCCGGAACGCGCCGGCAAATCGCCATCGTGATGTACTTCCAGCCCGCGTATGCAATTCATCCATTTAAGTACTTCCCGCACCGCCGGGTGTTCGATTTCGGATAACTCCATCACGTTTTCGATACGCGAATAAACGATGCGGTATTTATGCTCGAAGAATGGCGGCAGAAAACGGCAGCTAATGTAGCAATACTTGTCGATGGCGGTCGCCAGTACCGCACCGCCATGCTCGCGATACCAAGCCGGGTAATCGGTACCCCCGCCGAAGAAGGAAATGCGGAACGGCGTGCGGCTAATAATCATGTCTAGGAATAGAGCTTGCGCTTGAGTTGAATCTGAGTCATTTGCGCGATGTGCTGCAACACTTCGGGGCCGAATTTGCGCTCTACCAATTCCAGATAGCGCGGGTTCTTGAAATAGCTCATGAAGGCCGCATCGCGAAACTTGAGCACTTCGGTCGCACTCAAGACATTCGTGCGCAAGGGCAAAGTTTCATAGCTATGCTGCGAGTAGCCGATCCAAGATTCCGGCAAGGCCCAGTCATTCTCGATAGCCATGGTATAGAGCTTGGAGCCGGGGTAGGCCATAGCGCAGTAGAAGTTAGCGAATTCGCAATTGGCCTCGATCGCGAGATCGAGTGTCTCTTGCATCGACTCATGGGTATCGTCGGGCAAACCGAAGATGTAGTTGCCGATGACGTTGATGCCCGCGTCTTGAATCTTGCGCACCACTTGCAGGATTTCTTCCAAGCCAAAGCGGCCCTTTTCCACGCCGTCACGCACATGCTTGGAACCGGATTCGATGCCGAGCGCCAGCCAGCGGAAACCAGCGCGGTTGAGCTTGTCCAGGAATTCGTCTTTGACGGTATCGACGCGCGCATAGGCCCAGATATTCAAATCGTAGCCGCGCTCGATAATATGGTCGCAAATACCCATCACGTGATTCTTGTTCAACACGAACATCTCGTCCACGAACTTGATGTTCTTCACACCGTATTTATTTACCAGAATGTCGATTTCCTTAATCACCGTATCCGGCGACCACATGCGATAGGACGGCTTGCCGAAGGGCGCGTTGATGCAGCAAAAACTGCATTTGTAGGGGCAGCCCAGGCTAGTATGAATCGACACATAGGGCTGGCGCGCATGGATGTGTTCGAAGCAATGCCAATTGTGCGCACGGTATTTGTCCATGGGTAAAAGATCCCATGCGACGCCGGGCATTTCGGCATCCAGATCGTCCATCAACTCCCCAGGCGGGTTGTGCATGATTACGTCTTGCACGCGATACCACAGACTGGGAATGTCATTGAGTTTGGGCGTGCTTGATGTCTTCAGCGCCTGCGCGGTGAGCAGGATAGTCTCGGGCCCTTCGCGGTCGCACACGTAGTCACAGGCTTCTTCTCTCAAGGTGCGCTCCGGCAGTGCCGCCGGATGGGTGCCGGTCATGAGAATTTTGTACTGCGGATTGAGTGCCTTGAGCACCCGTACCGTCGCGCCGGCGGACGGCATATTCTGCGTCGAAGCCGAAGGCTGGAAGCCATACACCACCATCACGATCAACACCGGATCGAACCGGTCCGCTACTTGCTGCGCCACTTCCTCCGGGCTCAGATTGTGCGCGGGCGCATCAATGATGGCGATGCTCAGCTCCTTGTTCCGAATATAGCCGGCGAACAGGCCCGCGAGCGATGGCGGCTCGATCGCCGAGAAGTCATTGCCGAGTTCTTGATAGACCGTGCGGCGGCTGCCGGGGTTGATGAACAGCACATCGATCGGCTGCTTGGTGCTTGAGACCATCGAATTACCCAAATTATCAATAAGATAAATCCATGGACTTAAGTCCATAGGCCGTAGTTTAGAACATTATCGGCCCAGATGGACTTAACTTAATGCTTGAAATGCCTCTAATCAGGGGAATAGCGCGGCAAAGCTAATCGTCGCGCACCTCCTGGTCCGGAAAAAGAACATCAGTAAAGCCAAACTGGCGCATGTCTTTCATGCGCATGGGATATAACACGCCATAGAGATGATCGCATTCGTGCTGCACCACACGTGCGTGAAAGCCTTCCACTGTGCGTTCGATGGGGTTTTCTTGGGGATCAACGCCAGTGTAGCGCAGACGCTTGAAACGCGGCACGATGCCACGCATCCCGGGCACAGAAAGACAACCTTCCCAGCCGTCTTCCATTTCATCGTCTAACTGATATAGCGTAGGGTTGATTAAGATAGTGAACGGCACTTGCTCAGCATCGGGGTAGCGTGGATTGTGTTCCACACCGAAGATGACGACTTGCAAATTAACACCGATCTGCGGTGCTGCGAGCCCAGCCCCATTCTCCGCCGCCATCGTGTCGCGCATGTCTTGAATCAGCCCGTGTAAGGCCGGCGTATCAAATCGATCTACCAACTCCGCGACACGCAACAAACGCGGATCGCCCATGCGCAAAATTTCCCTCACGGCCATGCTGAATCCAGGCTCATGATGGCGCGGCGATTCGCCTGGCCGTTCCCTCTCTCCTAACTCTCTCCCGCAGGCGGGAGAGAGAGAATTCGGCTCGCTGCGCGAGTTTCATCTTAATTGGCATGCAGCGCTACCAGATGTTCAAGGATATTGCGTACCCGGCTCATGGATTGCTTCAACACCGCGTCGACCTCGTCGTAATGCACCGCGTCTTTGCTCGAGCCGCGCCCTGCCGCATAATTCGCCACCACGGCAATAGTTGCGTAGCACAAGCCGATTTCTTTCGCGAGTCCGGCTTCCGGCATGCCGGTCATGCCGACCATGGTTGCGCCGTCGCGCTCCAGGCGATTGATCTCGGCACGGGTCTCCAAGCGCGGACCTTGCACCGCGGCATAAACGCCGCCATCGACGCAAGTCTCACCTGCATCGTGTACCGCACGCAGACAGAGTTCGCGCATTTTCATGCAATAGGGTTCGGTGAAATCCATATGCACCACCGGCGTTTCTTTGCCTTCGCGAAAGGTCATCTGGCGGCCGTGCGTGTAGTCGATAATTTGATCCGGAATCACGATCGTACCCGGCTTCAAATCGGCATGGATGCCACCCACCGATGACACCGACACCAGATCTTTCACCCCGCGCGAATGAATCGCCCAAATATTAGCGCGGTAATTGACGTCATGCGGTGCGATGGTATGGCCGTAGCCGTGACGGGCAAGAAAAATCACTTCCTCGCTATTGATATGGCCTAAAGTCAGCGCGCCGGACGGTTCGCCAAAAGGCGTGCGGATCACCTGGCGATGGGTAATTTCGAGATTGGCGAGCTGGGTAAGACCGGAACCACCGATGATTGCGAGCATAGTAAATATCTTATCGATTCAGGAAAGAATTAACCGTGAACTTTAGCATATTGCGCCAGCGCCTGCTCAACCGCGCGCATCACGTCAGACCAGTCACCTGGCCGTGTCTGGCGGAACAAGCGCAGCGTCGGATACCAGGGAGAATCGCTGCGATGCAACAACCAGCGCCATGCCGGCACCTGCGCCAGCAATACCCAAGTAGGCTTGCCCAATGCACCGGCCAGATGCGCGCTAGCGGTTTCCACCGTGATGACGAGATCGAGTTGGCTTATCGCCGCGGCCGTATCGCCGAAGTGGCGAAAGCGTTCGCCCAACGCTGTCAGCGGCAGACCCAGTGCAACGATTTCTTGCGTCGCTGCGTCCACCTGCAAGCTATAAAACCGGCAACCGGGTATCTCGAACAAGGGCGCGAAATCCGCAAGCCGGGATGAGCGTGCCTGGTCGTAAGCGCTATCCGGATTGCCCGCCCACACCAGGCCGATTTTGAGTTCTGATACATTGGCGAATTGATGGGCACATTCCGCGACCAGTTGCGGATCAGGCCTGAGATAAGGCACTGCGCAAGGGATGGTTTCAAGCGTGGTGCCAAAGGTGCCGGGTAAACTCTCCAAGGGCAGATGCAGATCGAAGCGACTCTCATCCACCGGCTGCTCGCTGCGCTCCAGCCATTCGTCTACGCCGCCTAAAGCGCGCAGCGCAGGTAACAAGCCCGGCTTCACTTCAAACAGCACCGTGCCGCCACGCGCTTTTACTAAAGGCAAATAGCGCGCGAATTGGAATACATCGCCATAGCCAATCTCGTCATAAATCAACAAACGCTTGCCGGCGAAATCGCTCCCATTCCAATACGGTTTTTGATAGCGATGCGGGTAGGCTTGCTGGAACCTAAAGCGCCATTCATATCCTTCCCAGCCGCACGCGAGATCGCCTTTGAGCAAATAGGCGAGCGACCGTCCCCACTGCGCTTCGGGGCTATCGGGCTTGAGTTTGAGCGCCATGTCATAGCATTGAATCGCCTCATCCACGCGTCCTAAGCGCGACAAAGTATTTCCCAAATTTAAGGCAGCGGCTGCGTTTTGCGGCTCCAAGGCCAGCGCTGCGTTGTAGTGTTCAATCGCGGATGCGTATTTACCTTGCGCCACCAGAATATTGCCGAGATTGTTGCGTAGTTCGCTTGTGTTTGGATCTAGCGTGACTGCTTTCAGTAGCGTCGTCTCCGCACCAATGAAATTGCCTAAGGCTTTTTCAACCAGTCCCAAGTAGTGCAAGCTTGCTCCATGCTCGGGTGCGAGCGTCAAGGCTTGTTCGAGTTGTTGCTTTGCCGCGGCGAAATCGTGTTGCGAAAATAAACGATGCGCTTCGAGCAGCAAACTGTCGAGCGTAGCCGGGGCGCTCATTCCTTGAGCGCGTAGATTTCAGGCAAGTTGCGCCACATGCCTTTCACGTCCATACCGTAGCCGAACACATAGCGATTGGGCACGGTTAAGCCGACGAAGTCGGCTTGAATCGGTTTCGGCTGACCGGTGTCCTTTACCGCGAGCACCGCACAGTAAAACTCCGCCACACCCATCTCCAACAACTTGGCACGCACTGCGGCCAAGGTGTGGCCCTCGTCCAGAATATCGTCCACCACCAGCACCACGCGGCCTTTGATGTCTTCTTTCGGCATCACTTTCCAGGCGATATCTTGCCCCTGGGTGGTGTTGCGATAACGCGTCGCGTGGATGTAATCGAGATCGAGCGGGAAACGCAGTTGCGGCAATAATTGCCCGGCAAACACGATGGCCCCGCCCATCACCGACAATACCACCGGATAGCGTTCGCCCAATCGCGTCGTGATCTCCTCCGCTACGCGCGCAACGGCGGCGGAAACAAAAGCGGCTGAGCAAAGCTGCTCCGCCGAATATAAAACCGCCAATGCCTGTTCACGTGTATGCATTCGTTTCAATCGACAGAAGCCTATTCAGCCTTAGGTATTTCACAATGCAGTGAAGCGAGATAAGCCCTGAACGCTTTGCCCACTTCCGGATGTTTTGCAGCATAACCCATCGTCGCCTGGAGGTATCCTAACTTGCTGCCGCAATCGTAGCGGATACCGTCGAACTCATAAGCATAAATCGTCTCGTATTCCAGCAGCGCCGCAATGCCGTCGGTGAGTTGAATTTCGCCCCCGGCTCCGGGCGCGACTTTTTCCAGTAGACGGAAAATGCGCGGCGTCAGAATATAGCGGCCGACCACGGCCAGCGTTGACGGGGCTGCTGCCGGCGCAGGCTTTTCCACGATGCCGGTCAAACGTTGTACGCGCCCGTTGAGCGGCTGGCTGTTCACGATGCCGTACGAACCGGTATTCTCACGCGGCACATTTTCCACGCCCAGTACCGAGCAGGCGTGCTCTTCATACAGGTCAACCATCTGCTTCAGCGCGGGCGGATTGCCGTCGATCAAGTCGTCAGCCAAGATCACCGCAAACGGCTCGTCGCCCACCACCGACGCCGCACACAATACCGCATGCCCTAAGCCCAACGCTTCGGCTTGGCGGGTATACACACAGGTGACATTTGCCGGCAGGATACCGCGCAACTGCTCTAGGATATGCGTTTTGCCGCGCGCCACTAGTTCGGCTTCCAACTCATAGGCCTTGTCGAAATGATCTTCGATCGCACGCTTGTTGCGCCCGGTCACGAAAATCATTTCGGTGATGCCGGCGGCGATGGCTTCCTCTACCGCATACTGGATCAGCGGTTTGTCCACGATCGGCAGCATTTCTTTCGGGCTGGCCTTAGTGGCCGGCAAGAAACGCGTGCCCATGCCTGCGACAGGGAAAACAGCTTTGCGGATTTTTTTCATTCTGACTCCTCGATGGCGCAGGATTGTATCAGCAATTCATTTCCAAAGAATTACGTGGGCTGCTGCAATAGCGCGACTAGCCCATCCTCATCCAACAAGGCCACTCCCAACTCTTCCGCTTTGGCCAACTTGCTGCCAGCATCGGCTCCCACCACCACATAATCGGTTTTCTTCGACACGCTGCCGACGACCTTGCCGCCCAACGCTTCGATTTTTCCCTTCGCTTCGTCGCGGCTTAAGTGCGGTAGCGTGCCAGTTAACACAAAGCTTTTACCCGAGAGCGTGGATTGCCGCGCGTCTTGCCGGCCCTTGCCCTCCGGCCACGTCATCCCTACCGCGCGCAATTGCGCGATCACCTCAAGATTGTGCAATTCAGCAAAAAATTGCACGATGCTCTGCGCCACGATAGGCCCCACGTCCACAACCTCTAGAAGTTGCGCTTCATCTGCGCCTATCAGCGCGTCCAATCTACCAAAGTGGCGGGCCAACTCTTTAGCAGTGGCCTCGCCTACATTGCGGATACCCAGGGCATAAATAAACCGCGCCAAGGTAGTGTGTTTGCTGTGTTCAATCGCGGCCAGAACATTCGCAGCAGACTTCTCCGCCATCCGTTCTAGATTAACCAGCGATAGCACGCCAAGTTTGTAGATATCGGCAGGCGTATGAACCAGGCCACTGTCCACCAGTTGTTCTACTAACTTATCGCCCAAGCCTTCGATATCCAAGGCGCGGCGGCTGGCAAAATGCAGCAGCGCTTGCTTGCGCTGCGCCGGGCAGAATAGCCCGCCGCTGCAACGCGCTACCGCTTCATCTGGCAGCTTAATGATATGGGAACCGCACACCGGGCAATGAGTGGGCATTACGAACGGCTGTACTGCGCTCGGGCGCTTGTCCTTCACCACGCTCATCACTTCCGGAATGACATCACCAGCGCGGCGCACGATAACGAAATCGCCGATATGCACGTCCTTGCGCCGCACCTCGTCTTCGTTGTGCAGCGTGGCATTGGTCACCGTCACACCACCGACAAATACCGGTTTGAGCCGTGCCACCGGCGTAATCGCTCCGGTGCGTCCGACTTGCACATCGATAGCCAGCACTTCGGTCATCATTTCCTGCGCCGGATATTTGTGCGCCACTGCGAAGCGCGGCGCGCGCGAAACGAAACCCAACTCGTCTTGCGCCGCGAGATCGTTGACTTTGTACACCACGCCGTCGATTTCATACGGCAGCGTATCGCGCTTGGCGCCCAGCGCGCGGTAATAATCCAACAGGCCCTTGACGCCCGTGACCACGCTGCGTTCATGACACACCGGAAAATGCAGCGTGGTTAATAGATCCATCACCTGACTGTGCTGGCGCGGAAGCGCCACGCCTTGCACCGCCCCGATTGAATAGGCGAAAAAAGTGAGTTTGCGCGCAGCCGTGATTTTCGAATCAAGCTGGCGCAAGGACCCCGCCGCGGCATTGCGCGGATTGGCGAATTCTTTCTCGCCCTTGGTGCGCTGTGCCGCATTTAAGCTCTCAAAGTCGCGCTTCAACATCAGTACTTCGCCGCGTACTTCGAGCAGCTTCGGCGGCTGCGCCGCATGCAATTTCAGCGGAACAGCGTGAATGGTTTTCACATTCGCAGTCACTGCCTCACCGGTATAGCCGTCGCCACGTGTCGCTGCCTGAACCAATAGACCGTCCTGGTATACCAGACTGATCGCCAAACCATCGAACTTGGGTTCCACGGCATAGGCGATGTTTTCACGCCCTAAGCCTTCCCGCGCGCGGCGATCGAAAGAGACCACTGCCTCATCCTCGAACGCATTGTTGAGTGAGAGCATCGGTACGCGATGGGTGACTTGCGCGAATTCGGTGGCCGGGCGGGCACCCACGCGTTGGGTAGGAGAATCGGGGGTGGCGAGTTGCGGATTGTCGGCTTCGAGCTGTTGCAGTTCGCGGAACAGTTTATCGAATTCCACGTCCGGAATGACCGGCGCATCGAGCACGTAGTAGTGGTAGTTGTGGGACTCGATTTCCTCGCGCAGTTGCGTAATGCGTGCGGCGATGGCAGGCGGTACGCTCATAGCGTAAACGGCAGACTCAGGAGAACAGCCGCTGTGCGCGTGATGAGCCGGCAGTGATGCCGTTTTTGTCCATCTTGCCGTAGATCAGCGATAGCTGCTGTTTGATCTTGGCGATACCTTCATCAGTCAGCGGACGCAGGTTGTCGTCGACCATTAAGCCGCGCAAAGAATCGGTGAGCTGGCGTGCAAACAGAACCATTTGGTCGAAGGCGCGCAAGCCGTTCGGGATGCGCGGCACATCGAACAGCAAGGTCAAGCCATGGGTGCTGAGGTGTTTCATCTCATCGGAGCTAAACGGTGCGGATTCTTGATTGCTGAGTGAATAGAGCGCCACCCCCCGATCATCGAGATATTGGAAAGTGCCGTCACTCGCTAATTTGAACCCGCCCGCCTCAGCCAAAGCGCGAATTTTAGTACCGTTAAACGTATCTTGTTCCAGCGCGACCACATTCACGCCTACCAGAATATCCACATCGGCGCAAAAGTCGTCGAGCTTGGCTGCGTTATCCAGCGCGGCCTGGCGCTCCGGCAATTGCGCCACCGCCATGAGCATTTCCGCCACCTGCTGTACATGCTGGATGAACCGATTGAGGTCTTCGCTCGCAACTGCACCCGCACGATCCGCCAATTGCAGTGCACCGATTAAAGTCGAGAACTCGAGCCGATCCCGCGCACTGCGCAAATCCTCCCATTGGCCCGTCGCATTGAGGGCACGCCAAATCACGGGCTTGCCAAAACTTACTTCGCCCAATGCCACACGCACCGCCTCGGCCTGCACCGCCTCGGCAAAATCAAGGCGCACGACATAATCGATGGCGGCGTCGATGGGGGCAGGCAGTTCGTTTCCGGATTTATGCGGGGAGGCAGTGGATACGCGAGGGGGTACGGGTGGCGCTTCTATAGCGTGTTCTGCCACTACCGGTTCCGCCACGGGCTGCGCTGCACTCAAGCGTGGTTCGATACGCACGTCATCCAGTGTTTCGCGCGCTATCGTCGCCGGCCCTCGCGTCTGATTGTCGGCATTCGCCATCAGCACATCTTCGCGTGGCGCTTGAAAGCGTTGTTGCGCAATTTTGCGGAACTTTTGTTCTTGGATCCAGTTGTACGCCACGACCCCGACGATAACCAGGAGGCCAAATCCTATCAAGCTTAAATGCAGATCACTCATTTAGTCGTTTCGATTCATTATTTAGGCTACGGCCTGTTCTTGCATTTTCATCGCATCGTCCACATCCACCGCGACGATGCGTGATACGCCAGACTCGGGCATCGTCACACCAATCAATTGTTGGGCCATTTCCATGGTAATTTTGTTGTGGGTGACGAACATGAACTGGGTATGTTCGCTCATCTTCTTCACCAAATCACAATAGCGCTCGGTGTTGGCGTCGTCCAGCGGCGCATCCACCTCGTCCAGCAAGCAAAACGGCGCCGGATTGAGCCTGAATAGCGAGAACACCAGCGCTAGTGCAGTAAGCGCCTTTTCGCCGCCGGAAAGCAAGTGTATCGAGTTATTGCGCTTGCCCGGCGGTTGGGCGATGAGTTGCACGCCGGCATCGAGAATTTCTTCACCGGTGAGAACCAACTCCGCATGCCCGCCACCGAAGATAGACGGGAACAATTCTTTAAAATAGCCGTTGACGGTATCGTAAGTCTCTTGCAAGCGGGTGCGAGTTTCGCGGTCTATTTTGCGGATCGCGTCATCCAGCGTTTCCACGGCTTGCAGCAAATCCGCCGACTGCGCATCCAGATATTGCTTGCGCTCGCTCGCCGCCTGCAATTCGTCCAGCGCCGCCAGATTCACCGCGCCCAGCGCTTCGATCTCTTGCTTCAGGCGATTGATTTCGCGTTGAAGATGATCCGCTTTCGCGCCCTTCTCTGCCAACAGCGCCAGCGCTTCCACATCGGCGCCCGCTTCTTGCAATTGCGTTGCCGCTTGCTCGTTCGCCAAGCGCGTTTCTTGTTCCTTAAGCCGTGTCTGTTCCAGCTTGTCGCGCAAGGGATCGTGGCGCTGCTCGGAGATGAGCCGTTCTTGCTCCACGGCTTGCAGCGTTTGCGCCGCAAGGGCTAGCACATCACGCGCAGCGGCTAATTTCTGATCAACGGTTTGCCGGGTCGCCAACGCTTGATCCAGCGCTGCTTTGAGCGGCGCTTCGTCCAGACCATTACATTCCTGAGCCAGCCGTTCTTTCTCGGCGCCCACACGCGCCAGGCCTTCTTCCGCCAATCGTGCAATATTTTCCAGCTCTTGAATTTTGGCGCGCGCCGCACGCGCGTTGAACGCCGCTTCTTGCGCCGCGCGTTCTGCTGCCGCGAGCGCTTCGCGCTGGCGATTGAGCGCTGTCGTGGCTGCTTCACGCACGATCTTGGCTTGTTGCAAAGATTGCAGCAGCGCTTCGATCGCCACACGCTGGGTTTTAAGATTATCGCCGAGACGGGCGCGGCTCGCTTCTTCCGTGCTGATGGCGGCAGTCACTTCACCGATCTCGCGCTCGATGGCGCTGCCGCGCTGCGCCGCTTGCTGTTCCAATTGCGCCAGACGCTGCGCTTCCATCTGCACCTTATGCAACTCTTGCTGCATGCGGTTGATATCGGCCTGCCCGGAAGCGAGGTCGGTTTTCAACCTGGCAAGCTGTTCTTCAGCCTGCGTCACTTCGGCTTCCAGCCCGCCTTGCGCCGCTTTGCCGGTTTGGATTTCTGTTTGCAGCGATTCGATTTCGCGCTGGCGCAACAACACCGAATGCAGCGGCGATTGCTCGCCGTGGAAACTCACGCCGTGGCTCGTCACCACATGGCCTGCTTGGCATACGATGAACTCACCCGGCTTGAGTTCGTTGCGCCGCGCCAAGGCTTCGCTGCAATCGGCTACGGCATATACACCGTGTAGCCAATCAGCGACGCAACCGCCGCCTTGGCCGCGCCAGCGCACATAGTGTGCAAGCGGTGTCAGGCCGTCACTTGCGGCACTGCTTAAGCTGCCGCTGCCACCGTCAACCACAGTGATCGCCGCCGGCGGCGTATCGTTCATCCAGTCGGAAACAAAATCGCCCACCACCACTGCATTGACGCGGTCGCGCAATACGCCTTCCAGCGCGATATCCCAACCGGCTTCGATTTCCAGGTTCTGCCACAGGCGCGACAGACTCGCCAGTTGGTGTTTACCGAGCCAGGCTTTGAGTTTTTCGTCTTGGTCGAGGTCGCGCTGCATTTGCGTCAGCGTCTGCACCCGCGCTTCCAGCCGCGCCAGATGTTGCAGGTGATCTTGAACTTTGCGGCTCGCTTCGCGCACGGCGCGCTCGGTATCGGGCTGGTGCTGATGCTTCTCGGTATAGTGTTTGCGCGCCGTATCCAAGCGCCCAGTCAATTCCACTACCTGCGCTTGCTGCGTGGCGAGTTGGGCGCTATCCGGACGGCTCAATTGCGCTTGCTCTTGCTGCAGGCGGGCAAGGCGCGCGCGGTATTGTTCCAGCGCCTTTTCGGCGTGGGCGTAATGGGTTTCTTCTACGCGCCGGCTTTGTTCGGCTTCGGCCAACTGACGCTGCAACTCGGCATTGCGCGACTGCTCGGCATCGAATGCGGCTTGCGCCGCGGGCAACTGCTGGCGCTGCTCGGCTGCAGTTGCAGTGGTCTGCGCCGCGGCTTTTTCAGCGGCCTCCAATTGCTCGCGCCAATCCGCAAGCTGTTCACTGGCCTGGGCGCGTTGCGTTTGGTGCTGGGTAAGCTGACTTTCCAGCGCGGCAATTTGTTGCGTGATGCGATTGAGGCTATCGCGCTGGTGCTGAATTTGCAGCTCGATCTTGGCGACCTCCGCATTCGCCGCGTACACCTCGCTTTGCACCGCATGCAGTTGATCGCTCGCCGTATAGTGTCCGGCACGCGCTGTCTCCAAGCGGCTTTCCGCATCGCGCAGGCGCGCGGTTTCGGCTTCCAATTCGTTGACCAGCCGCTCCACATCGCGCGTGGCTTTTTCCCACTGCGCTTGCGCCTCGCGCTTGCGCAAAAACCACAGCATATGCTGCGCGGCGGTCATTTGTTCATGCAGCGCGTGATATTGCTTGGCGACTTCAGCCTGGGCGCTCAGGCGCTCCAACTGGTTGCCGAGTTCGATGCGGATATCTTCGACACGCGAGAGATTTTCGCGCGTATCGCGCAGCCGATTTTCCGTCTCACGCCGGCGTTCTTTGTAAATCGATACGCCCGCGGCTTCTTCCAGAAACACGCGCAGCTCTTCCGGCTTGGCATCGATCACGCGCGAAATCATGCCTTGCTCGATGATGGCATAAGCGCGCGCGCCGACACCGGTGCCGAGAAACATGTCCATCACATCGCGCCGCCGCACGTGCTGATTGTTGATGGAATAATTGGAGTCGCCGTTGCGGTCCAGCACGCGCTTGACCGAGACCTCGGCATACGCCGACCACTGGCCGCCGGCTCGCCCCAGGCTATTATCGAACACCAATTCGACGCTGGCGCGCGACACCGGGTTGCGCCCGCCCGAGCCGTTGAACAGCACGTCCTGCATCGTCTCGCCGCGCAAATGCTTGGCCGAGCTTTCGCCCAGCACCCAGCGCACGGCATCGATCACATTGGATTTGCCGCAGCCGTTCGGGCCCACCACGCCGATCAACTGGCCGGGTAGGTGGATGGTCGTGGGATCGACAAAAGATTTAAAACCAGCGAGTTTTATATGAGTGAGACGCACAATCGGGCTTCATTATTTTATGGAATGGAGACGGCCTACCCCTTAAGAGGGACATCCTCCTAAGCCGTCATGGCAGGGTTATAATTTTACCTAATTTTGACCAAGAAACGACAAATGCCGAGCAAACCTAGCAAGTCACTGGAAACATTCGACAATCCCAACCCGGATCGGGATTATCACATCCATATGGAGATCCCGGAGTTCACTTGCCTGTGCCCCAAGACCGGCCAACCGGACTTCGCGACCCTGATTCTGGACTACATTCCGGACCAGAAATGCGTGGAATTGAAAAGCCTCAAGCTCTATATCTGGTCCTTCCGCAACGAAGGCGCATTTCACGAGGCCGTGACCAATCGCATTTTGGACGACTTAGTGAAAGCTACCAAGCCGCGCTATATGCGGCTCACCGCAAAGTTCTATGTGCGCGGAGGAATATTTACTAATGTGGTGGCGGAGCATCGAAAAAGTGGATGGAAGCCGAAACCGACTGTGGAATTGGCACAGTTCGCGTCGGAATCGAATACGCGCGGTTAATGATTGCATGCTGGTTGGAAATATAATCGCGGATGAAGAACAAAATATCAAAAGGCAAGTTGCCCTTTTTGTGCTTTGTGTGCCCCGGCACGTCTGCTCACCAAGCACAACCCCATAGGAAAATGGATGGCGAAAACAACAAAGAAAAATAACGACACCAGCGCCAACCTCGGCTTCGAAGCCAAACTCTGGCTTGCCGCCGACAAGCTGCGCAACAACATGGACGCGGCGGAATACAAGCACGTCGTCCTCGGCCTCATCTTCCTCAAATACATCTCCGACAGCTTCGAGGAACACCGCGCCAAACTCCTCGCCGGCGAGGGCGATTATGCCGGCGCCAACCCCGAAGACAAGGACGAATACCTCGCCGCCAATGTCTTCTGGGTACCGAAGGAAGCCCGCTGGGCACAGCTGCAATCCCGCGCCAAACTCCCCAGCGTCGGCAAGGACGTGGACGACGCCATGGTCGCACTGGAACGCGACAACCCGCGCCTCAAGGGCGCGCTCAACAAAAACTACGGTCGCGCCGATCTCGACAAACACCGCCTCGGCGAACTTATCGACCTCATCGGCTCCATCCAGCTCGCCGATGTCGCCAGCCGCTCCAAGGACCTGCTGGGCCGCGTCTTCGAATACTTCCTCACCCAGTTCGCCAGCGCCGAAGGCAAGAACGGCGGCCAGTTCTACACCCCGTCCTGCGTCGTGCGCCTGCTGGTCGAAATGCTCGCTCCCTACAAAGGCCGCATCTACGACCCCTGCTGCGGCTCCGGCGGCATGTTCGTGCAATCGGAAAAATTCGTCGAAGCCCACGGCGGCAAACTCGGCGACATCAGCATCTACGGCCAGGAAAGCAATCCCACCACGCGCCGCCTCGCCGTGATGAACCTCGCTTTACGCGGCATCGAAGCCGACTTCGGCATTGAGCAGGCCGACACCTTCCGCCGCGACCTGCATCCCGACTTGCGCGCCGACTTCGTCCTCGCCAACCCGCCTTTCAATGACTCCGACTGGTTCCGCAAAGACGACGACGTGCGCTGGCAGTACGGCGTGCCGCCCAAAGGCAACGCCAACTTCGCCTGGGTGCAACACTTCATCCACCACCTGGCAAACACCGGCAGCGCCGGCTTCGTCCTCGCCAACGGCAGCATGTCCTCCAACCAGTCCGGCGAAGGCGAGATTCGCAAAGCCATCATCGAAGCCGACCTCGTCGACTGCATGGTCGCGCTACCCGGCCAACTCTTCTACAGCACCCAGATCCCCGTCTGCCTCTGGTTCCTCGCAAAGAACAAACACGACGGCAAACGCCGCGACCGCCGCAAGCAGACGCTGTTCATCGACGCCCGCAAACTCGGCACCCTCATCGACCGCGTCCACCGCGAACTGACCGGCGCCGACCTTGAGAAAATCGTCTCCACCTATCACGCGTGGCGGGGCGACAAAGGCGCGGGGAAATACGAAGACATCGCCGGTTTCTGCAAATCCGCCGCCACCACCGAAATCGCCACGCACGGCCATGTGCTTACACCTGGTCGCTACGTCGGCGCCGAGGATATAGAAGACGACGGCGAACCCTTCGAGGAAAAGATGTCGCGCCTTGTCGCCGAACTGCGCACTCAGTTTGAGGAGTCGGCGAAGCTGGAGGAGGCGATCAAAGCAAACCTGGCGGGGCTAGGTTAT
>JANYAU010000078.1 GCA_025361165.1 Betaproteobacteria bacterium | reverse complement strand
CTTATCTGCAACCTCTCCCAATAAGGCACTACTATCTTTTAGGTGGCCATCAGAACCTTTTACCTTGATTCCAAGTGTTGCAAATAAGTTTTCAAAAATGCCGAATAGCACAGAAAAAACTGCGCTTGCGATGCAACTTTTTGGCAAGGCTGGGATGGAAATGATCCCAATGTTAAATGGCGGAAGCGATGGCCTTGCAAAAATCCAAGATGCTTTGCAAAAGATGGGCGGGGTGATCAGCACCGAAACCGGATTAAGAGCGGAGGAATTTAACGACAGTCTAAACGCAATTAAAAAATCTTCTGGAAGCCTTACAAATCAGCTTATGACAGATCTTCTGCCAGCGCTTGGCGAGGTCGCTAAATATTTTGAAGAATCAAGCAAGAATGGCAGCAGCCTTACATCTATATCCGGCGGCATTAAAACCGTATTTGAAACTATTGTTATCCTAGCAGCCAATGTAGCCTATACATTTAAGGCGGTCGGCAATGAAATTGGCGGTCTAACTGCCCAAATGGTTGAGCTGGTAAGCGGAGACTGGATACATGGCAAGTCAAACTTTACGCTTATAGGCGAGCAAATGAAAAAGGATGCCGCAGAGGCGCGCGCATCTTTGGATGCCTTCGAACAGCGCATCCTCAATCCGCCCAAGTTGGAAGCGCCTGAAAAAAAATCCAGCGGCAATCTTCCCGGCATCGATACCGAAAAAACCAACAAAGCCCTCGATGACCTGCTGAAAAAATCACAATCTTTTGCTTCGGAGCTGGTGATTTCGCACGAAAGTGCGTTTGACAAAATTGTCAGCAAATATGTAGCCATGGATGCAGAGCTGAGCAAGGCCGGTGCCGCAGGCACCGCGCAGCGCAAGGCTTTATACAAGTCTTTTGAGGCATACATGCTTGACGAGCAGGATAAGCGCACCGCCGAAATTGCAGCCAATGCCGAAAAGGAAGCGGCAGTCAACAGCAAGCTGATTGAGATGCAGCAGGAAAAATTTACCAAGATGAAAGAAAAGGCCGACGAAGCCTCGGTATTTGATGAGGCGCGCGAAAACAAACGTTACGAAGCGCAGCAGCGGGAGCTGGAAAAAGACCGCCAGGTGCTGGAAGAAAAGCATTTGTGGAATCTGCAATCAGAAAAAAAATACCTGGATGCTAAAGAGGCCCTGGAAAAAGAGCATCAAACAAAAATGTCTCAAACCAGTAAGACATTTGGTGTTTCGCTAGTGCAATTTGAAGCTCAAAATGCCACACAGCGCACGCAAACATTTGCTGCCGGGCTGGCGCAAATGACCGCTGTTGGCGCCCAGAAAAATCGTGCGCTATTTGAAATCAACAAAATTGCCTCTGCAGCCAACGCAACAATATCTGGTATACAGGCTGTGCAGGATTCGTTTGCTTTTGGCGCTAGATGGGGTGGTCCAATCGGTGGTGCCGCAATGGCAGCGATTGCGGTTGCCGCAACCCTCGCCAACATTGAAGCCATCAACGGTACCCAATTCGGCGGTGGCGCGCCCAACGTCGGCGGCGGTGGCGTGCCCAGCATGTCCACCTCACCCGGCATTCCCGTCGCGCCTCAACCAGCACCGGCCACTCCCACCCAGGCCGTAGCCGCCAGCGAATCCCGCCAGGTGAATTTCTACATCCCCGGCGGGCTGTCTATCGTAAATTTGCAACAATTCACACGCGACCACCTCATCCCGGCATGGAATGAAGCCGTTGGCGATGGTGTAGTTATTAACGTAGTTTAGCGGGAGTAAAAATGACCACAGCAATCGTAACGAGAACAGTAAAAGGCGCCGAGCTCACATGGAATGAGATGGATGCCAACTTTAGAAATTTGCAGGCGACGGCGGATGGAGCTATTCCTGTTGTAAATGGTACATGGACCCCGGTTATAACTGCTGGATCAGGTGCATTTACAACGGTTTCAGCTAGTGGATTTTATAATAAAATAGGTAATACCTATTTTATACGCGGCCGCATTACCATTACAAATGTAGGAACAGCGGCTATATTTACATTGGTATCTCTGCCAGCAGTTGCCAATGGTGATGCGGTGCTATTAGGTCGTGAATTTGCGCTAACAGGAGTAATCTTTTCAGGTCAACTGGAAAGTGGTTCTAGCGTATTACTTCTTCTTACATACAATAATTTTTTTGGTCTGACAAATAATTCTGTACTGATTTTCTCCGGGAGCTTCAATGTATAAGCTGACTAATTTTAATTGTGTTATAGAAATAACCTCGGGTTTGAAAATATGGTTCAACGATGGCGAACCTAAATATCATGATTATAAATCCTGGCTTGCTGCGGGCAATACACCTCTTCCAGCTGATTTAATCCCACTGGCAGTAACTCAAACAGCTGCATTTGCAGTAGTTGATGCTGCTGCAGGTGCAGCGCG
>JANYAU010000134.1 GCA_025361165.1 Betaproteobacteria bacterium | reverse complement strand
GGCCGGTCCAGTTTGTGACCGCACCGGACTACCGCACCTACGTTGAGCGTACGCAGCGCGGCGAATACCGCTACGTTATTACCGCGTCTCATTTTGCACGGCTGGCGCAGAAAGAAGCCGGCTACCAGCCGCTGGTACGGGTTAAACGGAAACTCAACGCCTTGCTGGTGACGGATAAACGTACCGGGATTACTAATATTGCTGGGCTGCGCGGTAAGTCGGTAACCACGCCCGACAGCCTTGCCATCATTTCCATGTTGGGAGCGGAATCGTTCCGTGCGCACGGTCTGTCGCCGGGACGCGATGTGAGCCTGCAGGCGCAAACCTCTTTCAATTCCGCGCTGATCGCCATGCACAACGGCGAGAGCGCAGCGGCGATCACCGCTGCCACCGCCCTCAAACAAATGCCTGCGGAAGTGCGCGAGAATTTGGTTACGCTGGCGACGACCAAATCAGTACCGCACAACGTGTGCCTAGCCAGCAGTAAGGTGCCACCGGAAGAGGCGGCCGAGATGACGCGCCTCTTACTTGCTTTCGGAGCGACTGCGGCCGGCGAGGCGTTTTTTCACGACACGGGTTTCATCGGTTTCGTCCGTCCGACGGAGAAAGAATTGCGCGCGCTCGACGGCTATGTGGCCGATCTCAAACGGCAACTTGCCATGCCCTAGCGGGTGACCAGTCTCAGCCGAGGTGAGGTCTGTGTTTTCATCAAGTCGCTAGCCGGGTGTTGTATGATTTCCGGCGCAGCGTCAGCCTAATGCCGGAAACAAACCCTTCAGACCGCTGGCAATAATCTCGACGGCGATGGCCGCCAGAATCAAACCCATAATACGCGTGAAAATATTGATGCCGGTCTGGCTGATGTGCCGCGATATCCATGGCACCAACTGCAACACCGCCCATAACAGCAGCCCCACGATCAAAATATCGAGTCCCATGATTGCGTAATGAGCGACGCTTGGATTTTTGTGTGCGTAGAGAACTACCGTGCTGATGGCGCCGGGCCCGGCTAATAAGGGCATCGCCAGCGGAACTACTGCAACTGATTCTTTCGAGGCGCTTTCGCGCGCTTCTTCCGCTGTATGCGCCACCGCGCTGATTTTTGCCTGCAACATGGAGATGGCCATGAGCAAAATCAAAATACCGCCGCCCACGCTAAACGAATGGATAGTGATACCAAAAAAGCGCAACAGTAAATCCCCGAATAGCAGCGCCACAAACAGAATGATCATCACTGCCATGACCACGATTTTGGCAATTTTCTTGCGCTCCGCCTCGATCGCTCCAGAAGTGAGCGCGACGAAAATCGGCACCGCGCCAAGCGGGTTGACGATGGCCAGCAGGCCGATCAGGAATTTGGTGTATTCGGTAAATTCGAGCATGGGTGTCCTAATCGAATAGTGGCTATGTCGAGCGGAGTAACGCCGGTCGAACCAGACGGCATTTCACTCCATTTTAGGACGGATGGAAAGAGCGGATAGTGCGACGCGGATTTTCTTGCATCGAATTTCGGCGACCTTTGCCCGATTTGGGCAAAGGTTAATCGTTTAAGCGGATCGGTTCGTTGCGGCTGGTCTCTACGCTGAGTACGAGCGAGGCGCGGTAAATCGGAATGACTCTTGGCTAGGACTCCGCCGATAAGCGCTCAGGCCGCCGGCCGCAGTTGCCGGTGGTAGAGAAACTCCAGCACTTGGCTGCGTAGGCTGTGATAGTGCGCGTCGTTGGCCAGCGCCAAGCGATCGCGCGGGCGGCCTAAGTCCACGCTTAGAATTTCCCCGATGGTGGCGGCAGGCCCATTGGTAAGCATGACGATGCGGTCGGACAACAATACCGCCTCATCCACGTCGTGCGTCACCATGATCACTGTGCTATGGGTCGATGCCGCGATGCGCAGCAATTCGTCTTGCAAGTGGGCGCGCGTCAGCGCATCCAAGGCGCCGAAGGGTTCATCCAGCAACAACACGTTGGGTTCCATCGCGAGCGCGCGCGCAATGCCCACGCGTTGTTTCATGCCACCGGATATTTCGTTCGGACGTTTATGCTCGGCATGCGATAAGCCGACCAAGTCGAGCGCCTCCAGCGTGCGCCGTTTGAGTTTGGATTTACTTTCTTTGCTGCCGAAGACGCGCTCCACCGCCAGATAGACATTCTCGAAGCACGTGAGCCACGGCAGCAGCGAATGGTTTTGAAATACCACGCCGCGATCTGGCCCGGGCCCGGCGATTTCGCGCCCGGCGCAGAGCAGTACGCCGTCGTCGGTTTTGAGCAAGCCCGCGACCAGATTGAGTAAGGTGGATTTGCCGCAGCCGGAATGGCCGATGAGCGTGATGAATTCGCCTTGCGCCACGCTGAGGTTGATGTCTTGTAACGCGACGAAGGGGCCTTTTTTGGTGTCGAACACCATGTTCACGTTTTCGATTTGTACGTATTTTTCCATTTCTTTTCCTTTCTTACTGCGCTTCAGCTATTCATAGTCAAATCGTTTGGCCAGCAGCAGCAGCGCATATTCCAGCAGCAAGCCGACGATGCCGACGACGAAGATGGCGATGATGATGTGTTCCACGTTTAAGTTGTTCCATTCGTCCCACACCCAGAAGCCGATGCCGACGCCGCCGGTGAGCATTTCCGCGGCCACGATTACCAGCCACGCGACACCGATGGAGAGCCGGATGCCGGTCATCATGTAGGGCAGCACCGAGGGAAACAGAATCTTGGTGAAGATTTTCCATTCCGAGAGCTTGAGCACTTTCGCCACGTTCATATAGTCCTGCGGCACGTGCGAGACGCCGACGGCGGTGTTGATGACGATGGGCCAGATGCTGGAAATAAAAATCACCCAGATCGCGGCCGGGTTCGCGGCTTTGAACACCAGCAAGCCGATTGGCAGCCACGCCAAGGGTGAGACCGGCCGCAGCAGACTGATGATGGGCGCGGTCATGCGCTTGAGAAAGGTGAACCGGCCGATCATAAAGCCCAGCGGAATGCCGATCAGCGCCGCCATGCCGAAGCCTAAGCCCACGCGTTGTAGCGAGTTGAGAATGTTCCAGCCTATGCCTTGATCGTTGGGACCCTTGCGGTAGAACGGGTCGCTGAACAATGCTGTTGCCGAGTGCCAGGTCTTGATCGGCCCCGGTAGAGCAGGCGTATGTTGCGCGACCATGGCCCATATGCCGATGAACAAAGCGAAGCCCAGCAAGGGCGGCAGAATGGGTTCTAGCAACTGCCATCGCTTGCTTTTTATGCGGGCCACGGTTTTAGGCTTCACAGTAATGGGCGTCTCCTTGCGTAATGATGGTATTGGGGCATTCGTTTCGACCACGGTGAGAGTGGGCTTGGTTGCGTTTGCGCTATTCATCACATTCTCCTGCGTGGTTGCTTAAGCCTTAATCTTGAAACTGGCTGCATACGCTTTGGG
>JANYAU010000054.1 GCA_025361165.1 Betaproteobacteria bacterium | reverse complement strand
GCATCGGCGACAAACCCGGTGCGGGCCAATATCAATCGGATAACTTCTGGGCCATGGGCGATACTGGCCCCTGCGGGCCTTGTTCCGAAATCTTCTACGACCACGGCCCGAGTGTGGCGGGTGGCCCACCGGGAACGCCGGATGAAAATGGTGACCGCTACATTGAGATTTGGAACTTGGTGTTCATGCAGTTCAATCGCGATGAAAACGGTGTGATGCATACCCTACCCAAGCCTTCGGTCGATACCGGCATGGGGCTGGAGCGCATCAGCGCGGTGATGCAAAAGGTACATAGCAATTATGAGATTGATCTGTTCCAAGATTTGATTCGTGCCGCAGCCAGAGTCACCGGCACCCAAGACCTTAAAAATAATTCACTCAAGGTCATCGCGGATCACATCCGCGCATGTTCATTCTTGATTGTGGACGGCGTGATCCCCAGCAACGAAGGGCGCGGCTATGTGTTGCGCCGCATCATCCGGCGCGCCTTGCGTCACGGGTATAAGCTGGAACAAAAGCAGCCTTTCTTTCATCTGCTGGTGGAAGATTTGGCGCAAGTTATGGGCAATGCCTATCCCGAATTGGCCGTGGCCAAAGAGCGCGTCGCGGGTGTACTCAAGCAAGAAGAGGAGAAATTCGCCGAGACCCTGGAGCATGGCATGGGCGTGCTCGACGGCGCGATGCGCGGCAGCGGCGGCGATCGCATTCTCGACGGCGAAACGGTGTTCCGCTTGTACGATACTTTCGGTTTTCCGCTCGACCTGACTGCCGACGTGGCGCGCGAGCGTGGTTTCAATGTGGACTTTGCCGGCTTCGAGCATGCGATGCAGATGCAGCGCGAGCGGGCGCGCGCCGCGAATAAATTCCAGATGGGCCAGACGGTGAAATTCGAAGGCCAGCCTACCGAATTTCAAGGCTACGATACGCTCGACTTCAGCGGGCGCGTGCTTGCGCTGTATAAAGAAGGCGCGCAAGTCTCCGGCATCCAAGCCGGCGATGCCGCGGTGGTGGTGCTCGACCGCACGCCGTTCTACGCCGAGTCCGGCGGGCAAGTGGGCGATCGCGGCGAATTGCATTCACCCGATGGCACGTTCACGGTTGATGACACGCAAAAGATCCAAGCCGAAGTGTTCGGCCACAAAGGGGTGCTGAAAATCGGCACGCTCTCGGTAGGCGATACGGTGGAAGCGCATGTGGATCCGGTTTCGCGCCAGCGCGTGGTGTGGAACCATTCCGCGACGCATTTGCTGCACGCCGCGTTGCGCAAAGTGCTGGGTAATCACGTCATGCAAAAAGGCTCGCTGGTCGATGCGCAGCGTACGCGCTTCGACTTCTCGCACCCGCAACCGATGATGGCGGAAGAAATCCAGAAAATCGAAACCCTGGTGAACCAAGCGATCCGCGCCAACCACGCGGTGGAAGTGCGGCGCATGAAATACGACCAAGCGATCAAGCACGGCGCGATGGCTTTGTTCGGTGAGAAATACGGCGACGAAGTGCGCGTGATCGGCATGGGCGATTTTTCCACCGAGCTGTGCGGCGGCACGCATGTCAAACGCAGCGGCGATATCGGATTATTCAAGATCGTGTCCGAAGGCGGCGTCGCGGCTGGTATCCGCCGTATCGAGGCCGTCACCGGCGATGGCGCGCTCGATTACATCCAGCACCAGCAACAGACCTTACTCGCCGCTGCCGGGGCATTAAAAGCCCAGCCGCAAGAGATCAACCAGAAAATCACTCAGATGCTCGACAGCGTAAAGAGCCTGGAAAAAGAACTGGCGCGCTTAAAATCCAAACTCGCCGCAGCGCAAGGCGACGATCTCAGCGCCAGCGCCGTGGATGTCAAAGGCGCCAAAGTACTCGCCGCCGAAATCGACGGCGCAGACGCCAAGGCGCTACGCGAGACGCTGGATAAACTCAAAGACAAACTCGGCTCCGCCGCTATCGTCCTCGCGTCGCGTGAAGGCGGTAAGGTCACACTCATCGCCGGCGTAACCGCCGATCTCACCGACAGAGTAAAAGCCGGCGAGCTAGTAAACCACGTCGCGACCCAATGCGGCGGCAAAGGCGGTGGGCGGCCGGATATGGCGCAGGCGGGCGGCACCTTGCCGGACAACTTGCCGAAAGCGTTGGCGAGCGTAGCGGAGTGGGTGGGAGGAAAGGTTTGATGTGCTGAGATATCTGTTGTTTGTTGTTCTGAGCGCGTTGTCGCTGGCGAATCCGGTGAGTGCCGCGCAGATCATTGTCGGCAATTTGGGCTTTGAAAAAATTCCCGTCGGCCAAGACCGGCGTGTGGTCGGTACCTGGTTGCTGAAAACGATGGCTTGCACCCGGAGCATTGAAGAG
>JANYAU010000149.1 GCA_025361165.1 Betaproteobacteria bacterium | reverse complement strand
GGATGCCACCGAAAAGCAGGAGCCGCATAAATGATGCGCTGGCTAGCAGCCCTGCTGGCCTTGTTGATCGCGTTACCCGCTGCCGCGGCGCTGGAAAATCAGCTCAAGCATAATCCTTCACCTTATCTCGCCTTGCATGGCGAAGACCCAGTCGCCTGGCAGGAGTGGAACGCACAGACTATCGAACGTGCGCGTAAAGAAAACAAGCCGCTCTTCGTCTCCATTGGTTATTTTTCCTGCCACTGGTGTCACGTGATGCAGCGCGAGAGTTATAAAAATGTCGAGATTGCGAAAGTTCTCAACGAATATTTTATTCCGGTAAAGGTCGATCGTGAGATCAACGGCGCGCTGGATGCGGAGATGCAAGTCTTTGCCGAGGCGACCCGCGGCCAGTCCGGCTGGCCGTTGAATGTGTTCATCACGCCGGAAGGTTATCCGCTGGCGGCCATTTTATATGCGCCGCCGCGAGATTTTCTGCAGACGATTACCCGTCTTAGCCAGAGCTGGCAACAAGATGGAGAACACTTGAAACAAGTTGCGCGGACTGCCGCGCAAGAAATGCCCGCGCCGCAGGAAGCCAAGGCCGAATTCGCGCCGCAAGTCGCCTTGCTCTACCGTCAACGTCTCGTGGAAGAAGCCTTGGCGCAAGCCGATATTTTTCGCGGTGGTTTCGGTGCGGCGAGCAAATTTCCGCAGGCGCCGCAATTGGCGGCATTGCTCGAAGCACAACGCCAAGCGCCGAACCCCAAACTCGCCGAGTTTTTGCGCTTGACCCTAGACCGCATGGCGAGCCTGGGACTCTACGATCATGTGGGTGGCGGTTTCTTCCGCTACACCGTGGACCCGGACTGGCATATCCCGCACTTTGAGAAAATGTTGTACGACAACGCCCAACTCGCGAGCCTCTATCTGCAAGCGGCGAAAGTCTTGAATCAACCGGCGTATCGAGAAGTTGCGCTGCATACACTGGACTTCATGCTGGCGGATATGCGCGACTCGGAAAGCGGCGCATTCATTACCAGCCTGTCGGCCGTCGACGCACAAGATCGCGAGGGCGGCGTGTATTTGTGGGACAAAGAAACCTTGAAAAAAATGCTTTCGCCCACCCAGATCAAACTCATTACAAAATTCTGGCGCCTCGACCGTCCCGCCGAGTCAGCTTACGGCTACTTGCCCTTGCATGAAACCCAACCCAGTAAGGAAGAGTCGGCGCAGCTCACGGCCATCTACGCCAAATTGAAAATAGAGCGCGCCAAACGCACGCTGCCAAAAGATAACAAACTGCTCGCGGGCTTGAATGGCCTGGCGCTCTCCGCACTTTCCGAAGCCGCCGTTTCCGAGCCGAGGCTGCGGCCTGCCGCCAAACAAGTACGCGATTTTCTCGTCACTAAATTGATCACGCCGCAAGGCTTGCTTAAGGGAATGGCGCAAGGAAAATTCCTCGGCCCCGCCGATTTGGAAGACTACGCGTATGTGTCTGCCGGGCTCGTGGCCTATTCGCGCATGGCGCACAGCGAGCCCGAACGCGCACTGGCACGCAAACTTGTCACCGCAGCCTGGGAAAAATTTCACACCCCACGCGGCTGGCAACTCGAACAACAGCCCTTGCTGGCGCGGCCCTACTATCAACGCATCGTGCCCGATGGCGCGACTTATTCTCCCGCTGCCGTGATCATCAAAACCAGTTGGGAGTTAGGCGGCAAAGAGCTGCGCACCCTTGCGCTGGGCGCGCTGAATACCGGTTACGCTATTCTCGACCAAGGGGCGTTTTGGTACGCAAGTCAGGTTAGCGCGATGAACGGCTTGCAGTAGGGTTATCCGTAATTCGTGGTTGATTTTCCGTTGACTGCCGGTCATGCCAATTTCTTCCTGGAATCGCGTTGTGCCAAGTACATAGTTTCCATTCGGCGCAGTTCGTATGTCAACCAGCAGCCTATCATCCATCTGCGCTTTGAACAGTCCGCGATACGCTTCGCCCAAGACGCTTATATTATATATATCATGCAGTTGAATCAGCGAATTGCTCCGCCCTTCCGCATTGGCTCGGTAGCTTGACCAGCGGTACTCGCGCGCGTGTCGCACCATCTGTGTTCGCATGGGATTAAGCTCGATATAGCGATAGCAAGCCAACACATAGTCCTCGGCCTGCGTCAGGCACGAGCGAAAGCGGCCTTCCCACAGCGTGCGCCGGTTCGGTTAACGTATAGCGCTGACCCAAATGCTTCATCAACAAGGCCGCGCTATCCTCGCTTTGCGGCGTCAGTAACAGATGAACGTGATTGGTCATCAACACATAAGCGTGTGCAGCTAAATTTGGCAGACAGTTCTTCCAGGTATCGTAGATAAAGGCTGTAGCCTTCATCCGCATAAAAACAGGCAGAGCGGTTATTTCACCGCTGGATAATATGCCAAGGAATGCCTGGCACAGAAAGTCGGGCGCGACGAGGCATAACAGAATCCCACTCTTGATTAAGCCAGCCCAAGAACAGCATGGTAAATCGTGGTCTGTCCCCTATTTTATGGGATTTGAGCAAGATCAATTTCGACAAGCTGCGTGAGGAGTTCAAGCAGGCAGGCTACAAGAATATTGAAATCGCCGACCTGCGCGCCTTCCTGCAACACAAAATCGAACTGATGCTGCAACAGAATGCGACGCGCACTGACTTTGCGCAGCGCTTGCAAGAGATTATCGATGCCTACAACTCCGGCGGCTCCTCCACCGAAAATTCTTATGAAGAGTTGGTGAAGTTCACCGAGGATTTACGCGCGGAGGATGAGCGGCACATACGCGAAGGTTTGTCGGAAGACGAGCTGGAGATTTTTGACTTGCTAAAAAAAGACAAGATGACGCAGGAAGAAACGCAGAAGGTGAGACTCGCTGCCAAATCATTGCTACATCGTTTGCTGGAAGAGTATCCCAAGGTGCTGGTGCAGGATTGGTACAAGGATACGCAGACCAAGAAGATGGTGCGTTCTGCTGTTGAGAAAGTACTGGATAGTAATTTGCCGGAAAGCTACGACCGCGTGCTATTCCGGGAGAAATGCGACAACGTGTTTTACCTGATGCTCGACTATGCGAGTCATGGTAGGAAGTGGGCGGCTTAAGTTTGTTTGCGACTCAGAGAAAATCTATTAGGCGACGCCTGTAACGGCAGCAAGGGGGGCGGTTGCTAAGTCACGATCGTCCAGTTTCGGGTCAAACGGACATTCGCCAACGGACGTTCACCCGGGCTTATGCAACCAAGCAGCGTGCACTGTTCGGGTTCTATTAGCACTGCGGCTACCGTCACCGCCGCCAAGCCCATCAGCCACCTATTTGTAAAACCTTGTAAAGCATATTTCACTCATTTCATTGACGGCCAATCCTCCGTAAAGTAGGGTTACTACTATTGCGCGTTGGGTAACCTTGGGCGGTTGGGCGGGTCACTTATAAATTCACTGTGAACGGAAGTTCTAAAAAATAAGGAAGAATGCATGAACGAACAACTTAATCCAGAAAATATTCTGCAAACAACTCTAGCGTTTTGGGCTGCGAAGACGTTTTTGAGTGCTGTCGAAATGGGCGTATTCACCGAGTTGTCGCACGGCTCTGAAAAGGCGTAATTATGACGATGCATGTTATCGGCGCAGGGGTGGGCCGAACAGGAACCTACTCGCTAAAGCTCGCAATTAATCAATTGGGGCTGGGGCCTTGCCACCATATGGAAGAAGTGCTGCACAATCAGTCTGTGCAGGTGCCGCTTTGGGCGGCAGCCGTTAACGGGCATGCGGATTGGGAAGCAATCTACAAGGGCCATGAAAGTGCTGTCGATTGGCCGACCGCCGGGTTTTTTCGGGAACTCAGCGTGGCCTATCCCTCGGCCAAGTTCGTACTCACCGTTCGCAGCCCGGAAAGTTGGGCGGAGAGCTTTTCGGAAACGATTTACAAGCTCCTTGCCGGAAGGGATGACGCTCCCGAGGAAATGCGGGCTTGGCTTGACATGGGCGTCGGCGTCATAAGCAAGACCGGTTTTCCCGACGGTCTTGACGTGGCGGGCATGATGAAGGCGTTCACTGCCCATAACGATGCGGTCAAAGCAGCGATCCCCGCGCATCAACTGCTGGTCTATCAAGTCAAGGATGGCTGGGACCCGCTCTGCGCGTTCCTCGGCGTACCCGTGCCGGACAGCCCGTTTCCCCGCACCAACGAC
>JANYAU010000116.1 GCA_025361165.1 Betaproteobacteria bacterium | reverse complement strand
AGCGCATCATCCGGCCCATGCTCGGCTTCCAGTCTTTCCGTTGTGCGCGCATTCTGTTGGCTGGAATCGAGATTATGCACATGATCAAAAAAGGGCAACTTGACTGCCCCGACGGGCAAGTCGCGTCCGCCGCAGACCAGCTCTATTCCCTGGCCGCCTGAGCGACCGACACTGCTCGCTTTTACTCGTGATGGCTTCCTTATTGCAACGGAACCCGGTAGCCTGGGGCGGCAGCGGATCGGCGCCTTTATCGCAAGGTGACAAACCGCGCGCCTGCAATCATGATGGCAGGCACTTAACCCAGACCAGCCGCGCTATGACTACCCACCCGCAGCGCCAGTACAAATACTACGAACTCGTCATGGCGGCCTTCGTCGCGGACTATCTATGTTCAAACCTGATCGGCCCGGCCAAGACGGCGCAACTAACACTGACGTGGTTCGGCCCCGTCACCTTCGGCGCAGGGGTGCTATTTTTCCCCATTTTTTACATCTTCGGCGACATCTTGACCGAGGTCTACTCCGACCGCGACACCGACTTCACCCATTTTTCCCTAAAAAGCTAAATACTTGCTTTAGCGATCGCGCGCTCCTTTCAAAAAAAACGGCGAGGGGTTAGCTCGCCGTTTTTAGTTGCCGTCGTGCGTGGTAAGTTAAGCCACTTCTGCGCCTGTTGCCGGGCCTTCCTCGTTCACCAGTTCGATTTCGGTGCTTCCTGTCTGCACATCCAGGCCGAGCTTTTGACGCCTGCGCGCACGATGATAGGCCAAGCCGGTACCGGCAGGAATAAGCCGGCCGACAATGACGTTTTCCTTGAGGCCGCGTAAGTCGTCTTTCTTGCCCATGATCGCCGCTTCGGTGAGCACCCGGGTGGTTTCTTGGAACGAGGCTGCCGAAATGAACGAGTCAGTCGAGAGCGATGCCTTGGTGATACCAAGCAGCACATGCCCGTAGGTCGCCGGGCGTTTATCTTTTGCCAGGCGGTCGTTCTCTTCCAACAACTCCGCGCGCTCGACTTGCTCGCCCAGAATAAAGCGCGTGTCGCCGGCGTCGGTGACCTGCACCCGGCGCAACATTTGGCGCACGATCACTTCGATGTGCTTGTCGTTGATGCGCACGCCTTGCAAGCGGTACACATCCTGCACTTCGTCAGTGATGTAGCGCGCCAACGCTTCTACGCCTAAGAGCCGCAGAATGTCATGCGGCTCCGCCGGGCCGTCGACGATGGTCTCGCCTTTGTTCACCACTTGACCATCATGCACGGTGACGTGCTTGTCTTTAGTGATCAGGTATTCGTGCGCCACGCCGTCGAGATCGGTCAGCACCAGGCGTTGCTTGCCCTTGGTGTCTTTACCGAAGGACACGGTGCCGGTGATCTCCGCCAGCATGCCCGCATCTTTGGGCGAACGCGCTTCGAACAACTCCGCCACGCGCGGCAGACCGCCGGTGATGTCGCGGGTCTTGGAGGACTCTTGCGGAATCCGCGCCAGCACCTCGCCCACACCCACGTCTTGACCATCTTTCACCGTGATGATCGCACCCACAGGGAAGCTAATATTAACTGGCGCATCGGAACCGGCAAGTTTTACTTCCTTGCCTTTTCCGTCCAGCAACTTCACCTGCGGACGCAGGCCCTTGGAGGTTGCGCTGCCGCGGCGCTTGGGATCGATCACCACCAGCGTAGCGAGACCAGTGACTTCATCGATTTGCTTGGCCACGGTCACGCCTTCTTCGACGTTCTCGAAATGCACCTTGCCGGAGTACTCGGTAATGATCGGACGGGTATGCGGATCCCACGTCGCGACCACTTTGCCGGCCTTGACTGGGTTGCCGTCCATCACTTGCAGCGTCGCGCCGTACGGCACTTTGTGGCGTTCGCGCTCGCGCGCGCTGTCGTCTTGCACCACGACTTCGCCGGTACGCGAAATCACCACTTGCTCGCCGCGGCCGTTGCTCACATAACGCATGGTCGGGCCGAAGCGCACGGTGCCATTCGACTTCAACTCCACTTGGCTCGCCACTGCGGCACGCGATGCCGCGCCGCCGATGTGGAAGGTACGCATGGTGAGCTGGGTGCCAGGTTCGCCGATGGATTGCGCAGCAATCACCCCCACCGCCTCGCCCGCGCATACCAGCACGCCGCGCGCCAGGTCGCGCCCGTAACATAGGGCGCACAAACCGTGGCGCGTATCGCAGTTGAGCGGCGTACGCACTTTCACTTCGTCGATGCCAGCGGCTTCGATCGCATCCACTTCATCTTCGCTGAGCAGCGTACCAGTCGGGAACATCACTTGGCTGTTCTCGGGGTTGTACACATCCAGCACCGTGACGCGGCCGAGAATTCGCTCGCGCAACGCTTCGATGACTTCGCCGCCCTCCACCAGCGCTTTCATCACCACGCCATTGCTCGTGCCGCAATCGTACTCAGTGACCACTAAGTCTTGCGTCACATCCACCAAACGCCGCGTCAGATAGCCGGAGTTCGCGGTCTTCAACGCGGTGTCGGCCAAACCTTTACGTGCGCCGTGGGTCGAGATGAAGTATTGCAATACGTTCAAGCCTTCGCGGAAGTTCGCGGTAATCGGCGTCTCGATAATGGAACCGTCCGGCTTCGCCATCAGGCCGCGCATCCCGGCCAGCTGGCGAATCTGCGCCGCGGAACCGCGCGCGCCGGAGTCGGCCATCATGTAAATCGAATTGAACGACTCTTGTTTGACCTTTTTGCCTTCGCGATTCACGGTGTCTTGCGTGCCGAGTTGATCCATCATGGCCTTGGCCACGACGTCACCGGCGCGCGACCAAATGTCCACCACCTTGTTGTAGCGCTCGCCCTGGGTCACGAGACCGGAGGCGTATTGGCGCTCGATTTCTTTCACTTCCTCTTCGGCGGCCGCGATGATGTTGACCTTCTCCGGCGGGATCAGCATGTCGTCCACACAGAACGAAATGCCGGCACGCGCGGCAAAGGTGAAGCCGGTATACATCAGCTTGTCGGCCAAAATCACGGTCTCGCGCAGCCCGCATTGACGGAAGCTGGCGTTAATCAGCTTGGAGATTTCTTTTTTCTTCAGCGCTTTGTTCACAAAATCGAAGGACAAGCCGGGCGGCAAAATCTCCGATAGCAAGGCGCGGCCCACCGTCGTGTTATAGCGCGTGATTTTTTCGGTCTTCACGCCCTCCGGGCTGACATCAAACTCCTTGATGCGCACCGTCACTTTGGCGTGCAAGTCCACCTTGCGCGCTTCATAGGCGCGCGACACTTCGCTCAGGTCAGCGAACAGCGAGCCCTCGCCCTTGGCGTTGATGCGCTCGCGCGTCATGTAATACAGGCCCAACACGATATCTTGCGACGGCACGATGACGGGGTCGCCGTTGGCGGGCGACAAGATGTTATTAGAAGACAGCATCAGCGTGCGTGCTTCTATTTGCGCTTCGATCGACAAGGGCACGTGCACCGCCATTTGATCGCCGTCGAAGTCGGCGTAACGCCGCACACACCAGCGGATGCAATTGGATCGCCTTGCCTTCGATCAGCACCGGTTCGAACGCTTGAATACCCAAGCGGTGCAGGGTCGGGGCGCGGTTCAGCATCACCGGATGCTCGCGAATCACGTCTTCCAAAATATCCCACACCTCGGCGGTTTCTTGCTCCACCGCGCGCTTGGCGGCTTTAATCGTCGTGGCCAAACCCAGCACTTCCAACTTATGAAAAATAAACGGCTTGAACAACTCCAGCGCCATTTTTTTGGGCAGACCGCATTGGTGCAGTTTCAGTTGCGGGCCGACCACGATAACCGAACGGCCGGAATAGTCGACGCGTTTGCCCAGCAAGTTTTGACGGAAGCGGCCGCCCTTGCCCTTAATCATGTCAGCCAGCGATTTCAGCGGGCGCTTGTTGGCGCCGGTCATGGCTTTGCCGCGACGGCCGTTGTCGAGCAGAGAGTCCACCGATTCTTGCAACATGCGTTTTTCGTTGCGCACGATAATTTCCGGCGCTTTCAGTTCTAACAAGCGCTTCAAGCGGTTGTTGCGGTTGATGACGCGGCGGTACAAATCGTTCAAATCGGAAGTCGCGAAACGCCCGCCATCCAGCGGCACCAGCGGCCGCAGTTCGGGCGGGAGCACCGGCAGCACTTCCAGAATCATCCAATCCGGACGCACGCCGGAACGCTGGAACGCTTCCAGCACTTTTAAGCGCTTGGCGATTTTTTTGATCTTGGTGTCGGAACTGGTGGCGCCTAGGTCGTGGCGCAGCGTCTCGATTTCGTGATTCAAATCGATCGAGCGCAGCAAATCGCGCACGCCTTCCGCGCCCATCGCCGCTTTGAATTCGTCGCCGAATTCTTCGACCTTGGCTAGGTAATCGTCCTCGGTCAATAACTGGCCGCGGGCGAGCGGCGTCATGCCGGGTTCGACCACCACATAGGCTTCGAAATACAGTACGCGCTCGATGTCACGCAGCGCGATGTCGAGCACCATACCCAAACGCGAGGGCAGCGATTTAAGGAACCAGATATGTGCGACCGGGCTGGCCAGGTCGATATGCGCCATACGCTCACGCCGCACTTTGGACAAGGTGACTTCGACGCCGCATTTTTCGCAGATCACACCACGATGCTTTAAGCGTTTGTACTTGCCGCACAGGCACTCGTAATCTTTAACCGGGCCGAAAATCTTGGCGCAAAACAAACCATCGCGCTCCGGCTTGAAGGTGCGGTAATTGATGGTCTCGGGCTTTTTAACTTCGCCGTAAGACCACGAACGAATTTTGTCCGGAGAAGCGAGCGCGATCTTGATCGAATCAAACTCTTCTTCTTGCGTGACTTGCTTAAATAAATCGAGCAGTGCTTTCATGTGCGACTCCTAAAGATAGGGACGTCTCGGGCGAGGCATGCGCCTCGCCCCTAGCGGATTGTATTAATTGCGTTCCAGATCGATATCGATCGCCAGCGAGCGAATTTCCTTCACCAACACATTGAAGGATTCCGGCATGCCGGCATCGATCTTGTGATCGCCCTTGACGATATTTTCGTACACCTTGGTGCGGCCATTTACGTCGTCCGACTTCACGGTGAGCATTTCCTGCAAGACGTAAGCAGCGCCGTAGGCTTCCAGCGCCCAGACCTCCATCTCACCGAAACGCTGACCGCCGAATTGCGCTTTGCCACCCAGCGGTTGTTGCGTGACCAAGGAGTACGGCCCAGTGGAACGCGCGTGCATCTTGTCGTCGACCAAGTGGTGCAACTTCATCACGTGCATATAACCCACGGTGACCTGGCGCTCAAAAGCTTCGCCGGTGCGCCCGTCAAACAGCGTGATCTGACCGGAGCGCGGCAAGCCCGCAAGTTCAAGCATGTCTTTAATCTCTTCTTCGCTCGCGCCGTCGAATACCGGCGAGGCGAAGGGCACGCCTTTAGTCAGGTTCACCGCCAGTTCGACGATTTCCTTGTCGGTCAGCGTATCGAGTTGCTCCACTTTCCCGCTCTTGTTGTAAATCTTTTCCAAGTATTTGCGCAGTTGGCCCACGGTCAGGTTTTGCGCGTCTTCCAACATCTCGGCGATGCGCTGGCCCAAGCCTTTTGCCGCCCAACCCAAGTGTGTTTCCAGAATCTGGCCGACGTTCATCCGTGACGGCACACCCAGCGGATTGAGCACGATATCCACCGGCCGCCCGTCTTCCATATAAGGCATATCTTCCACCGGCACGATCTTGGAGATCACACCTTTGTTACCGTGGCGACCCGCCATTTTGTCGCCGGGCTGCAAGCGGCGTTTCACCGCCAGATACACTTTCACCATTTTTTGCACGCCCGGCGGCAATTCGTCGCCGCTGGTGAGCTTCTTTTTCTTCTCGGTGAACATCTGCTCGAACTCGCGCCGCTTCTGCTCCAGGCTGTCTTTCAGCATTTCGAGTTGTTGCGCCGCTTCGTCAGTGGCCAAGCGGATGTCGAACCAGTCGTAGCGGTTGATGTCGCTGAGATAAGCCTTGGTGAGTTTGGTGCCTTTGGCTAATTTCTTGGGCCCGCCGTTCGCCGTCTTGTTGAGCAGCAGACGCTCGATACGGCCAAAGGAATCTTCTTCCACAATGCGCATGCGGTCGGCGAGGTCTTTTTTGTACTCGCTCAACATGTCGTCGATGATTTGCGCGGCGCGCTTATCGCGCTCGATGCCTTCGCGCGTAAATACTTGCACGTCGATTACCGTACCTGCCATGCCCGAAGGCACGCGCAAGCCGGTGTCTTTGACGTCGGACGCCTTCTCGCCAAAAATCGCACGCAACAGCTTTTCTTCCGGGGTCAATTGGGTTTCGCCTTTGGGCGTTACCTTGCCCACCAGCACATCGCCCGCTTCGACTTCCGCGCCGATGTAGACGATGCCGGATTCATCCAGCCGGCCCGCCATACGCTCGGACAGATTGGGAATGTCGCGCGTGATTTCTTCCGGCCCGAGCTTGGTGTCGCGCGCGACAATCGACAACTCCTCGATATGAATCGAGGTGTAGCGATCGTCCGCCACCATGCGCTCGGAGATGAGGATAGAGTCCTCGAAGTTGTAGCCGTTCCAAGGCATGAACGCGACCATCATGTTCTGCCCCAGGGCCAGCTCACCCATATCAGTGGAAGCACCGTCGGCGATAATGTCGCGGCGCGCAATTACATCGCCCACTTTCACGATCGGGCGCTGATTGATGTTGGTGTTCTGGTTGGAACGGGTGAACTTGGTCAGGGTGTAAATATCCACGCCCACTTCGCCTGCCGCGGTTTCGTCGTCATTGACGCGCACCACGACGCGCGAAGCATCGACATAATCCACAACCCCGCCGCGACGGGCGAACACCACGGTGCCGGAGTCGATGGCGGCGGTGCGCTCGATGCCGGTACCGACTACGGGTTTCTCTGGACGCAGGCAAGGCACAGCCTGGCGTTGCATGTTGGAGCCCATCAGCGCGCGGTTCGCGTCGTCATGCTCGAGGAAGGGGATCAGCGACGCGGCCACCGACACGACCTGCGCCGGCGCCACGTCCATGTATTCCACTTTCTCGCGCGGGGCGAGTGCGAATTCGTTGTGCTGACGGCAGGAAACAAACTCTTCCTTGAACTTGCCGCCCTTATCCAGCTCGGCGTTGGCCTGAGCGATCACATACTTGCCTTCTTCAATTGCCGACAGATATTCGATCTCATCCGACACCTTGCCGTTAATCACTTTGCGATACGGCGTCTCAAGAAAGCCATATTCGTTGGTCTTCGCATACAGCGCGAGGGAGTTGATCAGGCCGATGTTCGGGCCTTCCGGCGTCTCGATCGGGCACACCCGGCCATAGTGGGTAGGATGCACGTCGCGCACTTCGAAGCCGGCGCGCTCGCGCGTCAAACCGCCTGGGCCCAGCGCCGATACGCGGCGTTTATGGGTAATCTCGGACAGCGGATTGGTTTGGTCCATGAACTGCGAGAGCTGCGAAGAACCAAAGAATTCCTTGATCGCGCCCGACACCGGTTTGGCGTTAATCAAATCATGCGGCATCAAATTATCGGATTCGGCTTGACCCAAACGCTCTTTCACCGCGCGCTCGACACGCACCAGGCCGGCGCGGAATTGGTTTTCCGCCAGCTCGCCCACGGAACGCACGCGACGATTTCCAAGGTGATCGATGTCGTCGATCTCACCGCGGCCGTTACGCAATTCGACCAGAATCCGCATCACATGCACGATGTCTTCCGGCGACAGCGTGGCGGCGCCGGTCAACTCGTCACGCCCGATGCGGCGATTGAATTTCATGCGGCCCACTTTGGACAGGTCATAGCTCTCTACAGCGAAGAACAAGCGGTTGAACAGCGCCACCACGGCGTCTTCGGTAGGTGGCTCGCCGGGACGCATCATGCGGTAGATCGCCACTTTCGCTTGCAGCACGTCGGTGGTTTCGTCAATGCGCAGGGTTTGCGAGATGTATGCGCCCTGATCCAGATCATTGGTATACAAAGTCTGGATGGTGCCAATGCCGGCCGTGGTGAGTTTCTGCAGCAGTTCTTCAGTGATCTCGTCGTTGGCGGTAGCGACGATCTCGCCGGTATCCTGGTTGACGATGTTGGTGGCAATAATGCGGCCCAGCACGAAGTCTTCCGGCACCACCAGTTTCTTCAGGCCCGCAGCCTCGATGTCACGAATAGATTTAACGGTGATGCGCTTGTCCTTGGGCACAATGACCTTGCCCTTGGACACAAAGTCGAAACGCGCGACTTCGCCGCGCAGGCGCTCCGGCACCAGCTCGAACTCGATGCCCTTCTTGCCGATGCGGAAGGTATCAAAGTGGAAAAACATTTGCAGAATCTGCTCCGGCGTATAGCCCAGCGCCTTGAGCAGAATCGTCGCCGGCATTTTGCGGCGGCGGTCGATGCGGAAATACAGGTAATCTTTCGGGTCGAACTCGAAATCGAGCCAGGAACCACGGTAGGGGATGATGCGACCGGAGAACAGCAGCTTGCCCGAGGAGTGGGTCTTGCCGCGATCGTGTTCGAAGAACACGCCCGGGCTGCGATGCAATTGCGACACGATGACACGCTCGGTGCCGTTAATCACGAACGAGCCGTTGTCGGTCATGAGCGGAATCTCGCCCATATACACTTCTTGTTCTTTCGCTTCTTTGATCGTGGGTTTGGAAGCTTCGCGATCCATGATCACCAAACGCACTTTCACGCGCAGCGGTGCGGCAAAAGTCAGGCCGCGCTGCTGGCACTCCGTTACGTCGAACGGCGGCTCGCCCAAGACGAAGCTCACGTATTCCAGGCGCGCATTGCCGGAATGGGAAGAGATCGGGAAGATCGACAAGAAGGCCGCTTGCAAGCCTTCCGGCTTGCGCGTGGCGGGCGGGGTATCAGCTTGCAGGAAGGCGCGATAAGAGTCGATCTGCGTCGTCAGCAGATACGGCACTTGCAGAACGCTGGCGCGTTTAGCGAAGCTCTTGCGGATACGTTTCTTCTCGGCGAAAGAGTAGGTCATGGCATCTCCGGTTTCAGGAATCGGGCGTCAGGAATCAGGGTTCAAGACAACCATCGAAGGGCTCGCACTATCACGCACACGCCCTTAGAAAGTCGGCTTCGCTTAAAAGCGGTAAAGGCTGGCGGCCTGATTAGGCCGCCAGCCCCACTTTTCAGCTCGGCTTACTTAACTTCGGCAGTCGCGCCAGCGTCTGTCAATTGCTTCAGGATCGCCGCGGCATCCGCTTTAGATACGCCTTCTTTGACCGCCTTCGGTGCGCCATCCACCAAGTCTTTGGCTTCTTTCAAGCCCAGACCGGTAATGGCACGCACGACCTTGATCACTTCAACCTTTTTCTCACCGGCAGCGTTCAGCATGACGGTGAATTCGGTTTGCTCTTCAGCAGCAGCAGCGGCGGCAGCGGGAGCGGCAGCCACCGACACAGCGGCGGCAGCGGATACGCCGAATTTTTCTTCCATTTCCTTGATGAGCTCGGAGAGCTCAAGAACGCTCATGCTACCAATCGCGTCCAGTACTTCTGCTTTAGATAAAGCCATCATGTTCTCCTGTAAAAATTTCCGAATCGGTTGGTTTAAGCAGCCTGTTCTTGCTTGTCGCGAATCGCGGCAAGCGTGCGCACAAACCGGCCTGGCACTTCGTTGAGCGTTTGCACGAATTTCGTGACTGGTGCTTGCATCGTACCCATGAGCTTGGCCAGCAGTGCATCGCGTGAGGGCAGGCTAGCTAAGCTACCTACCTCTTTCGGTCCCATTACCACATTGGGCATGGCACCGCCTTTAATCACGAAATGCTCATTGCCCTTGGCAAAGTCATGCAGTACTTTTGCAGCAGCAACCGGGTCAGCAGAAATCGCAAACGCCAGCGTACCGATCATTTGTTCCGCAAGCGGAGCAAATACGGTGTCCGCCACAGCGCGCCGGACCAGCGAGTTTTTAAGCACACGGAAATACACGCCGGCAGTACGCGCTTTCGCGCGCAACACCGTCATATCTACCGCCTCCAGGCCGCGGTAATCTGCAAGAATAACGGCTTGGGCGCCCGCTAATTGCGCGCTCACTTCAGCCACGACTGCTTGCTTCTTCTCAAGGTTGAGACCCACGGTACCTCCTTACGTCGAATGCGGCCACATTTCAGCCGCGAGTCGGCGACCTGTCGGCAGGAGAACGGCTTTGAAACTGTCGTCCTGTCTTCGGATACGCCATCTGCGTAGGGTTCAAGATTTGTTATCGAAAAAATCCGAAACCATTTCTTGTTATTAAGCCCTTGCGGGCGCCTACGGTCTTTGATAACCCCTGTCACTCAACTTAGCTGCCCATCCCCGTCGGTTACCAGAGTTGCGCTCGGAAACCGCCGGAGATGCGGCAGCCAGTCAAGTGACCAGGACCAAAGTTCTTTTTACAAAACTCACCGCTTATGCAGTCAGCGAGCCTTGATCAATCCTTATACCGACTCCCATGGTGCTGGAGACGGATACTTTTCTCAGATACACACCCTTGGAAGCAGCAGGTTTGGCTTTATTCAGTGCTTCCACCAAGGCCAGCATATTCACTTTCAAATCTTCCACTGCGAACGATGCGCGGCCAATAGTGCATTGCACGATGCCGGCTTTGTCGGTGCGGTATTGCACCTGGCCGGCTTTGGCGTTTAGCACGGCTTGCGCCACATTCGGGGTGACGGTCCCGACCTTGGGGTTAGGCATCAAACCGCGCGGGCCGAGAATCTGACCTAGCTGACCGACCACTTTCATCGCGTCCGGCGTAGCAATCGCGACGTCGAAATCCATCTTGCCTTCTTTGATCTGGGCTGCGAGGTCGTCGAAACCGACGATATCCGCGCCCGCCGCCTTTGCCGCTTCGGCCGCTGCGCCTTGGGCGAACACCGCCACGCGCACGCTTTTGCCGGTGCCTTTCGGCAACACCAGTGAACCACGTACTAATTGGTCGGATTTGCGTGCATCAATGCCGAGGTTAATCGCCACGTCCACCGATTCGTTAAATTTAGCGCTGGAGGTTTCCTTCACCAGCTTCAGCGCCTCATCCAGCGCGTAATTCTTGGCGCGGTCCACTTTACCTAACAATGTTTTTAAACGTTTTGAAATCGCCATGATTAACCTTCCATTACCACGCCCATGCTGCGGGCGCTGCCAGCAACGGTGCGCACTGCTGCGTCCATATCACTCGCGGTGAGATCGGGCATCTTGAGCTTCGCAATTTCTTCTGCCTGTTGACGCGTGAGTTTGCCCACTTTGTCGAGGTGAGGCTTGGGGCTGCCTTTATCGAGCTTAAGCGCTTTTTTGATGAGCACCGTGGTGGGCGGCGTCTTCATGATAAAAGTGAAACTCTTATCGGCGTAGGCGGTAATCACGACGGGAATAGGCAAGCCCGGCTCCAGACTTTGGGTCTGGGCATTGAAGGCCTTGCAGAATTCCATGATGTTGAGGCCGCGCTGACCGAGTGCGGGGCCGATGGGCGGGCTGGGATTAGCCTTACCCGCCGGGACTTGCAGCTTGACGTAGCCGACGATTTTCTTTGCCATGAATGGCTCCTATTTCAATTGAGTGGTAGCGCGCTTTCGTTGCCTGACGGCTTCTACTGGCGCTCCTCTTGCCGACGTTTTATGGCCACCGGCACGCCTAAATCAAAACTGCCCTGAAGTTCCCCTCTCTCCTAGCTCTCTCCCGCGAGCGGGCGAGAGGGACTGAGGCTCGCTTCGCAAGTTACATTTTTAGGCCTTCTCGACCTGACCGAAATCCAGCTCGACCGGCGTCGAACGCCCGAAAATCAGCACCGACACCCGCAGCTTGCTCTTATCGTAGTTGACCTCTTCCACGTTGCCGTGAAAATCGGTGAACGGGCCTTCGGTAACACGTACCGCTTCGCCCACTTCGAACAGCACTTTCGGTTTCGGCTTTTCCACGCCCTCTTGAATCTGCTGCATCAAGGACTGGACTTCTTTTTCCGTGATCGGCGTCGGCTTCGCGGCCGATCCGCCGATAAAACCAGTGACCTTGGGCACATTCTTCACCAAGTGCCACGTGTCTTCGGTCATCTCCATTTCAACCAGCACATAGCCGGGGAAAAATTTGCGTTCGCTGATGGACTTTTGGCCGGCCTTCATTTCGACCACTTCTTCTACCGGCACCAGAATCTGGCCGAACTTGTCTTCCAGATGCTCGCGCTTAATGCGCTCATCCAGCGTCCGTTGCACGCTTTTCTCGAAGCCGGAATAGGTATGCACTACGTACCAGCGCTTGGACATTAGGCTCCCCGATTCGTTAGTGTTTTGACGATGGAGGCCAGCACGGTATCGACACCAAAAATAAACAGCGCCATGATCACCACAAACACGAACACGATCCCCGTTGTTTGTATGGCTTCTTTACGCGTGGGCCAAACAACGCGCTTCGCTTCGTCTATCGAATCCTTAGCGAACGCGCCAAAACGCCGACCCGTCGGCGTGAATCCGGCGATTACGCCCGCCGCGACGACACCACCCAGGACGACCAGCACGCGCACTACTGTGGGCTTATCGCCGAGTAAATAAAATCCGGCGAGGCCGGCCACCACAAACAGGGCCGCGAGTATCAGTTTAAATTTTTCAGCCATGTCTTTTTTTGGTCTTTCTCTCTGGGCCATATCCGCCCATCACTCACTCCGCAACACGCGGCGCATCTGGCAGGCCAGGAGGGCCTCGAACCCCCAACCTTCGGTTTTGGAGACCGACACTCTGCCAATTGAGCTACTGGCCTATTCTAACTGTGGGGCGAGGCATGCCTCGCCCCCACGTCCCTATTCAATAATTTTCGCTACCACACCCGCACCCACAGTCCGGCCGCCCTCGCGAATCGCGAAGCGCAAACCGTCTTCCATGGCGATCGGCTGAATCAGGGCAACGGTGATGC
>JANYAU010000106.1 GCA_025361165.1 Betaproteobacteria bacterium | reverse complement strand
GGATGCCGGCGCTACATGGCATGCCATCGGCTGGCGAACGAGCCGCTCCCACGGTACTTAGTTTGGGCTATTCTAATGAAAAGCCCCACATACCTATTGAAATTCTCGGTGCTTGCCTTATCTAGCTCATAACAAACGCGTTTTGAAGGGAAATCCATGCGCTTCGACAAATTGACAACTAAGTTCCAGCAAGCCTTTTCCGACGCGCAGAGCGCGGCGGTGGGCAACGACAATCCCTACATCGAGCCGCAGCATTTGCTATTGGCCTTAATCAACCAAGAGGATGGCGGCACGGCCTCGATTCTGGCGCGTGCCGGGGTGAATGTGGCGGCGCTGAAACAGGCGCTGAATAAAAGCATCGAACGGCTGCTCAAGGTGGAAGGCCACGGCGGCGAGGTGTCGATCTCGCGCGAACTCAACAATCTGCTGAATGTCACCGACAAAGAGGCGCAAAAGCGCAACGATGCGTTTATCGCCTCGGAAATGTTTTTGATCGCCTTGCTGGACGACAAAGGCGATACCGGGCGCTTGCTCAAAGAGAATGGCGGGCAGCGCGCTTCTGTCGAGCAGGCGATTAGCGCGGTGCGCGGCGGGGAATCGGTACAAAATCCGGAAGCCGAAGGCAGTCGCGAGGCGCTGAAAAAATTCACCGTGGATCTGACCGAGCGCGCCAGACAAGGCAAGCTCGATCCGGTGATCGGGCGCGATGAAGAAATCCGGCGCACGATACAAGTGCTGCAGCGGCGCACCAAGAATAACCCGGTCCTGATCGGCGAACCCGGCGTGGGCAAGACCGCGATCGTCGAAGGGCTGGCGCAACGCATTATCAACGGCGAAGTGCCGGAGACGCTGAAGAACAAGCGCGTGTTGTCGCTGGATATGGCGGCCCTGATTGCCGGGGCGAAATACCGCGGCGAATTCGAAGAGCGCTTGAAAACCGTACTCAAAGAATTGGCGCAAGACGAAGGCAGCACCATTGTCTTCATCGACGAGCTACACACCGTGGTCGGCGCCGGCAAGGCCGAAGGCGCGATGGATGCCGGCAATATGTTGAAGCCGGCGTTGGCGCGCGGCGAGTTACATTGCGTCGGCGCCACCACGCTCGACGAGTACCGTAAATATATCGAAAAAGATGCGGCGCTGGAACGGCGCTTCCAGAAGGTGCTGGTGGGCGAGCCCTCGGTGGAAGATACCATCGCCATCTTGCGCGGTTTGCAAGAAAAGTACGAAGTGCATCATGGCGTGGACATCACCGACCCGGCGATTGTCGCGGCGGCCGAACTCTCGCATCGCTATATCACCGATCGTTTCTTGCCAGACAAAGCCATCGACTTGATCGACGAGGCGGCCTCGCGCATCCGTATGGAAATCGACTCCAAGCCGGAGGTGATGGATCGGCTCGACCGGCGCATGATCCAGCTCAAAATCGAGCGCGAAGCGGTGAAGAAAGAAAAAGACGAAGCGTCGAAAAAGCGGCTGTCGCTGTTGGAAGAAGAAATCGCGCGGCTGGAAAAAGAATTCAGCGATCTGGACGAAATCTGGAAAGCCGAGAAAGCCCAGGTGCAGGGTGCGCAACACATCAAGGAAGAAATCGACCATCTGCGTAACGAAATGGAAGAGGCGAAACGCCAAGGCGATTGGCAAAAAATGTCCGAACTGCAATACGGCCGCATTCCGGAACTGGAAGCGCAACTGAAGCAAGTGCAGACTGCGGAGGCGCAAGATCAAGCGCAGCACAAGCTGCTGCGAACCCAAGTCGGCGCGGAAGAAATCGCTGAAGTCGTGTCGCGCGCCACCGGCATTCCGGTTTCCAAAATGATGCAAGGCGAGCGCGACAAGTTGCTGCATATGGAAGGCGTATTGCACCAGCGCGTGGTGGGCCAAGACGAAGCGGTGCGCTTGGTGTCGGATGCGATCCGGCGCTCGCGCTCGGGTTTGGCCGATCCGAATCGGCCGTACGGTTCGTTTTTATTCTTGGGCCCCACCGGCGTGGGTAAGACCGAACTGTGCAAGACGCTGGCGAACTTCCTGTTCGATTCGGAAGAGCATCTGATCCGCATCGACATGAGCGAGTTCATGGAAAAACATAGTGTGGCGCGCTTGATCGGTGCGCCACCCGGCTATGTGGGCTACGAAGAGGGCGGCTATCTCACCGAGGCGGTGCGGCGCAAACCCTATTCCGTGATTTTGATGGACGAGGTGGAGAAGGCGCATCCGGATGTATTCAACGTGCTGCTGCAAGTGCTGGACGACGGGCGCTTGACCGACGGCCAAGGCCGCACTGTGGACTTCAAGAACACCGTGATCGTGATGACGTCGAACCTCGGTAGCCACATGATTCAACAAATGGCGGGCGACGATCCGCAAGTGATCAAGCTTGCGGTGATGGCGGAAGTAAAAAATCATTTTCGTCCCGAATTCATTAACCGCGTGGACGAGATCGTGGTGTTCCACGCACTGGATGAGGCGCACATTAAATCCATCGCCAAAATTCAGTTGCAATACTTGGCCAAGCGCTTGGCGGCGATGGAAATGCAACTGGATGTATCGGAAGCGGCCTTGGCCGAGATTGCCCAAGCCGGTTTCGATCCGGTATATGGCGCGCGGCCACTGAAGCGCGCGATCCAAGCGCAGATTGAGAACCCACTGGCGAAGGAGATTTTGTCCGGGCGCTTCGCTGCTAAAGACACGATTCGTGTCGATGCGCGGGGCGGGCACATGATTTTCTCGAAAGCCGAGCTTGCGCTGGTGGCGTGAAATTATGCTACATATAATGGCAAGGTGAGCTAAAGATTGAATTGAACAAGGCCGATTTTAATCATATGAACCCGAAGCTATTTGAAATCCTGACAGCGAACCCGGACAAGTTTCCCAAAAACTTGCAAAAGTCCTATCCCGGCGTCCTGGATAAGATTTCCGGCGCATGGGGCACCGATGCGCTAGACGCGCTGTTCGCCGAGTTGTTGGTCGCCGACCACGAGAATCGTCAAGGTTTTCCACCCGACGTGGTGCAGGAGGTTCTCTCGCTCAATATGCTGCATGAGAAATACCGGTACCACGACAGTGAGCCGGAAGATCCTTGGGCTATGGAACGCGCCATGACCGACGAAGAAACGGCCATTTTTGTCCAGGGCTTGCAGGAAAGCGGCCGCACTTTCACGCCGGAAACGTTGTTCAAGGCAGTGGAACAAGGTGAGACCAACCTAGCGTTCGATTTTGTGCGCGCCGGGATGGCAGTCGATATTCGGCGTATTGATGAGTGGACGCCGCTGATGGTCGCGCTGTTCAACGGCCACGAGGAAACCGCGATGATGTTGCTATCGCGCGGTGCGAATGTGCGTGCTAAGGCCAAGCGTGGTTATGAACCGATACACTGGGCGGCGCTGAATGGCTATGAGCGCGCGGTGAAGTTCATCATCGACAAGGGTGGTAATGTGAACGCGGAAACCGAATATGGATGGACACCGCTGTTGCAGGCTGCCAGCGGCGGCCATGTCGGGATCGCGCGCCTGCTCATCGATAAGGGCGCCATGGTGAACGCCAGCGAGCATGAGGGTTGGACGCCTTTGCACAAGGCCTGTGCCAATGGCCATGTGGAAACGGTGCGTTTGCTGGTGCAACGCCGCGCGGACACGCATCAGCGTTCTGCCACCGGCATCACGCCGCTGGAGTTAGCGATGAAATCGCAAAATTTCGATCTCATAGAAGCGCTGTCTGAAGCGCCTCTGCCCCCAAGCGCCGCCTCGACTTCCCCCTTTTAGCCGCGCTGCAAGTGATAAAATCTCCTCCCTCGCTTGAGGAGAAAGAGCATGCATGTCACCTTGGTTTATGTTCACGTGAAATCGAAGCACCTTGACGATTTCATTGGTGCCGCGCTATGCGGTGGTCGATCCCGATTTGCTTGACACCTGCCCGCCGGAATTGATCGCGGCGAATGGCATGGACGCGTTGACGCAATTGCTCGAATCCTACGTGTCGACGCGTGCTAATCCTTTCACCGACGCGCGGGTTTTTCTGGTACATACACTCACGCAATGGAGCGAGCAATTAAAGCTGCCACGCTTGTCCGCTTATGGTGTGACCGAGTCCGATCTGGATCACATTGTGGCGCATTGCCGCGGCTCCAGCATGCAGACCAACCCCATCGTGCTTAGTGATAGGGAAGTCAAAACGATTATGCGGAAACGCTTATAATCCTTTCGGCGAAAAAACTGACGCTGCTGCCGAAAATCGAACGCTGAACGCTAGCCAGCTAACGGCGACATTTTTAAATAACATTATTTATCAATTGGTTGAAAAAACATACTGATTTGGCACAGAATCTGCTCTAACTCACTCAGGATTTGTGGATCGAATAACGAATGGGAGAGCCAGCATGACGCAAGCCAGTCAAGATATGAAATTCGATGTGTCCCTTTATGCCTGCGACGATGGCGACTGTCTGAAAATTGAAATTGCCGGCGCCCAAAACATGGTGCTTTTTCTGAGTCCGCATCAAGCACGGGCTTTTGCCTCGGAATTGATTCAGACCGTGTATCGTGCTGAAGTGAAAAATAGCCTGCAGAAAAAACAACAGTCTGCTTCCGTATCGACATCAAGTATCGAACAAGCAGCAGACCGCTACGGTGTTCGCCCACACGCTGTCTAACTATTCTTAGGCCATTGTGAACCTGCGGTACTTGTGGGTAGCAAATGGTTGATTTCCCCGACTTTGGCGGCCGCAAGGCTGCCTTTTTTTGTCCCTTGCAATATGCGCGCAGGTTTCGTAGTATCCATCGCATGTCTAGTTCCTGGCTAAAATTCCATGTTGTGTTACTGGTGGCGAGCCTTCAGTGCTTCGCGCCTTTAATCCACGCGCATACGCACGGGGTACCGGCGAGCCACGATATCCACATGTATGGCGAGGAAACCGGCATGGTTGCGGACGGTGTGCCGAGCCTGCATGTAGTTAGTGCAGAGCAGCATCACGGCCCGGCGATTGGTGTCGCCAAAGAATACAAGCACGATCACACGCTACCGTTTTTTGATGTTTTTGCCCTGGGGCAATTGCTTGCACTTCCGCATACGGTTGCTCTTGCCCCTGATTTTCGGCGCTCGTTCTCCGCGCCCGGCATTCGTTTTACCCGTCCCTCCCCGCAAGCTCCCTAGCATTCCCGCTTAGGTAAACCTGATAGGCATGCCGCTGTCGCGGCCACGCCTCTTCACGTTTTTTCCCAGTTCATTTTTCAATTGTATAACCCATGCGGCTGGCGCCATGCCAGTCGTTGCACGGGAGTTTTTGCTATGAAACGTTTGACAATGGCCTACCTGCTTTTTGTGGGATTGGGTATGACGGGTACCGCTATTTTCGCGGCGGGGGCAGAAATGGCGCGAGTAGCGTTGGTGAAAATTAACCCCAAGCAAATGCAAGTGCTGGGTATTCAAGTGGCCGTTGTGCAGCGCCAAACCGATGCGGTGCTGGCGAATTTTCCGGCGCAAGTGATAGTGCAGCCGAACAGTGAGCAAATCATCAGCTCGCCGGTAGC
>JANYAU010000036.1 GCA_025361165.1 Betaproteobacteria bacterium | reverse complement strand
CGGAATTGTAGGCGCCATGCATTAAGGCGGTGTACTCGCGCTCGTCGCGCGCGCTAACATCGGCACCGGCAGCGAGCAGTGCTTTGACCATATCCAATTGCCCCAGGTTGGCGGCGAGCATCAGCGGCGTCATGCCGCGTTCACCCGCGGCGTTAATATCGGCCCCCTGTAAGGCGGTATTGAGTTGCGATAAATTACCGCTTTTGACAGCATCGAATAGGGCTTGAGACATAGCGAACCTCCGGACGAATTCCATTTGAGAAACAGGGGCATTTCCCCCGTAATTTCATCATTTTAGCAAAGCTCACCGGTTTATGCTGGTTCGTGAAAAAGTACCGTTTATAACGCCCACTTCCAGTTTTCGATTTCCGGCATGTCACAGCCATAAGTGGTGATGTATTGCCGGTGCTCGACGCGCTTGTCGCGCATGCGTTGCTTGAGATGTGCCGCATGATAGCCGAGCTTGGGTACGCGGTCGATCACGTCGATGACCAGATGGAAGCGGTCGAGGTCATTGCGCACCACCATATCGAATGGTGTACTGGTACTGCCTTCTTCCTTATAGCCGCGTACATGCAAATTATCGTGATTGGTGCGGCGGTAAGTCAGTCGGTGGATCAGCCAAGGATAGCCGTGGTAGGCGAAGATGATAGGCTTATCAGTGGTGAATAAGGCATCGAAATCACGGTCATTCAGCCCATCCGGGTGCTCTTCTTGGGGTTGGAGCGTCATCAAGTCTACGACATTGACGACGCGCACCTTCAGCGCCGGCAAATGTTGCCGCAGCAAGGACACGGCGGCCAGCGTCTCCAGCGTTGGCACATCACCGGCACAGGCCATCACCACATCCGGTTCGCTACCAGCATCGCTGCTCGCCCATTCCCACCACCCGATGCCAGCCGTGCAATGCTTGATCGCCGCCGCCATATCCAGCCACTGCAATTCCGGGTGCTTGCCGGCGACGATGACATTAATTTTGTTCCGGCTGCGTAAGCACTTATCGGTCACCGCCAGCAGAGTGTTGGCGTCGGGCGGCAGATAGACGCGAATAATGGCTGCCTTTTTATTCACCACATGGTCGATGAAGCCGGGATCTTGATGCGAGAAGCCGTTGTGATCTTGACGCCAAACATGCGAAGTGAGTAGGTAGTTGAGCGAAGCGATCGGCCGGCGCCAGGGAATTTCGTTGCACACCTTGAGCCACTTGGCGTGCTGATTGAACATCGAATCCACGATATGGATGAACGCCTCATAGCACGAGAACAAGCCATGCCGCCCGGTGAGCAGATAGCCTTCCAGCCAGCCTTGGCAGGTGTGCTCGGATAAAATTTCCATCACCCGGCCATCCGGCGCGAGATGATCGTCTTCCGGCAAGCGCTCGGCCATCCAAGCGCGGTTGGTCGCTTCGAACAGCGCGTCCAGGTGGTTCGATGCCGTCTCGTCCGGACCCATGACGCGGAAGTTGCGCGCCGGCTTATTCAGTTTCATGACATCGCGCAGAAAAGCACCCATAACGCGCGTGGCCTCGGTGTACATCGCACCCGGATTCGGCACCGCTACCGCGTAGTCGCGGAAATCAGGCAGCAATAGATTCTTGAGCAACACACCGCCGTTGGTATGCGGATTCGCACCCATGCGCCGTTCGCCCGCTGGCGCCAGCGCGCGCAGTTCGGCGCGTGGTGCGCCATCGGCATCGAACAATTCTTCCGGGCGATAGCTGCGCATCCAATCCTCAAGTAATCGCAGATGCTCGGGCTTAGTGGCCAATTCGGCGAACGGCACTTGGTGCGAGCGCCACGAGCCTTCGGTTTTTTTGCCGTCCACTTCCTTAGGCCCAGTCCAACCCTTGGGCGTGCGCAGAATAATCATCGGCCAGCGCGGCCGCGTCATCACGCCCTGGGTGCGCGCCGCGTGTTGAATCGCCCGGATATCGGCCAAGGCCGTATCGAGCGTCGCCGCCATCAATTGATGCATCGCCTCCGGCTCATCGCCCTCGACAAAATAAGGACGATAGCCATAACCGATGAACAAGCTTTCGAGTTCATCGTGCGGAATGCGCGCCAGCACTGTGGGGCTGGCAATCTTGTAGCCGTTGAGATGCAGAATCGGCAACACTGCGCCGTCTTGCGCGGGATTCAAAAATTTATTCGAGTGCCACGCGGTAGCCATCGGTCCGGTCTCGGCTTCGCCATCGCCCACCACGCAAGTGACAATCAAATCTGGATTATCGAAGGCTGCGCCATACGCGTGCGATAAGGCATAGCCCAACTCGCCGCCTTCGTGGATCGAACCCGGTGTCTCCGGCGCGACGTGCGAGGGGATGCCACCGGGAAAAGAAAATTGTTTGAATAAGCGCTGCATGCCCGCAGCGCTCTGCGGCAGATTTGGATAGACCTCGCTGTAACTGCCTTCGAGCCAAGTGTTCGCGACAATGCCGGGGCCGCCGTGCCCGGGGCCGATCACATACATCATATTCAAGTCATGCGCCTGGATGATCCGGTTCAAGTGCACATAGATAAAATTGAGCCCCGGCGTCGTGCCCCAATGCCCCAGCAAGCGCGGCTTGACGTGCGCGAGCGTGAGTGGTTCTTTGAGCAAGGGATTATCGAGTAGATAAATTTGGCCGACCGAAAGATAATTCGCCGCACGCCAGTAGCGATCCATCCAATGCAAGGTGTCGGCGGAAAGCAGCGTGTTGCTAAGCGTTTGATTCATACTTCTCCTCCTATCAGCGCAAGCGCTTCTTTGGCGAGAATTGCTGCCTCATCCACCGGCAGCACCCATACTGCAACCGGGCTGTCGGCATGAGTAATACGTGCTTCGACACCCAGCGCTGTTTGATTGCGCCTCGCGTCGAGCGCGATGCCCGCCCACTCCAAGCCCTGGAGAATCCGAGTACGGATCTCGGGCGCATGCTCGCCGACTCCGCCGCCGAACACGATCGCATCCGCCCCGCCCAGCACCGCGAGATAGGCGCCGATATATTTACGCGCACGGTAACAATATAAATCGACTGCGAGTCGCGCGTGCGGTTCACTCGATGCAAGCAGCGCGCGCATGTCGGCGCTAACGCCGGACAGGCCGAGCAGCCCCGATTCTTGGCTCAGCATATGATCGAGCGCCTCCACTGTCATGCCGCCCTCACGCTGTAAGTAAAGTAACACGCCGGGATCGAGGTCGCCGCAGCGCGTCGCCATCACCAGACCTTCGAGCGGCGAGAAACCCATGGACGTATCTTGCGGCACGCCATCGACGATCGCGCTGATCGAACAACCTGCGCCGAGTTGCAAGGAGATCGTGCGCCCGCGGCCGGCACGCCGCGGCTCAAGCGTGCACCAGCGCTGCCACAGCGCCTGATGCGCGAGCCCATGAAAGCCATAGCGGCGAATTGCATGCTGCGCCGCGAGCGCATGCGGAAGGGCGTAGGTATATGCCACCTCCGGCAGCGCCGCGTAGAAAGCCGTGTCGAATACGGCAACTTGGGGTATTTGCGCGCCGCATAGCGATTGGCAGGCGCGGATCCAAGCCAGTGCCTGCGGGTTATGCAGCGGTGCGAGCGGCGCAAGCCGTTCGATCTCCTGCTCCACTGAATCATCAATAAGACATGGTGCAGTAAAGCGTGCGCCGCCATGCACCACGCGGTGTGCGATCACTTGCAAGGTGCGCGCATCCTGGCCGCGCAAAAACTCGCGCAGTATCGCTTCCGGCGGACTATCCAGGGACTCGTGGTAGCTGGCAACGACTTGCGCTACTCCCGCATCGCGCGTCTCGAATAAATCCAGGCGTACCGACGAACTCCCTGTATTGACCGTCAGCAGCAATTCCTAAGTCTCCAGATCGCGCTGCTTCTGCTCGAATTCGTCCTTGCCGATTTCGCCGCGCGCATAGCGCTCTTTAAGTATCTGGAGCGGCGTCTTATCGCCCCCTCTCGCAGCGGCGTCATTCCCTAAGGAACGCACCACCAGCACGATCACGGCGATGAGCGCGCCCCAGAACAACACCATCCCCAGCCCCATGCCGCCACCCCATCCCCAATTGCCGAATCCCATGCCGTTCCACATAGTCCACCTCCTTGTTTCAAGTTGTAAGGTATCTAGTACCGGTCAACGGCGCGCACTAATGCCAACGCGGAAAAAATGCCGGTGTGGTTTCGGCATAGTGCGCGTATTCCGCATCAAACAGTTGACGCATTTCCGCTTCCTCGCGTTGCGCCAACCGCACTTACATGATACGCGTCAGCACTATCCGCCACTACAATAGCCCCCCCAGCAACAATAAAGCCGCAGCGCCCCAAAACGGCAACGCCTGCCGCAGCGCAAACAGCCCTCCCGCCGCTCACCAAGGCAACGTCTCCTAGCCCAGATTCTCCGAATAGCTTTAACCGCACTGCCCTGAAGATGCCGCGCGATGAATCAGCGCAATGACGCCTGTCGGTAAAACAACGTCAATTGTTTGTGGACACTGGGACAGCAGTTTTTCAAAATATCCGGCGCAGTAAAAAAATATTCACTCAATACCGCGAAAAACTCTGCCGGGTTGGTGGCGGCATAAGGATTGATGAAGGCTGATTCTCCTGCCGCCACTTTAAGGCACAGAGCAGCATAGGCCCCGCCCAGTGCCTCGGCCCATCGCTTCCGGCTCATGCCGCTGCGCAGTGGTGGCATGCCGTTCGTCACCCCATTGAGGCCATCCAGCTTATGCGCTAACTCGTGCAACACCACGTTATGACCGGCGTGGTAATGGAAGGTGTCTCGCTCCACGTCATCCCAGGACAAAATTACCGGGCCGCGCAACCATGACTCGCCAGTTAAAGAGCTTGCTTCATTGTGAACCAGGCCCAAGGAATCCATCTCTGCGTGGTGGACGCGAAACGCACCTGGATAGAGTATGACCTCGACCCATCCGTCAAAGTACTCTACGCCCAGATTCAGGATCAACAAACAGGCCTGGGCGGCCACCGCCACCTTCATCAACGGGGTCACCTCCAGGCCTTGGACGCCGGTGATCGATTTCTGATCAATGAACCACGTCGTCAGCTCGCGCAGATGCGCCATTTGCACTGCATCAAGCCCCCTCAAGACCAACGCGCGTCGCGTCACACCGTGCCAGATGTGGTGAGGTAGCGGATTGCGCCTCAGTATTCTCCGCATACGCCAGCGCCCTAGCGCAGTACCTAGCCGACCCATCTCGTTCTATCCGTGATCAGCGACATGACGCGGCGCACGACAGGCAGCCTTGAGTACCTTGTTGGGAGCATGCCTTGATAGTGTGTTCGGCATTATTCAAAATTCTGCCGATGAAAGTGTGTGCTGTGGCACTTGGGGCACGGAGGAATGTGGCCTGGTTTGTGAAAATGCAATTTTTCACCGCATTGATCGCAAACCAGCGTCCCTAGACCAATGAGCTCACCGGTATGATATTCAGTGCTTGCCGCCTGTAGCTTTATTTGCAACAGCTCTGTCGTGGTCTTATCTGCTGCTGCGGAAAACATCTCCCAAAAATCGCGTTTTATCAACTCCAGGTCAAAACCCAGCCAGTCCTTCAACTCCTTGCCGGTCTTGTCCATATACCGCGCCGCATCGATCAGATCACGTTTAACATATTCCCCCAGCTTGACTACTTCATCTTCACCAAGCTTATTCAAAGCTAGGATATCGCCCCGAATCTCATTAATCATGCGGTGGAGAATCGCACCGCTTTGATGCGCTTTCTGCAACGCCTTCTCCAGTAACAGTTCATAAGTCTCGCCCAATGCCTCAATGGGATCGCCGGGCGGAGGAAGATCCTTCATTTTAGCGCTCCTTTCAATTGAATTATTTCAACCCGACATTTACTGAAATAAGCTTTTAGCCGAGCAATTCCCTTTCGATATCATCCAAAACCTTGCGCATTTCCATCAAGATAAGTTTATCCGCAACGTTTTGATCGATCTCCGGCACATCCCAATCGAATATTGCACGATATTTTTCTACCAGGCTTTTCATGTCGGCGATGATTTCACTGCGATGCCCGTCCAATTCTATCTGTTCGATTTTTTCCAATTTTTCATCTCCTTGACATTCAGTCCTATTAACCGATATGCCCAAACTGACCGACGTAAAAATCTAGTCGAAAAACAAAACGGAATCTATTCCAGATGGCCTTTCAGCCTTGGATTTTTTCAGCACAGAGCCTTTGTGCATCGCGATGTGGTCTGTCTTATCGCTCTTGATTTCATACTGCGGATCATCCTCGCTCGAGTGGTGGATATACCCCTTGTATGCAACATCTGTTGTGCGCACCTTAATGATCTTGCCGCTCACATGCCCTGCCTCCGAGTTCCAGGTCACGTGATCACCGACTTTGAATTTTTCCGTCATGATGGTTCGTCATCCGGTTAATGATTCTTCTATAAGAAGCTGTCTTAATAAATATCGCGGGTGCAACTACTCGGTCATACTTTTGCGGCAATTGTCCTCTCGAACTCGACCTCCGCTCGAAGTCCATCGAGATCACGGTGAACGCTAGCCACCGCTAACTTCTTGTCGCCTTGGCGATACGTTATCGTGCAGTCTCGCTCGTCAAGCTTCCCGTCGATATCGGCTTTGTCCCAGTTTTCGGCGTGACCAACGTAAGCGATGCCGAAGTCGTACTGTGTGGTCCAGAAAAACGGAACGGCGTCAAAGCGTTCCCGCCGGCCAAGCATATTGCGCGCTGCGGTCTGCCCCTGGCGCTCCGCAACAACCCAGTGTTCGACACGGATGCTCTGGCCGCTGAGCGGATCCGGCCAGCGCGCGATGTCTCCGGCGGCGAAAATGCCAGGGATGCTCGTCTCGAGGTACTCGTCCACCGAGACGCCGCGGTCAATGGTCAGCCCGGCTTGTTCCGCCAGTGAGATCGCCGGTCGTACCCCGATGCCAACGACGACGAAATCGGCCTGAAGATTTTCTCCGTTCTTCAATGTAACGCTGTGCGTATCTATCGAGGTGGCAGTCGTGCCGAGATGGAACGTCACGCCGTGTTCTTCATGGAGTCTGCGGATGAAATTTCCGACATCCGCTCCCAGGATTTTCTCCATAAGACCTGCCTCACGCCCGACCACATGCACGTCAATGCCTCGCGCGCGTAATGATGCTGCCACTTCCAGCCCGATGAAGCTCGAACCGATCACCACTGCCCGCCGTGAAGCCAGCGCCTTGGCGACAAGCGCACGGCTGTCGGCCAGTGTGCGCAGATAATGCACATGGGGGAGATCACCGCCTGGCGCCTCGAGCCGCACCGGCTCGGCGCCAGTGGCGAGCAGCAATGCATCATAGGCATAGCGGCTGCCGTCCATGGCCTCCACGTGCCGGTTCGCCGTGTCAATCGAGGCAACGCGCGTGTTTAGCTCCAAGTCGATGTCTTGCTCGACATAAAATTCCGCTGGCCGGAGCGGATTCGATTCCGCGGGCGCAGTGCCCGCAAGGTAGTCTTTTGAAAGATTGGGGCGGTCACAGGGCACCGACTCATCGGCGCTCAGCATCGTGATGCGACCGGCGTAGCCCTCCTGCCGGAGCATTTCCGCTGCGGCGTTGCCCGCTGCACCACCGCCTATAATTACCACCGATCTAGGCATGTTGCTCGCTACCGGAGCCACATGCTGCCCTGCTCTCACGAGCTTTTCTTGAACGTACACAATGCCGTCCCGCTGCTCGACGCGCCAATGGGACAACGAGCTCAGCGCCGGCGCGCGGAGCGCCTCACCGGTACGCAGGCTGAAACAGGCGTGATGCCATGGACAACGAACCGTATCGCCCACCAGGAGTCCGTCGGCTAGTGGTGCGCCATAGTGCGTGCATACGGCACCGATCGCGAATAGCTCATCACCGCACCGCGCAAGAAGAACCGCTTCTCCATGCGCGTGGCCGAGCAACATGGCGCCGTCAGCGACAGTCGAGAGTGCAACGCCCTGGGTAAAATCAGGTCCACTAAGTTTTGTGTTTTCTTCGCTCATTTGAACTCCATGAAACTGATGCCGTCGATTCGGCCTTAGTAAAGGCTAAAGGGCACTTCTAAAGACTGAACTCTTGGCACAATACGTTGATAAACGCTAGTCACCTCTGAATGCACCTTCGAAGACGGCTCACAGTCGCTTCGACGCCGGACGAATGATTGTCGGAAAATTTCGAGGTGATCTAATCTAGCCAGAGTCGTCGAAATCGCTTGTCGCAAACCCTCCCTATGCGAGTGAATATTGATCAAGCCCCCGGATGCAGCGTGAGGTGCAGCCATAGCAACACCTTGAAAGCTGTCTTAAATGCCGCGCCAATCGGTAATCACGCGCATTGATCAATTTTTTGCGCTCACTGGTGGCCACTCAGATGCTGCAACGATCCGGCGCGCGCTTATTTGCTGTTTCGCACCTGCTACCGGTAAGCTAAAAATATTAGCTAAAATCGATTACGCGGTATGTACGTTATCGTACGTAAGGATAAATTTAGAAAAAACAGTTAACCGCCGATTTAAGGTTGATGCGACGGGCAAAAAAGATGAGCCCAAGGGAGGTTGGATAGAACCAGCGCAGCGACAGTGAACAACAGAAGAACGGCGCCGCCGGCAGCCTCGATGCGCAAGTAAGCGCTTGGTTCGGGAGTTGCACAGATCGAGTTCCAGCGTCGGAGCCCCATGGGTTTTTCGGCCTTTAGTTACTGCGATTCGAATGCGCTGAAATCCACGTTGCGGTCGCGTCTCAAATCACGACCTTTTTATGTTGCGCATCGAGTTGTGCTCAGATGTGTTTTCTTTCGCCAACGATTCATAGCCGAAGATGACATCGGGCGCAGCGGTCATAACCAACCCCCGCCAAACCCCGCTCGCCGCAAACCGCTGGCGATGTATGGGCACTTTCGCATCAATCGCCACAATAAGCCGGTACGATAATTTTCGATCATCAAGATAATCGGCCCTTGATTAAGCCCGTAATGCCAGTGCGATACCCAGCCATTGGGATTGTCAGATGTCCCGGGGTAGGTTGGGTTAAAAGACGCTTTGAAGCCGTAGGGGTTGAGTTCTGTTAATTTAGCTTGGTGAATACAATAGTCGAGCGTGGGGAATACGATCTCGGGCGCGAACGGCAGCGACGCCACCACAGCCCACGGCGCGATGGTGCCGTCGTCGGGTCCGTACGGCACGCCGCGCCCCACATAGTCGAAGAAAGTGCGCTCGATGCCACCCACTTTGATGGTGCCGGAGTCGGGGCCATCGCTCGCGGTAAGTCCCCAGCAATGCCGGTCATAGCCCGCGAATTTGAGCGGGTTGGCGATCGCGTATTGCTGTTGCACATAAGTCGCGCGGCGGCTGTTCTCGAAATAGTCGATGCCCTTGTCGCGCATGAAGGTGTCTTGAATGCCGCGAAAGTCGATCCAGACATGCGAGAGCTGATGTGTGAACAACGGCCCGGAGTACAAATACTCATATCCATAACAGGATTCCCACCGGTAAGTGGAAGTCCACACCGCGTAGCTGCTCTCGGGTAGTGGGTGGGTCGGCGAGCCTAGCCCCAGCACGTACAGTAGCATCGCCTCATCGTATCCCTCCCAGCGGTATTTGAGAAATCCACTTTCCGGTTTCCAGCCGTGCGTCACCGTTTCGCCGCTGTCCTGCGCCCATTGCCAATCGGCACGACGGTAAAGTGCGTCGGCGAGGGTGCGGATTTCATGCTCGTCGGCCGTGTCCGCGTCAAAATAAATTCCCGCCGCCAACGCACCCGCCAGAAGGAAAGCGCTATCTACCGTTGACAGTTCGCATTGCCAGGCGCGCCGGCCGGTTTGCATGTCGAGAAAATGATAATAGAAGCCATGATAGCCAGTAGCCTCGGGTTCAGGGCCTTGCGGGCTGTTCCAGAAAAACCGCAGCGTGGTCAGGGTTCGTTCTACTGCTGCGGCGCGCGGCATGAATCCGCGCTCGACACTGACCGGATAACAGGCTAAAGCGAGGCCGGTGGCGGCGATGCTCGCGGGCCAATCCCCAGCGGTCTTGTCGATCACGAGCCCGTTGGCGGGATTCGTCTCATGCAGAAAATAGCCGAATGATTCGCGCTGTAGTTTTTCCAGTTCGGCAGCTTGAGTTAGTTTTATGGTGCTCATGGTTTTATACCGGTGCGCGGACCGGCTCTGGGTCGGCCGCAATCTCGGTGAAAACCGGCGCGAAACCGCCGCCCGGGGTGCGGAAGTTTGTCGTCTGGCCCTGATAGAGTCGTGCCGTGATGAACTGCACTGCACCGTCATACACGTAGTTGCGCACGTCAAACTTGAGCGCATGCGGCGCTTGATGATCCGCTATCAGGCGCTCTCCCGGAGGCACCAGCGCCTGCGCTATATAATCGCCGGCGAGGATCTGCTCCCACACGCGCTTGGTCAGTTTGTCGCCCCGATAGGCAGCCCTGCTGCCGAAGCCCGCGGCCGGCTTGAAAAAGAGTTTGCGCCGCTGCGACCACAAGCGCTCGGCATCGGCGGCACGGACAATCTCAGTTCTCGGAATGCCGCTCAGCAGCGTGCGCGCAATATCTTCAGAGACGCCGAACGACCGCAAGCGCTCGGGATCGCTGAGCACGGCGAGGTTGCGCTTGTTGGCGTACAGCGCATGAACATGCGGATGGGGCGTCAGAACAACGGCGTTATTCAGATAGGCATCGCGCAGCACCGCATGCGCGGGCTGTTCCAGCATGAAGTCGGTAAGCCGGTTGTAGACGAGATCAACCGGTTCGTTCCCATGCCACAGGACGCCATCGTGCAGCCGCAACGCCGCCGGGTCGGCGATGACCGCCTCCACGCCATGCCGACGGAACAATTGCTGGAACAAGATGAACTCGGGGTAGAGATACTGTTCTTGCGGGTTCTCGTCGACGATGGCGATGCGTCGCAGATCCCGGTCGCCACGAGCCAGACGCCATTCAGCGAAAAACATAGTGGCGAAGGTTTGATCGAGTGCTCCGAGCGCAACCGGACCGGTAGACATACCGGCGATCGCCGGGCAGCAAGCCCGCTGCGCGCGCGCCAGCGCGGCATTGAGAAGTGCGCCGCCGGCGTTGGTATTGATCTCGATCAGCTTCGGTCCGGCGCCGGTGACGTGGAAATCGTAGCTCAGGAACACACCGCGCGCGCCACCGGCATCAAAACGCGCAACTTGCGGCGCCCATCCGAGCACGATCTCGTGGTACGCAGGCAGCGCAATGACCATCTGCGCCGCACGCACGATCGCCGCCATGCCATCCAGATGACGCCGAGACACAAACACTGGCATTGCCGCGAACAGATGCGGGCATTTCTCTAGAATCAATGGATATACGCTGCGCGTCTCGGCATCCGTTTCGAACTCGCGTTTCAGTGCATCCACGTCAAGACTGATGCAGAAGCAGTCGCTGTTAAGCGATTCGACCCCGCGCCCCGTGAGTTGCGTACCGGATGCGCCGTGCGTTTCATAAATGGGGCTCAGGTTCTTGGATTCGATCATGGGTTTTCCTTGCAATGATGCCTGCGGCGTCATCGCGTGAGCGTAGCATCGACGATGGCCTGCGCCTCTTCCACGATGCGATGCGCATGCAGATGATCCGTTCCGCGGAAGCGCTCCAGTCACGGCGTTTAACTCAGCGCTACCGGCCTCACGAATGAGCATCTGATCAACGAGAATTCCGTACATTTCGTTTTTCCAATTGCCTCTGCAGTCGCCGATCCTGGCGCCGCGTGCGGTATTAAGCCCGCTCCGACTTAAATAACAGCTCACTCATTCTCCATGGCGGCGGTGTATTTGCCTTCGCGGGCCACGCTGTTCAGGTTCGCACGCTTATACAGCGCCTGCTGCGCGATAGTCTTGTTGGCGCCCTCGCCGCGCCATGCCTTGAGTGCAGGCGCCTGCAGGGCGCGTCCGTACGAAAAGCTCAAGACCCAAGGTTGCTTCTCCGGGTGAATGTTCATCGCGTTGAGGTTAGCCGTGGCCACCACTTCGTCCTGCCCGCCGGAGAGAAAATAGATCCCGGGCACCGCCACCGGCACCGTGCGCCGCAGGCAGGCGAGAGTCGCCTGCGCCACTTGTTCGGGCGTAGCCTGCTCGAGGCACGCGGCGCCAGGCACGACCATGTTGGGTTTCAAGAGCATGCACTCAAGCGCGACGCGTTGCCGGTGCAGCGCATGAAATACCGCATGCAAGACTTCCTCCGTGACGCGTGCGGACGTCGCGAGCGTGTGATCGCCGTCCATTAATATCTCGGGCTCGACGATTGGCACCACGCCCTGCTCCTGACAAATAGCCGCGTAGCGTGCCAGCGCATGCGCATTGCTGGCAATCGCCTGCGGCGTCGGGATACCCGCGCCGATATTAATCACCGCGCGCCACTTGGCGAAACGCGCGCCCATCTGTTTGTATTCGCCAAGCCGTTGCGCCAGGCCGTCCAGGCCCTGCGTCACTTTCTCTCCAGGAAAACCGGGCAGCAGCACCGTGCCCCTATCCACCTTGATGCCGGGCACAATGCCCTGCGCTGTCAGCAACTGCGGCAGCGCCACGCCTGCCGCCGTTTTCTGTTTGAGGGTCTCCTCGAACAGGATGACGCCGCTGATGAAAGCGCTCAGTCCGGGCATGGAAAACAACAGCTCGCGGTAATCGCGCCGGGCTTCCTCCGTGCTCGCTACGTTCACCGCCTTGAGCCGTTTTTCAATGGTGCCCGAGCTCTCATCGGCCGCAAGAATTCCTTTGCCCGGCGCCGTTAGCTCGGCTATCGTTTTTGCCAACGCTTCTGTAGATATCGACATATAACCTCCATCCGTTAGTACTCATCTAATGGTTTGAACCGCGACGCTATGCATGTCGCGCGTCGTTGAGCAGGCGGAGACTGGCTCATCCAAGCCATGATCGTAGCCCAGCGTACTCACGGAGGTCGTCGCAAGATCCAGGCGACGCGCTTCCAGCACGGGCAGCGCAATCCAGCGCACGATGAGGATGCGTAATATATCTCGGTGCGCAAAGACTAGCACGTTGCTTGCAACAGCACGGATTCGAGCAATGACACGATCCGAGCGCGTAGCCACCCCCCGCAGCATTTCACCGCCTGGGCAACCGTTTTCGAACAAATTCCAACCGGCGCGATGAATCACAGGACACCGAGGCAATGCCTAAGATTCGTCAGTCCTAGCTGAGTTCGTATGGCTCAGTTTCAAAAGATAATAACTAATTCCGAGCGCCACTATGATGGCGGCAATGCCAAGCAGCATCGGAGCAGAAAGCTTCGCCTCGTCAAGTATGATGACCTTGCGTGCAACAGCGATCATCGCGACCAATAGTACGACCTCGGTGTGCAGTTCGCGTTTAGCCAGATACGTTTTTATCGTATCGAGAAGCTCAATACCGACGAGAACCAACAGGAATAAACCGAAAATATCGAGCAGCTCGTTAATGTCGAGTAAAAATATTGGTGGCTCGATGATGTCTTTAACGATGATCCAGCCGAGCTCGATTGTAGCGAGCGCAACCACTAGGGCCATCATTCCAACAAGCGCGAAAACAATTAACTTTTCAAAAAATTTGAGCACCGCGGTCATCTATATGCCTTTGATAATAAAATGATGGGTCGAAATGATATCAAAATGAGGTTACATCCTGGCATCATCGTATTTACTCCGGAACCGCGTGATCACCGCGGCCGTGGCCATAGCGCAGCCATTTCTCTACTTCCACTGCTACGAATACGATTGCCGCAACGCCGACCATTCGCAGCCACGACTCGCCGCTAATCGGCGCGGTGTGGAAAAGTGCGTTCATCACTGGCGCATAAGTGAAGAGTAGTTGCGCCGCTAGCATAGCCAGCGCGCCGACCAGGAGCCAGGGGTTGGAAAAGAAGCCGACGGAGAAAAACGAGTGGCTCAGCGAGCGACAATTAAATAGGTAGGCGATCTCCACCAGCACGATGACGTTGATGACACACGTGCGTGCCACCGCGATGGTTTCGCCCGCCACCTCCATCTCCCAGAAAAACAACCAGTACGCCCCGGCCAGCATTACGAGCGACACCAGCCCGGTGCGCATCGCGAGTGCTGCGGTGAGCAGCGGCTTCTTCGGGTCGCGCGGGGGACGCTGCATAATTCCACGTTCCTTCGGCTCGAAGACCAGCGTCAGGCCGAGCAGAATGGCCGTCGTCATATTGACCCAAAGGAGCTGCACTGGCAGCGCCGGCAGCGCGCTACCCAGCACCACGGCAGTGAGCAAGATGAGTGCTGCCCCCGCGTTGGTCGGCAACGTCCAGACAATGAACTTGGTCAAGTTGTCGAACACGCTCCGGCCTTCCTCAATGGCGGCCTCGATGCTGGCGAAGTTATCGTCTGTGAGCACCATGGCCGCGGCGCTCTTGGACACGTCGGTGCCACTCACACCCATTGCCACACCAATATCGGCTTGCTTGAGTGCGGGGGCATCATTCACGCCGTCACCGGTCATCGCGACCAGGTGGCCACGCGACTGGAGTGCGCGCACCAAGCGTAGCTTTTGGTACGGGGCGACTCGAGCAAAGACCGCGGTGCGCTCGGCGACTTCAGGAAGTTCTTGGTCGGAAATATTTTCCAGCGCGCGACCGGAGAGGGCGATGAGTTTTCCGTGTTCTACGTTTCCTCTCACCCCGATTTGCTCGGCTATCGCTCGAGCGGTAATGAGATGGTCGCCAGTAATCATCTTGACCACGATGCCGGCCTCTTGGCATTTGCGCACAGCATCGATGGCTTCGGGTCGCGGCGGGTCGATCATCCCTTGCAGGCCGAGGAAGGTTAGCCCCGCGGCGACGTGACCGTGTTCAAGTTTGGCATGGCTGGCATCGACATGGCGGCGAGCGAATGCGAGCACGCGCAGCCCGCGCGCAGCCATCGCTTCGACGGCTTGGCGGACGGCTTCCTTGTCGAGCGGCACCACTTTGTCATGTTCGTCAAGCGCGTCGGCGCAGCACTCAAGCAGGCGCTCCACCGCCCCGACTTTGTAAATAACCCGCCCTCCCGCCCGCGTATCGTGGAGCGTGGCGCGGAACATGTGCTCGGATTCGAAAGGAATTACGTCCACGCGCGGTGATTCACGGTGTGTGTCGGCACGGGCCAAACCACCCTTATCGCCAGCGACAAGCAGTGCGGCCTCGGTCGGATCGCCCTGCACCTTAAGCCGCCCATCTTCGCCGCGCACGAGTTGCGAGTCGTTATTTAGAACGCCGGCACGTAGGCATTCTGCAAGCGCAGGCTGCGCCGACATATTGACCGTTGAACCATCAAGACGGATTTCCCCTGTGGGCTCGTAGCCCACGCCGGTCACCTCGTAAAGTTTTCCGCCGGCGAAGATCTCGCGTACGGTCATCTGGTTCTCGGTCAGCGTGCCGGTCTTGTCTGAACAAATCACCGTCGTGCTGCCGAGCGTTTCCACAGCGGGAAGTTTGCGTATGATGGCGCGACGTTTGGCCATGCGCGCGACGCCGATGGCCAGCACGATGGTGACGGCCGCAGGCAGACCTTCGGGAATCGCGCCTACCGCGAGCGCAACCGCCGCCATGAAAGTCTCGACAAGATTCTCGCCGCGCAGGACGCCCATAACAACAATCGCCGCCGACAGCGCCAGAATCCCCCACAGCAACAGCTGACTCAAATGCGCGATTTTTTTGGTCAGCGGCGTCGAGAGGTCCACCGCTTCCGCGATGAGTTGCGCGATGTGGCCAGTTTCCGTCTGGTCGGCGGTGGCCCACACCACACCTTCACCCTGGCCCGCAGTGACGAGCGTGCCGGTGTAGGCCAGGTTCTTGCGGTCACCCAACACCGTGTCGAGCGCAAGCGGGCCGGGGTGTTTGTGCACGGATAGGGATTCGCCCGTGAGCGCGGACTCGTCCACTTGTAAGTTCTTGACCTGGAACAGACGCAGGTCGGCAGGCACCCGGTCGCCAGACTGGAGCAGAACCACATCGCCGGGAACCAGTTGTTCAGAATGGATGCGCTGTATCTGGCCATTGCGGCGCACACTGGTTTCAGTCGCGACCATTTGTGAAAGCGATTCGATGGCTTTTCCCGCCTTAGCCTCTTGAAGGAAGCCCACGATGGCGTTGAGAAATACGACAGCGAAGATGACGGAGGAATCCACCCATTCGCCGAGCAGCGCCGTTACGACGGCAGCGGCGAGCAAGATGTAAACCAGCGGCTGGTTGAATTGCTGGAGAAATTTCAGCCATGCCGGTGTGCCAGGGCGCGGCGTAATGCGGTTGAAACCGAATTTTTCCTGGCGGCGTCTAACTTCTTCGGCAGCCAAACCGGTTTTCAAATTCACATCGAGCAGGCGCACGACTTCTTCCGCCTGCAACTGATGCCATGTGGAATTGAGTGATTCTTTCAAGTTGTTGCGCCCCATTTCCAATTGCGAATCTCCGGCATGTCCTCACCGTGTTGTCGGATGTATTGATCGTGTTCCATCAGTTTGTCGCGTATAAGCTGCGTGACATAATCGGCGCGAGGCCCTAAATTAGACACGCGATCAATCACGTCTTTAGCCAAGTGGAAGCGATCGATGTCGTTCAGCACCACCATGTCAAAGGGCGTGGTCGTTGTGCCTTCTTCTTCATCTTGCGTAACTCTTCTGGAGACAGAGGCTTACTCATAGGACTGCTCCTTGGGCTAAACATGGATAATATTTGCACGTGGATCTCAAGCGCTTACCCCAAACAAAGCCCCAACTCCCGTTGTCAACGCCATCGCCAAGGCACCCCAAAAGCTCACGCGCGCGGCAGCTGTCATCACCGAAGCGCCGCCAGCGCGCGCAGCCAGGGAGCCCAATAGCGCGAGAAATACGAGTGAGCTGCCCGAAACAGTCCACAGCAGCGCAGAGGCCGGCACCAACAGAACTATCGAGAGAGGCAGGGCAGCGCCCGCTGCAAAAGTGCCGGCCGATGCCAAGGCGGCTTGAACTGGTCTTGCGGTCAAGGTCTCGGATATGCCCAGCTCATCACGCGCATGTGCGCCGAGTGCATCATGCGCCATCAACTGGTTAGCGACCTTGGAGGCAAGTCCTACCTCAAGTCCACGCCCAACGTAGATAGCCGCCAACTCCGCGCGCTCGTGCTCGGGATCAGCCACTAACTCCTTACGCTCCCGATCCAGATCGGCGCGCTCGGTATCGGCTTGCGAACTCACCGAAACATACTCGCCGGCCGCCATCGACATGGCACCCGCCACCAGACCGGCAACGCCCGTGATCAAAATAGTCCCTGGGCTCGTGCCTGCTGCCGCCACGCCCAAGACCAGGCTAGCCGTCGAGACAATACCGTCATTGGCGCCAAGGACAGCCGCGCGCAACCATCCGATGCGGTGCAGCCTGTGTCTTTCAATGTGTCGCATCACGTCCCCCCGAGCCAGACAGCTGGCCTGTGTTTTCAGACGAACCTGGCACGTCGGCTGCCGGTGTATTTTGTAATCGCACACTCTTAATGCCCGCCAGCTTGGTGCGCTTCAACATCAGCGCGTTGACCGCCACCAGCGCCGAGCTGCCGGACATGGAGAGCGCCGCGATCTCGGGACTGAGCGTGAACGGGTAGAAAACGCCTGCGGCGAGCGGGAAGGCGATGGTGTTGTAGCCCACCGCCCACCAAAGATTCTGGTGCATCTTGCGCAACGTGGCGCGGGACAACTCAATCGCGCCGACTACGTCGAACGGATCGCTTTTCATCAGTACCACATCGGCGCTCTCCATCGCCACGTCGGTGCCGGCGCCGATGGCGAAGCCCACGTCGGCTTGCGTCAGGGCGGGCGCATCGTTGATGCCATCGCCCACCATGCCGACCTTATTGCCTTGCGCTTGCAGTTCCTTGACCTTGTCTACCTTTTGTCCCGGCAGCACGTCGGCGAGCACGATGTCGATACCGAGTTCACGGCCGATGCGCTCGGCGGTGGCGCGGTTGTCGCCGGTGAGCATGGCCACTTTCACGCCGCGCTGCTGTAGCGCCTGGATGGCGGCTTTCGATGTGGGACGTACCGCGTCGGCGATGGCGATGAGTCCTAACAGCTTGCCGTCGTGTGCGACGTGGACAACCGTGCGACCTGCCCCCTGCATTTCGTCGGCCTTGGCGGTGAGGCCGTTCATATCGATGTGTTCTGCGTCCATCAATTTACGGTTACCCAGCAGCACGCGGCGTCCTTCAACTTCCGCCTTGGCGCCCATGCCATCGATGTTGGTAAAGCCGCTGCTGGGCTGCGTCGGCATACCCGCCGCGCGTTTCAGAATGGCCTGAGCAAGCGGGTGTTCGGAGCCCTGCTCCACCGCAGCCGCCAAGGCCAGTACTGCGTCTGCGTTAGTGCTCGGCGCCGTCGCCACATCCACCACCTCGGGCTGCCCCATCGTCAGGGTGCCGGTCTTGTCGAAGATGATCACGTCGAGCTTGGTGGCCTCTTCCAGCGCGGCGGCGTTTTTGAACAGGATGCCGTTCATCGCCCCCAGGCCGGTACCGACCATGATCGCCATGGGCGTGGCCAAGCCCAGTGCGTCCGGGCAGGCAATGACGAACACGGTGATGGTCAGCGTCAGTGCAAACAGCAGCGGCTGGCCCAACCACCAGAACCACACAGCGAAAGTGAGCAGTCCGATCGCGACGGCGGCCAGCACCAGCCACTGCGATGCGCGGTCGGCCAGCCGTTGGCCGGGCGCCTTGGAGTTCTGTGCCGTCTGCACCAGTTTCACAATCTGGGCGAGCGCGGTGTCGGCGCCGACCTTGGTCGCGCGGTACTTGAAGCTCCCGCTCTTGTTGATGGTGGCGCCGATCACAGTATCACCGACAACTTTTTTGACCGGCATGGATTCGCCGGTAAGCATGGATTCGTCCACTTGCGATTCACCTTCGATCACTTCACCGTCCACCGGAATTTTGTTGCCCGGCCGGATTACGACGATATCGCCCGCCACCACCTCGGCGGTCGGCAGCTCGACCTCGCGCCCGTCGCGAACAACAAAAGCCTTCGGCGGGGCGAGATCCATCAGCGCGCGGATAGCGTCGGACGCCCCGGCGCGGGCGCGCATCTCGAGCCAGTGGCCGAGCAGTATGAAAACAAGCAACACTGAAGAGGCTTCGTAGAACTGTTCACCTTCGAAGAAAAACGTGGCGCCGATACTGAAAAAATAGCCGGTTCCCACCGACAGGAGAACCAGCACCGCCATGTTGGCCACGCCGTTTCTAATCGCGCGCAACGCAGCGACGTAAAACGGCCAGCCGGGATAGATAATCGCGCCGCTCGCGAGCAGGAACAGAAAAAGATTGCGGTCCATGCCAAACGGCGGCTCAAGCTGGAGAAATTCCATGCCCATCGAGGTGTAGAGAAACACCGGCAGCGCGAACAGCAGCGCAATGAAGAAACGGTTGCGCATGTCGCGCGCCATATCCTGCATGTCCATGCCGGCGCCGTGGCCCATCTCATGCCCCATGCTGTCCCTATCCGCATGCTCGGCGTGTTGCGCAGCTTGAGCGGTCCCGGCCTGTTCGACATGTTCGGTGTGCTGGTCGTGTCCCGTGGGCGCGGGAGGCACGCTGAGGCCGGGTGGTATTACGGGGGCGGGGGCGGCGCCCATAGGCATGGACATGACTTGCACATTGCCCGGCGGATTTTCCGCTGTACAAATGTGCTTGGGCACAAGCTCGCCGCCGCAGTGATGGCCGCACTCTTGAACTTTCGCCTTGATGCTACCGAGGTCCACCACCATCTCGTCATACCGCACCGTCGCGCTGCCAGAAGCGCAATTCACATCGACTTGCTTTATCCCCGGCACCTGTGCCAACTGCTTCTCAACGCCCCTGGCACTCAAGGGTGAGGGCAGGTCGCGCACGTCAATGATGGTCGTTTTCATCGGTGTTTTTCAGTTCTTCTGAAGGTCTTGTTGGCTAAGGCGCGAGCACGCCGTTTTCGAGATAGGCAGAATCGTAGGTCAATACGATCTGCGGGTCGGGCAGGATGAGTTGCTCGTCTTTATCCGCATAGTGCAGCCGGCTGAGCAGGTCCTTGATGATGTTGAGCCGCGCCAATTGTTTGTCGTCGGCGCGCACGACGCTCCACGGCGTTACTGGGTTGTGCGTACGCGCCAGCATCTCGTTGCGTGCCAGGCTGTATGGCTTCCACTTCTTGAGCGCTTGATCGTCGAGCGCGCTGATTTTCCATTGCGTGAGCGGATCGATCTTGCGCTCGTTCAAGCGTTGCTTCTGCTCGGCTTTACTGATGTCGAGGTAGTATTTGAGGAGTTTGATGCCCGAACGCACCAGCATGTGTTCGAAGTCCAAAACCGAATCCATAAACTCTTCATACTGCGCTTTGCTACAAAAATCCATAACGCGCTCAACGCCCGCGCGGTTGTACCAACTACGGTTAAATAGCACCAGTTCCTGGGCGGCCGGCAGATACGGAACATAACGCTGGAAGTACCACGAGCTACGGTCTCGGTCGGAGGGTTTGCCGAGGGCCACCACACGGGTTTCGCGCGGACTCAAATGTTGGACGATGCGCTTGATCGTACCGTCTTTGCCGGCGGCGTCGCGACCTTCAAAAATGATCAATATTTTTTCGCCGCGCCGAATGAAGTGGCGCTGCAACTTAACCAGTTCGATCTGGAGTTGATGCAGACTGTGCTTATAGTCCTGCTTGCTTATTGCAGACGCTGCTGGCTCTTTGACTTTCTTACGCATAGCTTGGATACCAATGTTTGGGCTGTCATACACGACGCACGCTCAATGCGAGCATTGCTGGTTCAATGTACACAAATAATCCCGCTCTAAAACTTCTTGTATATAAACGTGGCCGTCTCGGCTTGATCTTTGTTGGGCTCATAGATCCGCACCGCGATCTCATATTCTCCCTGCTTCGGCATTGGGAAATAATTACCATAGGTCACCGCGCCACTTGTCAGCATTTTTTCCAGAGGTTTCTCTACCTTGACGCCACCCAGCAATTTCTTGATACCCACTTGTGCAATGACGGTCGCGTTGACTACGCGCTCATTGTTGGGCTTTCTAAAAACCGCCACCATCACATGTTCACTCGAATCGCCCGCACTATCGTCCCTATGCAAGGTCTTATCGCCATCTACCAGGACTGGATTCTTCTTGATCAGGCTCGCCGGCACCACGCCAAGATAAATATAGTAACTGGCAGACTCATAGCGCCAATTTGGCTCGGCAGCCCAAACCGGGGCGGGCGCCACAAAAAAAGTCAGCAATACTGCAAAAATAACGCTTGATCCGAATAGGGTATGACTCGCGTGCTTTTTCATTTTTGTTCTCCTGAAATAAATAATGTTCAAGGTCGTGCACCCGCCGCTACTTCATCATGTCCAGCATGATCGAGTGCATATCGATGGTATGCATGAGGTCTCGACGGTTAGCGCCGTGCATCCTATCCGTGGCAACCGCCTTTTGTGCCTGCTCCATCATGCGACGGTGTTCGTTGATTAAAACCTGCCGTCGCGCGGGATCCCGTTCCTGTATTACGTTTTGCCAATGCTGATCCATCTTTTCCACGGACGGCGGGCTGGCCTGAGGTTGTGAAGCCTGCGCGACGCTTACGCTCGCTGCGCCACTCAGGGCAATGATGCCAGCGATGACTGTCTGGGTGAATACCGATACTCGTTTCATCTTCATCTCCATTTCCTTGCAGTTTAATAGCATTTGCTAAACATTCTGGGGCTGCTCATTTCACGATCGCCATCTGGTGGCCTTCGCCCGCCGGGAGCTTGATCGTGCCGATGAGCTTGAGCGTGTTCTGGTCCACGACCCAAACCATGGGTGCGCTGCGGCTGGATACATAGACCTTACCCACACCGTGGATGGTGTTCAAGTGATAGGGGGCGGGCGACAACGCGAGAACCCGCTGGGCACCCGTGCTCGTATCGAGGGCCACGAGCTTGTTCTCCGTCACGCTGCTGATAAAGAGCGTGCGGCCATCGTCGCCGAGGTCGAGTCCATGCAGGTTCGCTCCAATCTTATAAGTCTGGCTGATCTTGCCGGTCGCGGCTGAAACGGCGGACACCGTGCCGGCGCGCGGGTTCAGCGTATACAAGATTTTTTCATCCGCCGACAGCACCACGTGCTCCGGCGCCGGCCCGCCTTCGAGCGGGCGCGTGACCCGCCAGGTCAAGAGGTCAATTTCGCTGACAGTGCCGTTGCCGCTGTTGGTGACATAGGCACGCTTACCGTCGCGCGTGATGGCGGTATAGTTCGGCGCCGGTCCGGTTTCGATAGTTTTGATCACTTGGTTGGACTGCATATCCACCACGCTGATGCCGCCGCGGCCGGGATGCGTGGATATCACGTAACGCCCGTCGGGGGTGATGGCCTGATGATGGGTCCAGCCGGACACCGGGATGGTGAGCATCACGTGCCCATGTGCGGGGTGCACTAAGAATAGCTTGCTGTTCGGCGCGTCCTTAGGCGCGCCCGGCGCCGGTGGGTTCTCCAGCATGCTGCCGGCGACGATATACTCGCCATCCGGCGTCGCCACCAGCCCGTGCGGATTGTCCACGCCGGGGTAGCTGTTGATAATTCGATCCGTTGCCGCGTCCACCGCCACGACCTGGTTGCCTGAACCCAGAGGAATGTATACCGTGGGCGCGGCGAGCGCCGCCGCTGTCCCGCCGATTATTGTGCTGATATAAATTACGACCTTCAAAAACACATTCATGGTTTCGCTCCTTAATTATTGTTCACCGGCTGGGCAGTCGTCAGCCCAAGGCTTTCCCAATCCTGCATACCGCCGCGATACCAGAAAAGTTTATGCGCTGGATAGCCGATTTTTAATAGCGCCTGGATATTAGTCGGCGACTGCCCGCACCAGGCGCCGTTGCAGAACATCACCAACGTCTTGGCGCTGTCGAAATTCCACAAGCCATCCTGTCCCTGAACGCCTAGCTGTTTTTCCAAGACATCCTGCACCGCCGCGACATCCGATTTGCCGATGTCGAGTTTATCCCAAGGGATATTCACTGACCCCGGAATGGTTCCTTTTTCTACCCAGTCCGGGGTACGCGAGTCGATCACCATACTGGACGCATCGCCAGCGTTTATTTGCTGGAGAAAGTGCAACACTTCAAGTTCAGCAATGGTTTTCACCCCGGGCGCCAACTCACTGGGCTGAATGCAGAACGGCGGACATTTGCGCGAAGTCTTGGCGAATTCCGGATTGACGACGTTAGCCTGATTCTGATTACGCATGATGGTGATCAGTTGGCCATCATGCAGGGCCTCCACCGACGCCAACTCAGCGCTAATGTTTACCTCCAAAGCCGGCGATGCGCCCGAAGCTTTCATCGCGATAGTCATCACATCCATAGTCGTCTCCAAAAAAATAGGGTCGTCTGGCTGCCCTCGGCTTAGGCAACAATCTCTAGCAAAATTACGCCGTGACAACGCGATAGTTTAGCATCATTCCCTGATCCTCGTGCTCCAGGTTATGGCAATGGAATAGATAGATCTGGTCACCGTCAAACGCGTTGGTAAAATCAATTGCGATACGCACGGTCTCCCCGGGCCAAACCAGAATCGTGTCTTTCCAGCCGAGATCAGTGATCAATCGCCCGCTCGCATCTTGCGCGAGCTTGCGCACCTGCTCCGGGCTGTTGTGACGGCTGACGATTTGAAACGAGAAACCGTGCAGGTGCATCGGATGCGGCATGCTCCTTTGCGCATTCTGGATATCCCATAGCTCGACCGTGTTGGCACGGGTTTGTATCGGATAGCTGTCCAAACTGTAACTCTGGTCGTTAATCAGCCATTGCATGTGGCCCATCGATAGACGGATGTTGCGCACGGCTGCGCCACGGGTATCAATGCGCGCAATGGTCGAAAGCTTGGGTGGCAATACTGACGACGTTGCCACACCCGGGCTGGCGACTACAGCAAGCTTCATGATTTCGAATTCGGCACCCGCGGCGAGACTTGAGCCGCCCATGCCACCCATCATCCCGCCCATACCACCCATACCTTCTATCATCTCGTTGTCCATGGCCTCGAAAGCAAGACTCTTCAGTAGGATTTCCTCGCTCGCGCGCAACTGGCTTGCATCAAACAATATATCCACCCGTTCGGCCGGGGCCAAAAAGACTTCTTGCGCGGTGTAAGGCTGCTCCAACAAACCGGCGTCGGTGCCAATGATTGCATAGGGCAGCATTTTGCCGCGGTGCACGAAGGCAAGCTTATAAATGCGCGAATTCGAGCCGTTCAAGATGCGAAACCGATACAGTCGATTCG
>JANYAU010000155.1 GCA_025361165.1 Betaproteobacteria bacterium | reverse complement strand
TATTCAACTCCGCTCCTGCAGCCATAGTGCCTTTTGCCGCAGAGATGCTCTGTGCGTTCGCGTACATACGGACACGAACGGAGTTTTTTAGCGTAGCCTCCATAGCGTGTCGTAGCTCCCATTCTTTTCCAACGCGCATCTGCAATCCCCATTGGCTGGAAGGAGCTTCGTCTGCGACATCGGATCTGAATCTTGGCTTCTCCGTATACCGTCTGCTGGAATTCCAGCAGGACGAGAACAAACCAGGAGATGCTGATGAGACTCGCAGACCGAGTACCGATCGCCAACAGACTGCTTGCCGCCCTTCCGCGCGCCGAATATCAGCGCCTGCTAGCGAACCTCGTGCCGGTCACCTTGACTTTCGGCGAGGTGCTGTATGAGCCGGGAGATCCGATCAAGTATGTCTATTTTCCCAACGATTCGCACGTGTCTCTGCTGACACAGGTCGATCGCCATCACGCCCTCGAGGTGGGCCTGGTCGGCTACGAAGGCATGGTCGGCATTGGGCTGGCGCTGGGAATCAGCATGTCCTCGGTCCGCGCACTGGTGCAGGGAACCGGCACGGCGATGCGGATGAAGGCCGCGCCCTTTCGCAAGGAATTCAGGCAAAGCCTGTCCCTGCAACGGGAGGCGCATCTCTATACTCATGCATTGATGGCCCAGGTCGCACAAACCGCCGCGTGCAACCGTTTCCACCTCGTCGAAGCGCGCCTCGTGCGCTGGCTGCTGATGACACGCGACCGGGTATGCTCGGACCATTTTCGTCTTACCCATGAATTTCTCGGACACATGCTGGGCGTGCGCCGGGTAGGCGTCACCAAAGCCGCGCGCGCACTGAAGCAACGCAAACTGATCGACTACAGCCGTGGTAATATTTCCATCATCAATGGACGCGGCCTGGAAGCCGCGTCGTGCTCGTGCTACGAGAGGGTCAAGCGCAAGGGCGAAGCTTGAAAAGGCGCTCGAATCGAATCCCGGGCCTCGTGTCTCGCCATGCTCACGCGGTGGCGAAGAAACTGATCAAAAAAAACTCGGTAACGGGGTTGCCGTTACCGAGCCAGGTACTGCGGATGCCCATCAGGGAGGGAGAATGAGCATCTGTAGCTATAATCCTCTTACTACTCTTTCCCCTCTGTTCGTTACCTAACATAAGGCGAAATTTTTTAATCGCGCGGCGCTTATCGCGTCCTTGATCGGCGCGAGCTTACTTCTTGATGCTCATTTGATTGACCACGCCCTGTACGCCTTCGACTGCGCGGGTGACTTCGATCGCACGGTCGATCTGCGCCTGATTGTCGACGAAACCGCTTAGCTGAACTTCACCCTTGCGCGTCACAACGGCGATATCGACACTTTTGATGCCCGGATCGGAGAGCAATGTAGACTTCACCTTGGTGGTGATAATACCATCGTCGACTTTATTGCCCACCGACACCTTGCCATCCTTCATGGTCATATTGTTTTCCACGCCCTTGACTCCCTCTACTGCGCGCACGACCAACATGGCGCGATCGGCTCGAGCCTGATTATCGACAAAACCGCTGAGTAGAACGATGCCCTTGCGCGTTTCCACCTTGATATCGAAGCCTTTGATATCTTGGTCGCTGAGCAGCGCGGATTTCACTTTCGTGGTAACAACGGTATCGTCGATTTCCGTGCCCACCGTCGTTGAGGGAGCTGGAGCGGTGTTAACAGTGGTGGCGACGCTGCTGCTAGGAACCGCCTCCTGGCGATTACAACCAGTGACTAGCATGGCTATACCTGCGCTGAGCGCCATGCCGATGACCAACGGATAAAAGCGGATGTTCATATGAATTTCCTTCTGGGTAGTATTCAAGTTATTTTCGCGCTGACGTTATCGCCGCAAAACGGCAACGGGCGCGTGCTGTGTTAACTACTAATTTTCTCTTGCTCGTCGCAAACAATCTACACTTTTACGCTCTTCAGCGGAGGGGCATTTCAGGTGCCAGCCTGGTTCCCACCAAGGAGAATAATATGTTCGCCGCGACGCCAGTTCGCCGGGTTTGCATCGCGGCTCACATGGGTCGAACCGTCGCGCATGCGCACTTTAATTTCGTAGATTGCGGGCGAATTTCCCTCCGGGGTGACCCGGCGCATCGATTCGACTACGCCACACTCATTGCACTTTGGTTTCATGCGAACCTTGCGTGTGCCCGAGGGCTGTGCCGCAGGTGTTTCGCCCAATTGCTGCTGTGCGGAAATTTCGCCTGCGCCGGCCACGGAAGTGTGGGACCATCCCGCGATGGGCGCCTTGGTCATTGCCACGGTACTAAATAGTATGGCAGCGATGCCGGTGATCAAAGCCGGCAATTGCATGGACTTCGGGATTTGCATATTCATCTTGGCTCTCCTCATCCTCCGTCTGCTATTACTACAAAAACAACCACGCCAATTATGTCCTATGGGCGCGATATTTTCTGTGCGGTAGCCCGCACAACGGCGAATTTGCCCGATGGCCGGTTGCCAGCTCCGCTTCCAATCCAGCCTAAGGCAGAGCCCTCTGGCTGCCAACTGATCTTCGACTAGCGTTGCCGCGCTGCTTCGTACAGCGGCATGACGGTCGGCAGCAAGGACTGGATCGTCTGGACACGGCTTGAGTCCGCCGGATGGCTGCTAAGGAACCCGGGCGGCTGCGAACCACCGTTTGCATTGATCATCTTCTGCCACAAGCTAACCCCGGCGCGCGGGTCATAGCCGGCACGCGCCATGAGCTCCAGACCCATGCGGTCGGCTTCGTTCTCGTCGGTGCGGCTGAATCGGGTTGCGATGAGGGCCTGGTAACCCACACTGGCGATGTCGGACGAGCCCTGGCCGAGGCCGAACAAGGCAGTGCCGATGCCAATCGCGGTTTGCGCGGCGATGGCCTGCGACACCTGCTCGCGCGAATGCTCGCGCAGTGCATGTGACATCTCATGCCCGATGACGACAGCGAGCTCGTCATCACTCAAATTAAGTTGTTTGACCAAGCCGGTGTACACCATGATCTTGCCGCCAGGCATGACGAAGGCGTTGACTTGATTGCTGGTGATGACGTTGACTTCCCAATTCCAGCCCTGCGCGTCGGGACGGAAAACCCTGGTCTGCGGTATGAGGCGGCTCGCGATCGCTTTCACCCGTTGCAACAAGACGCGATCCTGATTCAGCGTACCCTGCGCGCTGGCATCCGACTTTAGCTTGGCGTAGCTTTGCGCAGCCATCTGGTCCAGTTCCTGCGACGAAACAAGCAGCAGTTGTTTGCGGTCGCCGCCGACCGCGCCGCCCGAGGTCGTGGTCGCGCAGCCGCTGAACATTGTCAGTGACGAGACGCACACTATTATTGCGGCGATAATTCGCAGAGCAGACATATTTTCCCTTTTGCTATATTGACCGAGATCGCACCCAGGTACGGTAAATTCAGCGGACTGAAAGAGCGCGACGCGCGGGGAATCACTGTGAGCGATACCCCGCGGCTGGTGTTGCTATTTCAGCCGTATGTCGTTCTTAACGGCCTGCACACCCTTAACGTGACGCGCGAGTTCACCAGCGCGCCGTTTATCGTTCTCCTCCTTCACGAAGCCACTCAGTTGAACCGTTCCCTTGAAGGTTTCGACGTTGATTTCGGCGGATTTCAGGCCTGGTTCATTGAGGATCGCTGCTTTCACTTTAGTTGTGATCACTGCGTCGTCGACATATTCGCCGGTCCCTTCGCGAGTAGGCGTAGGAGCGCAACCGACAGCGGACAGCAACAGAATGGCAGAAAAAACTGCGGCAAAGCGATTAGGGTGTTTCATGATTTGACTCTCCTTTTGATAAAAAAATAAATACCGGCGGATTTCAAGCAATGTTGGCGTAACGCACGGCGTCTGTCCGACTCGTCCGAAATGCGAAAACGGTCATATGCGGCCCAGTAGTAGAAGGATGAGCAGCACGACCACGATCAGTCCTACAGCACCACTCGGCCCGTAACCCCATCCCCTGCTGTGCGGCCACGTGGGAATGACACCGATCAACGCGAGCACGAGGATAATCAGTACGATCGTTCCTATAGACATAATGTCTCCTTTTATTAGCTCGATACTGCCTGCGCCGCGATATGCGGCGGTGAAGCAGAATCGTTGGAGCGATTGTCGTCCTATTTTTTCAATTAGCTCTGTGCGCTATCGTACATACTGTGAAATAGATTGGGCCTAAGCTGCGCCGGACTATGAAGCCCTTGTCGGTTGCACCTGCTGCACTCGCCCAGCCTACTCCCCAAGAAATCGCGCTATCAGGTTATTGGACCGCGCTGGGAGTCGCCGCTCTCGACCGGCAACTTGATACGCTCACTGTGCCGCCGAAAACGGAAATCGTTGTCGACGGCGCCGAGGTTGAGGGCCTCGACACGGTCGGCGTCTGGATATTGCAGAAATTGCTACAACGCTTGCGCGGCGAAGGACATGCTGTGCAATTGCGGGGCTTTCGTCCGCGGTTTTCCAAATTGATCGAGCTTGTCGACCAGCCCCGCCCCGCTCCGCCTCTCGCCCCTCCCCTCCCCTCTACTCTGGAACGAATCGGCCGTGAGGCCGTAGCAGCCGGCGACCAGGCGCGCGCGCTTCTCAGCTTCATCGGCGAGAGCGCAGTCGCACTCGCAGGCAGCATCGCCCATCCGGCGCGCATGCGCTGGCGGCCCATCTTGCACAATATCCGCAGCGCCGGCTTCGATGCGCTGCCGATCATCGGCCTGCTGTCGTTTCTGCTGGGCATCGTCATCGCCTACCAGGCTGCCGACCAGCTCAGGAAATATGGCGCCAATATATTCATCGCCGACCTGGTGGGCCTGTCGATGCTACGTGAGTTCGCGCCCCTGATGACGGCCATCATCGTTGCCGGACGCTCGGGCTCGGCCTATGCCGCGCAGATCGGCACCATGGCCGTTACCGAAGAGATCGACGCCATGCGCACCATCGGTATCGCGCCTATCGATCTCCTGGTGCTGCCGAAGATTCTCGCGCTGATTGTCGCCCTGCCGCTCCTCACGTTCTTCGCCGACGTGCTAGGCGTATTCGGCGGCATGATCATGGCGCGCGCCCAATTGGGTGTCGGCTTCGAGGATTTTCTCGATCGTTTCACCAAGGCGGTGAGCGTCACCACCTACGTGATCGGCATCGGTAAAGCACCCGTATTTGCCGCCATTATTGCGATAGTCGGTTGCTTCCAGGGATTTCGCACCCGCGGCGGCGCCGACAGCGTTGGCCGTCAGACCACGCTTAGCGTAGTCCAATCTATTTTCCTCGTGATCGTCGCCGACGCGCTGTTCTCGATTCTTTTCAGCATCCTGGATCTGTGACATGGCAGAGGCCGAAACCGTCATCGAAATTAGTCATGTATCGACCCGATTCGGCGACCACGTGGTGCATGCGGATGTGGATTTGCAGGTGCGGCGCGGTGAGATTTTCGCCCTGGTGGGTGGCAGCGGTTCCGGCAAATCCACGCTGCTGCGCGAAATGATTCTGCTGCAACGCCCGGATTCGGGTTCGATTCGAGTGCTGGGCGTCGACCTTCAATCGCTGGATGAGAAACAGGCGCAGGCCTTGCGCCAGCGTCTGGGAGTGATGTTCCAGCAAGGCGGCTTGTTCGGCTCGCTCGACGTGCGCGAAAACGTCGGCTTGCCACTCCGCGAACACACGGCTCTTGACGATGCGCTGATCGACGAGATCGCTGCGTGGAAGATCGCGCTCACCGGCCTCGCACCGGAAACCGGGATGCAATATCCGTCCGAATTAAGTGGTGGTATGCACAAGCGTGCATCGCTCGCACGTGCGCTCGCGCTCGATCCCGAACTGCTGTTTCTCGATGAGCCGACGGCCGGACTGGATCCCGTCAGCGCCGGCGGCGTGGACGAGCTGGTGCTGAATTTGCGCGACCTGTTCGGTTTAACTGTCGTCATGATTACGCATGACCTCGATCTGCTATGGCAAGTGGCCGATCGGGTCGCGGTGCTGGGTGAAGGTAAGGTGCAAGGCATCGGCTCGATGGCCGAACTGTCGCGGCTGGAGCATCCCGCTATCCGCCAGTTCTTCGACGGTTCCCGCGGCAGGGCGGCCGAAGAACAGGCAAAGGAGTCTACGTGGAAACAAAAGTGAACTATGCGCTGGTCGGCGGATTCGTGCTGGTGCTGAGCGCCGCGCTGATTATAGGAATCCTGTGGCTCGTCGGCGGCGGCGGATTCCAGAAAAAATACGACTTGTACCTCGCCCTCGTCGGGGAATCGGTGGCCGGTCTCAATCTCAATGCGCCGGTCAAATACCGGGGCGTCGACGTAGGCAAGGTGCGGGACATCCGGCTCGATCCGCACAACCCGGAGCAAGTGCGGCTGATTTTCGCGATCGAACGCGGCACGCCGATCAAGGAAGATACCGAGGCAGTGTTGAAGACCCAGGGACTCACGGGCATCGCCTATGTCGAACTGGATGGCGGCTCCCTCGCCTCGCCGCCCTTGCGCGCAGCCGCACGGGGAGAATACCCGGTGATCCGTACCAAGCCCTCGCTCAGCGCCCGCCTAGAGAACGTGCTTACCACGGTGCTGGCTAAACTCGATTCTACTTCGGACAGCGTTAACAAAATTCTCAGCGAAGAGAACCTCGCCGCGTTCAAAAGCACGCTGGCAGATCTATCCACGGTTGCGCACACACTCGCCGCGCGCAAGGATTCGATCGACGCCGGCATCGCGAGCGCTGCGCACACTTTCGACAACAGCGCCCGCTTAACGGACCAACTCGGCCCGGTCATAGAGCGTGTGGGTCGCAGCGCCGACGCGG
>JANYAU010000143.1 GCA_025361165.1 Betaproteobacteria bacterium | reverse complement strand
AGAAGTCGCCGGTCAAGAAAGGTTACGTTCTATTTCCACATGCCAGTAGTTTGAGCAATGCGGTGGTTGTAAGTTATCTCAAGGAATGTTTGGCACATGCAAACTCACAAAATGCCTAACATGGCGTTCGAGAGGGACGCGCCAAAAGCGGCGCGCCCCTCAACTTTACGTTGGGCATAACCCAGAATCTTCCTATGACTACTGAAATATTCATCGCAAATACAGACACGGAAATTGAATCTTGCTTTCCCTCTTTCAGTGCACTTCGTCCCCATATTGAGCAGAAGAACTTTCTTGCTCAAGTTCGCCGCCAACAGGCTCAGTCTTACCAAATTCTCGCTCTCCTCCATGAAGGCAGGGTAAAAAGTGCCGCTGGTTTTCGGGTCGCTGAGTTTTTGGCATGGGGGAAAGTGCTTTACATTGACGACTTAACAACTCTTCCCGATGAAACATCAAAGGGTTTTGCTGGCTCTCTGCTCGATTGGTTAATCAATCATGCAAAGTCTTGCCATTGTCAGGGAGTTCACTTGGATACAGGCTACGCACGTCATGCGGCTCATCGCCTGTATCTGCGCAAGGAGTTCCTGTTTAAAAGCCACCATCTTTCGCTGGAGTTTTAGCGCTATGCCCAACCCATCATTCCACCGGACTGGCCGAAAAGCACGGCCAGCCGGTGAATTCAAACGTTAGGCATCTACCGAGACCACCGGATAGTGCGGATGATGTATATAGGAAAACTTGCCGAATTAACTGGGGCAACACGAAAGGCGATACGCTTTTATGAGTCCCTTGGCCTGATTCCCGTTCCCGGGCGCAAGGGTAAGTATCGTGTCTATTCAGACAATGATGTGGTTTTGATAAATATGATTCGGCGCGCCCAAACGGTCGGGTTTAACCTCACTGAACTCAAAGAACTTGTCGCCCTTAAAGCCAAGAGCAATAAATTTCCCATCGAGATGGCAAACGAGCTGATCGCTAAGAAACGCGAGAAATTGCGCAAAGACATGAACGAGATCATGTCGCTCGACCGGCGCTTGACTGAACTCGAGGACGAACTGAAACAAAATTTTGGCTAGAAATCCAACATGCGATATTTTTTTAATCTCTTCGCTTGACTCTCCCCTTAAGGGCAAGGTTTACGCTTCTGGCTCCATAGATGGATCAAGAGGATAAATCATGAGTACAAGGGTTTTTGAAGGCGCTACCGTTCTGATCACCGGGGCCTCGTCAGGCATAGGTGAAGCGTTTGCACATAACTTGGCGAAGAGAGGCGCCAACTTGATTCTGGCAGCGCGATCGCAGGATAAGCTTGGCTTGGTCGCCGATGAGCTAAGGGAAAAATATCGAATCTCGGTTCATGTATTCCCTGTAGACCTCATCTTGCCGGACGCGCCGCAACAACTTTTCGAGAGGATAAAGGCCAGCGGGCTGTCTGTTGATGTCCTCATCAACAACGCCGGCTTTGGCAAGTGGGCGCATTTCCTCGGCGAGAGCTTGGACACGTATGAGCAAATGCTGTCGCTCAACATTAATGCGCTGGTGAAGCTGACTTACCTGTGCGTCCCGGACATGCTAGCGCACGGGAAGGGCGGTGTGATCAATGTGGCGTCAACCGCCGCTTTCCAGCCGGCTCCATACATAGCCGTCTACTCAGCGTCCAAGGCGTTTGTGCTGAGCTTTACGGAAGCGCTTGCCGGAGAATATCAAGAGCGCGGCGTTCGCTTCCTGGCGTTGTGCCCGGGGAACACGACCACCAACTTCATGGCGACAGCCAATGCAAACACGGCAGGGATGTCCTTTGCGACACCAGAAGAAGTGGCCGAGGCTGGCCTGAATGCGTTTGTGAAAGGCAAGAGCTATCATGTTCACGGGCGAACCAACTACCTGACTTCTCTTCTGCCGCGCATTTTGTCTCGCGCTGCCGTTATCAGGATTGTTGCGGGCATGTTCAAAAACAGAGTTGCCCCATGGCCAGCGTGATGGTTCCTGCACGAACGAAGGGGTCACATCTTGTATCTTGTATTTAACAAGCTGACGCACGGGACAATGGAACCGCATTTTGCAATATGATATTTTGCGAGATAAAGAACACCCAAACTAAAAATCAGCAAGTGGTCTGGAAGAAGGAAAAGCGTTGGCCTAATTGCCGCTAGGTGTGCGCGTCGCGAATTTATGTTCCACCGCGAACACCGCTGCTTCTACGCGCGATGAGAGATTCAACTTGGCGAGAATATGCCGCACGTGTAGTTTGACCGTATCGTGGCTGATGTCGAGCGAACGGGCAATTGCCTTATTGGATTGGCCCCGGCTTAAGTAACTGAGGATTTCGCGCTCGCGCTGCGTGAGCAGAGAGAGCAGCGAATCCGACGAGCCTTGTTTCTGATCCAACAAATTTACGAGCTTGCCGGTCATCTCCGGTGCGACCACGGTTTCACCGCGCGCGGCGCGCAAAATCGCGTCTTCTACTTCATCCGGCTCCATATTCTTGAGCAGATAACCGCGCGCGCCGGCGCGCAAGGCGGCGGCCAGATCGTCTTGTGCATCGCTCACCGTCAACAGCAAGATCGGCAGCGCGTAACCTTCTGCGCGCAATTGTCCGAGCAGCGTAATGCCGTCGATGTCGGGCATATTGAGATCGATAACCGCGACATCGGGTTTGTGTTCTTCCAAAAGCGCGCGTGCCTCACTCGAATTTCCGCTCATGCCGACCACGCTCACTTTGCCGTGCCGCTCCAAGAGTTCCGCCAAGCCTTTGCGGAAAAGCGTGTGGTCATCGACGAGGATGATACGAACCGATTCCGTCATGAAGTGCTAACCTTGCGATAGGCCGTGGCGGGAAATTCCAGGCGCACGCGCATGCCTTCCCCGACGCGATTTTCAAATAGGATTTCTCCGCCCAGACGCTGCGCGCGTTCGCGCATGATATTCATACCCAAATGCATGCCGGGGCCGGTGCTTTGCTTAGAAGTCAGGCCGATGCCGTTATCCTCTATGGTCACCGCATAACGATTGGCTTCCGATTCAATGCTTACCCGCACATGCATGGCATGCGAATGCTTGCCGATATTCGCCAGCGCCTCTTGCACAATGTGGAACACTTGGACTTCTTGATCCGGCGTCAGGTTGATATCGCGCACCTTGTTGGATAATTCCACCTCGACGCCGGTGCGTCCGTGAAAATGCTGTATCACATCTTCCAGCGCCGGGATCAAGCCGCGCGAATCCATCTTCTGCCGGAACTGGGTGAGCAATTCGCGCAAGCCGGAATATGCTGTCTCCATCGCGTCGTCCACCTGGGCCAAATATTTCTCGGTATTCGTGACTTCTTCGCCTTGAATCGCCTCGCGCAACAAGGCCAAGCGCATCTTCATATAAGCCAAGGTTTGCGCCAGCGAGTCGTGAATTTCATTGGCCAGCATCTGGCGCTCGTCCATTAAGGTAATCCGCAAGTTCTCGCGGGTGAGCCGCGCGTTTTCCAGCGCCATCCCCAAATGCTCGCTGATGGAAAGAAACAGCAGCGAGACTTCTTCCGGGATTGCACGGTCGTCCGGCATGAAGAGGTTGTACACCCCCATCACCTTACCCTTGTGCCGCAACGGCACCGCGATCACATATTTGCAACGATTGCCGAAATAATCCAGCGCCATCGCTTCGTGGCAGACATGGCTGGCGTCATCCGATTGAATACCGACTTCACGCGCGGCACGACCGCATACACCGCATCCAATGGGAACCAAATACTCGCGCTCAATCACTTCCTGCGGCAAGCCGATCGCCCCCACCATCCGCATATGCGTGCCATCCGCGGTTAATACCCGCACCGCACCGCCGCCCGCCCCGGCGAGGCGAATCATGGTTTGCAAGAAACGATCGAGCAACTGTTCCAGATCCGCATCGCTACTCAGGCTGGTCGCGATTTCAGAAAACGCCAACATCGCGGGTATTTTGTATCCGCTGCGCTCTTCGGGATCGGAATCGTTGGGCATAGGCTTGTTCAAAGTGAGCCACGGGTTGCGCGAGCTATCAAGTGCTCGTGCAAAAAGAATAAAAACAAGTGACCCATTCTAGACACACGGGGCCACTTTTGCAACCAGCGACTTCGACCTTTTCCGCGACAATACAATGGGTTAATGTATCTGACGCGGCAGGCCTGACGCAGGCGCTATACTGGGGTTTTCGAAGTCGAGGAGTTGCGATGCAAGCTAGCCGCACTAATCTGATCTACGCCCTTGTTTACGCCATGCTCTTGTTCGCCTCGGACATAGTCAGTACCCAGGCCGAAGAAAAACACGGTGCCTTTTATGGTGGAATCGCGACCGAATATCCTGCTTGGTTCAAATCAAGCTTTCTCAATTTACGCGATGATATCGCCGAGGCGAAAACCCATGGCAAGCGTGTCATGCTGTTCTTCACGCAAGAAAATTGCCCCTATTGCAATGCGCTGGTAGAACGCAACTTGGCACAAAAAGATATCGAAGATGTGATGCGCAAGAATTTCGATGTCATCGCGGTCAATATGTGGGGCGACCGCGAGCTCACCGCGCTCGACGGCAAGACCTACAACGAGAAAAGCTTCGCCGCCAGCCAGAAAGTGCAATTCACGCCCACCCTGCTCTTCTTCGACGAGAGCGGCAATATGATCCTGCGCTTGAATGGCTACTTGCCGCCGGCAAAATTCAAGAC
>JANYAU010000065.1 GCA_025361165.1 Betaproteobacteria bacterium | reverse complement strand
GTGATAGTATGGGCTATGGCGGTGATGGGCTTGGGGGTATATGGCTTCGGACCTTCTGCGCGGAGGCAAGTGGTGCTTTAAGCGCCGATTTTACAAACCCGGCTAATGTTCCTACAATCCGTCGCAGTCAAAGAATAATAGAGGCGCGATGGATATCAAGTTTTCCGTACCCCAGTACTCCCCGGTTCCGAATCTCACGGTAGAAACTCGGCCCAAGCAAGTGCGGGATTGGCTGGATGCTTTGCCGCTGGCGAATAGCCAAGAGTCGGCGCGCAAGCTCACGGATGCGATCATCACCATCAATAGCGTCAAACTGGGCGACGAGGCACGCTTGAAATTGTTGGAGTTATATCGCGCTACAGCGCGCTTGTTGCTGCCAGCTTTACATCAGCAGTATGTGGACAAGCCTTTGCCTTTGCCAGAGAAGAATCAGCAGGCCGCGGCGCTGACGCGCAAGTTGCTCACCGAGTTGGGCAATGGTTACAAGCTGGTGTTGATTGATCTTCTCGGCCGCCGCATCAGTTTCGGCGCCAATAAACTTACCCCTCTTGCCATTGCGCGTGCTATCGAATGTCTAAGCGGCATCCTCGATGTCTGCTACGAAATATACGGTCCCACACCGGCTGGCGTTTGGTCCGAACTGCATCAGCTTTATGGATACGCAGCGCAGCAGAACTTGCACGACACACCGATTGCAGAAGACGAAAAAACCAGTGTCAATGCTGTTTATAAACAGGTGTTGCTAATCGCGCTGGCTGATCCCTACCATTTGTTGCAAGGTCAATTGGCTGAGGTAAAAACCTATATTGCGCGCTTTGGCCAGCACGCGCAGTTGCAGCCTTTGGGCAAAGCCGAGAATACCCATGGCCTATTTTTGGTTCGGCTGGATGGCGACAAGCCGCCCAAGGCTTTGTCGCACCATAGCGGCGTGACCGATGCCCGCGCTGACATCATTCTCAACACGGTTCCCCTGGCGCGCGTGCTACACCAGCAGGTGCAGGATTTGGAGGCGAATACAGCGCCTGCTAAGCTGGGCTTGCCGGAGGCAGCGCAGCAGCCCGCCTATCGCGAAATGCTGAAGCGCTTGATCAAGCAATGGGGCATCGCGCCGAAGCGCGTGTTCAATCGCACCCCGGCGCAGAATCAGACGTTCATTTGCAGCGGCATTACTACGCTGCATCACGCTTTGAGCCAAGCGGATATGCAAAGCACAGTCGACGACGAGCTCGACACTCACATCATTTTGCAAATGTCTGACAGTATGCAATCTCTTGGGCAATCCCCTGGCAGTACCCAAACTTTCAATTGCGCGAGTTGGCAAGTGCTGAACGAAAGCGCCGGTGGGGTAGCGCTCGCCAAAGAGCCGGGTGGTTCTACCAAAATCAAAGTGGGTGACATCATCGGCGTGGGCGCGGCGCAAGCCGGCAACTGGGGCGTGGCGATCGTGCGCTGGATGCAATCCAATACCGAAAGCGAGTTGGAGCTGGGGGCGCAAATGCTCGCACCGCAAGCCGAGGCGATTGCGATTAAGCCCGTGATTTCGGCGCCCGATGCGATGTTTCAACCAGCGCTGCGTTTACCCGAAGTAGCGGCGTTGAAGCAGCCGCCGCGTATCGTCGCGGCGCGCGGCAGTTTTCAGTTGATGCGCGAGTTTGAAGTGCGCAGCCAAGGCATGACGACTTTGGTGCGCGCCACCAAACTCATCGAGCAGACCGATACGCTCGATCTGTTTTTTTTCAGCTAGGTGGATTGAGATCGGGCATCAAATCTGCCAACGTCGGCGCCAGCGCTGCACGCTGCTCCGCACCGAATTTGCTGAGTAAGGCATGGTAGACATCATCGCTTTCGGTGCGGGCTTCGGTGTCAAAGACGAATAGCTGAAACACCTCCGCGGCACGAATATCTTGCGGCGCGCGTGATAGCAACCAAGTATCTCTCTCTGTGCGGTATACAAACTTTGCTTGCGCTAAGCGGTCAAGTAGCTCTTCCATTTCTTCCAGTCCGAGCGCCACCCGTTTTCTGAGCCACGCCAGATTCACGGTTTGACCGGAGCGCTGTGCGCTCGCCAGTTCTTGCAATATGCGTAGCGCCGCCTCGAAGCGCCAACCCGGTAAGCGCCTTGTTTGCCACGTGCCGCCGTGCCAATGCGAGAGCGCCGCGGCAATCACCGCACCGAGCAAAATGACCAGCCAGGAAAAATAAATCCACAATAGGAAAATCGGAAACGTGGCGAAGGCGCCATAGACCAAGGTGTACATAGGAAAATGGGTAATGTACAAAGCGAAGCCCCGCTTCATCAGTTCGAATGCTACGCCGGCCAAAAGGCCTCCCGCCAGCGCATGCCAAAAAGGTACGTAACGATTCGGCACGACGAAATATAGCAGTGTGAAGGCGAGCGACATCAGCGCCACTGGCACGAGCTTGAGCCAAAATTGCCCAATTAGCGGAATATGCTGCACGTATCCGAGCGATAGGCTTACCAGATAATAGGTCGCCGACAAGCTTGCGCCAAGGATGATCGGCCCGATGGTGAGCACCGTCCAATAAGTGAGGGCGCGGTATAACACGGTGCGCGGTTTACGCACACGCCAAATAGTGTTGAACGTGCGGTCGATGGTGTTCATCAGCAGCAAGGCGGTGATGGTCAGGCCGACGATCCCGAACAAGGTCAGCTTGGCGGCCATGCTCGAAAATTGTTCCATGTATACCGTGATAATCTTGCCTGCAATCTCCGGCACCAGGTTGGTAAGCATGAAGATCTTCACCTGCGCCATCAGATCTGTGAACACGGGGAATGCCGCGAATACCGTGATGGTCACCGTGATCAACGGCACCAGCGAAAGTAAGGTAGTGAAAGTGAGACTCGCTGCTACCTGCGCGCAATGATCTTCATTGAAGCGTTGTGCAACGAAGCGTACGAAACCGAGTGTTTTTTTCCAGTAAGCGGGTGTGCGAAACATCCGTGCACGCTAGCATTCCCATGTTGCCGGCGTCAAGGCGCGGGCTGTTATACTTCCGCATGCTGCGCCGCCACCAGTATCGCGTGCTCTCCACCGCATCCAGCCACACACATGCGCGGTTTTGCCCAAGCATGTGATAAGCGCTACTGATTTTCTCGCTTTCGGCAGCCAACCCGCTGCTAGCGAAGCGGCGCTCTTACACCAGATCAATACCGAAGGAGAGACGACAATGGCGGGAATCGATTGCGATAGCTGCGACCTACGTTTAAAAGATCAGTTGCAGCGGATTCAGTTCGCAGGCTTTGCCGCTGACGCGCGCACAGTCCGCGACGAATTGGCAGCGCTGGCTCAAGGCGCACGGGGCGAATGATGCTGCGCTACCTCCACTACGGTTGTATTGTCAGTCTCGTTGGCTTGATTTTTTTGACCTTGGCGTGGGAAGCGTGGCTCGCACCCACCGGGCGCGTGGTGTTGATTGTGAAAACGCTGCCCTTGCTGTTGCCGCTGTTCGGCATCCTGCGCGGTAAGCGCTATACCTACCAATGGTCGTCGATGTTGATTTTGCTGTATTTCACCGAAGGCGTGGTACGCGCGTATTCCGAAACAGGCATTGCTGCGCGGCTTGCACTGGCCGAAGTTGCGCTCGCGGTGGTGTTTTATCTGTGCGCGATTTTCTATGCGCGCTTAACGCGGCCGCGTCACTAGTCTTGGCCCGAGGCGCAACGCGACGACGCATTTTCCGGCATGACGCATTTTTCCCGTTTTGCATTGTCCAATGGGTAGGCGCGCTCAAAAACCAAGTGCAACATTTCTGGGAGAAAATGTTGCATGGGGAAAATCTACAAGCAGTTGAGTATTGAAGAACGCACGATGATCCAAACGCAACTGGAGATGGGAATCAAGCCTGCGACGATTGCCTTGGG
>JANYAU010000034.1 GCA_025361165.1 Betaproteobacteria bacterium | reverse complement strand
AACACCTGGAAGATATTCCAGAAGCCGGAACCAGTCTGAAGATTGCCGACTACCCGATAGAAATCATCCAGACACAGGATCGCGTGGTGAAAGTTGCCAAGATTTTCCCCGCGCTGCGCAAAAAAACAAGCGATTAGCCGCAGTATTTTCCAATTCAGAAATGAGTCTGAACGAAGGGTTTTGAATCTGAGTAAATTAGCTTTGTCCGGGTTCGGCCTAACTCATAGGTGCTTCTTCGTTTTGCCTTTGCTGACTTTGTTTCTCAGGCCCGTTTTCTCATCGCCGCCGCGATGTCTCCAAACAGCCTTTTTCTTGCATTGTTCAGCGCCAAGGCAGCCGCATTGTCGCTCATCTTTGCGGCTTGCGCATCCAGTTGTTCGAGCGTGATGCCATCTTTGAGATACAGCTTGGCTTCGGGTATTGATTTGAATTTCTCGTAAGGCGTCATCATGTGCTCGTAGCGGTATTTCTTGCGTTCCTTCCCTTTGGCGTCCGTGATCGTTTCGGGGAAAAAACACGGTCGGTGGAAATTGACGTAAGGGTTGAGAAAGTCAACGCAGAAGGCGTTAACCAAGCTGGCGCAGTGTTGCGGGATATGCGCGTAGCCCAGATGCTTGCGCACCACGGCGGCGTTCTTGGATTCCGCCAGGGCGTTGTCGTTGGAATGACGCGGCCGCGATTTGGTGAACTCGACAAGAAGCTTGTCCAGCAATTTTGCCACCTGGTAGTTGATGTATTCCGAACCGTTATCCGAATGGAATCCGAGGATGACGAACGGGAACCCGGCCAGTAACTGCCAGATGACCGGCAGCAAATACGCCTCGCTGATCTTCTCGCAGGTGGCGACGAACTGCATCTGCGTCACGCAGTCCACCGCGTTGATGTGATACACGCCCTTGACGCCATCCTGGTCGCCCTGATGGACGCTGTCTCAAAATTGACGACGAGTACGGAAGCATCTACCATCGCAACACGGACAGGCAATGGCAACGAATGTCATGACATTACTGACCACTACTGGTGCGTACCTAAACCTAAGTTAGAGCCCGCGAAATTATGAGTTTTAAAAAATCTATCTACAGGGGTTCAACCGTAGCTTTACTCACCCAGCACGGCAAGGAGAAAATCGTCGCCCCTTTGCTGGCATCCGCCATCGATTGCCGAGTGATGCGGGTAACTGGCTTCGACACCGACCAGCTGGGCACATTCACACGCGACATCCCGCGTCCGGGCACGCAACTCGATGCGGCGCGGAAAAAGGCGCGCCTCGGCATGGAGCTGGCGGGGTTGACTCTCGGGCTCGCCAGTGAGGGCAGCTTCGGGCCGGACCCCTACACCGGGATGCTTCCTTGGAACGTGGAGATGATCGTCTGGATCGACGATACGCTGGGCATCGAAGTGGTCGGTGTGGCCTCGGGCGCGACCAGTTTCTCCCATCTGCTCACCGCAAACTGGGAGCAGGCTGAGACATTCGCCCACACGGCAGGTTTTCCCGAGCATGGCTTGGTGGCGCGCCCGCAGCACGAGGACGATCCCCGCATCCGCAAAGGCATTGCCGACTGGGAAACGCTGCGCGAGGCCTTTCGCTGGGCCTGCGGCGAGGCGAACAACGGCTGCGCTTTCCTGGAAACCGATGTGCGCGCCCATATGAATCCCACTCGCATGGAGATAATTGCCCAGGCCACACAGGATCTCGCACGCAAGCTTTGCACCCTATGCCCGGTCTGCGACACACCCGGATTCCAGATCGTAGAGCGCGTCCCTGGCTTGCCTTGCGAAGATTGCGGCGCCCCGACCCGGGAAGCCAGGGCGGACATTCACCGTTGCGTCAGATGCGGCCACCAGGTGACGGTCGAACGCCCGGAGAAGACCACTCCAGCGGGCCACTGCGACTGGTGCAACCCGTGAAGCCGAAGCAGCGCGATGATCACGCGGCTTTGGCCCGAAACGAATGGGAGTGGATCGCACCAAGAGGAGGAATAGACGCGCATGCTAACCCTCGATCCCGTGGTGCTGTTTTCCTGCTGAGGCGAAGCCGTGGACGGAACGGTGCTCGAACGCTTATACTACCCCTCACCGACGCACGGCAAGAGCAGCCGCGCCATCGCTCGGAGCTTAAGGAGACTACTACAAGAACTACGCCATGATCCCGTTCCTGATCAACGTGGAGATGCTGCGGCCCGAAAAGCTCAAAAGGAGAAACAATGTACCCGCTGGAACAAATAACATCCGAATACCCCGCCCCGTTGTACCCGGCATGTCGGCGCAAACCGTGACTCGGCTGACCCTCGTACGCCCCGACGATTGGCATCTGCACCTGCGCGATGGTGAAGTGCTGGCCTCGGTGCTCCCCGACACAGCGCAGCGGTTTGCGCGCGCCATCATCATGCCCAATCTCAAGCCGCCCGTGACTACGACGGCGCAGGCGCTGGCTTACCGCGAGCGCATCCTGGCGGCTTTGCCGACGGGCATGTCGTTCGATCCGCTGATGGCGCTCCACCTCACCGAGGCCATGCCGCCCGAGGAGATTGCGCAGGCCAAGGCGAGCGGCGCCGTGCATGCGGTCAAGTATTACCCGGCGGACGCGACCACGAACTCCGAGTTTGGCGTGGCCGATATCAAGCGCTGCTATCCGGTGTTCGCCGCGATGGAGCGGCACGACTTGCCGCTGCTCATGCACGGCGAGGTAACCGACCCGGACGTGGACGTCTTCGACCGCGAGGCGGTATTCATCGAGCGCCATCTGGCGCCGCTCACGCGCGCGTTTCCCGCGCTGCGCATGGTGCTGGAGCACATCACCACCCGTGCTGCCGTCGAATTCGTCAGCGCGGCGCCGGACAACGTCGCGGCGACCGTCACCGCGCACCACCTGCTGCTCAATCGCAACGCGATGTTCGAGCGGGGCCTTCGACCGCACCATTACTGCCTGCCGCTACTGAAGCGCGAGGCGCACCGCGCAGCGCTCGTCGCCGCCGCCACGAGCGGCAACCCGAAGTTTTTCCTCGGCACCGACAGCGCGCCGCATTCCCGCCATGCCAAGGAGTCCGCTTGCGGCTGCGCCGGTATCTACACCGCGCACGCCGCCATCGAGTTGTACGCCGAGGTGTTCGAGCAGGCTGGTATGCTCGACCGGCTGGAAGCGTTCGCCAGTTTCCACGGCGCGGATTTCTATCGGCTGCCGCGCAACCGCGACACCCTCACTCTGGAGAAGCGCTGCTGGACGGCGCCCGAGGAGATACGTTTCGGAAAGGAGGCGGGCGTGCCGCTGCGCGCCGGAGAAACGATAGCGTGGAGGCTGGCAGAGTGAACTCTTACGGGCACCTCTAAAAATCCACATTTCATCCCAACTGCGGCGTTGCGAAAAAAATTTCTTGCTTACATATCATACATATGCGGCGCTGCGAAATTTTTTCCGCGCCTTGCATTTGGGCGAAATCTGAATTTTTAGAGGTACCCTTACGGCATTCGTTTGCAAGATTCCACACCCAATGTCCCCGGCCACCGCGCTTTGGGCACGACTCACATCAGGAGATAAATCCTGTCTGACAACCGCAAAAGCCAAACCGTCACCCAGGGCGTGCAGCGCTCGCCCAACCGCGCCCTGCTGCGCGCGGTGGGCTTCGGCGATGGAGATTTCGACAAACCCATCGTCGGCGTGGCGAACGCGCACAGCACCGTCACGCCGTGCAATATGGGCATTGGCGCGCTGGCGGCGCGGGCTGAAGCCGCGTTGAAAAAAGCTGGTGCGATGCCGCAGATGTTCGGCACCATCACCATCTCGGATGGCATTTCGATGGGCACCGAGGGCATGAAATATTCGCTGGTGTCGCGCGAGGTGATCGCCGATTCCATCGAAACCGTGTGCAGCGGCCAGAGCATGGACGGGGTGCTCGCCCTCGGCGGCTGCGACAAGAACATGCCGGGTGCGATGATCGCCATCGCGCGCATGAACATTCCGGCGATATTTGTTTATGGCGGCACCATCAAGCCGGGCCATTACAAAGGCCGCGACCTCACCATCGTGAGCGCGTTCGAGGCAGTCGGTGAGTACACCGCGCATAAAATCGACGAACACGATCTGCTGGAAATCGAGCGCCGCGCCTGTCCGGGCGCGGGTTCGTGCGGCGGCATGTTTACCGCCAACACCATGTCTTCTATCTTCGAGGCGATGGGCATGAGCCTGCCGTATTCCTCGACCATGGCGAACGAGGATGAAGAAAAGGCCGTGAGTGCGGAGCAATCTGCGGAAGTGTTAGTGAATGCGATTAAAAAACAAATCCTGCCGCAACAGATATTGACGCGCAAGGCGTTTGAAAACGCGATTGCGGTGGCCATGGCGGTGGGCGGCTCCACCAACGCGGTGTTGCATCTGCTCGCCATCGCGCACGCCATGAAGGTGCCGCTCACGATTGATGACTTCGAGATTATCCGCGCGCGCGTGCCGGTGCTGTGCGACATAAAACCGTCGGGCCGTTATGTCGCCACCGATCTGCATCGGGCGGGCGGCATTCCGCAGGTCATGAAAATATTGCTCGC
>JANYAU010000020.1 GCA_025361165.1 Betaproteobacteria bacterium | reverse complement strand
GTTGAGAACGCATTTCTGCATCTCAAACGCTGGCGGGGCATCGCTACGCGCTACGCTAAAAACGCCGCATCATTCCTGGCTGCAGTCCGCGTACGCTGTCTCGCGCTTTGGCTCGCTATCTCGTGACGACACTATCTAGGGGAGAAAAAATGCGTCGAGTCATTCGATTGGGTGATCGCACCAGCCACGGTGGTTATGTCGTGAGCGCAACGAGTCGTTTCACTGTCATGGGGATAGATGTCGCGCGCCTGGGTGACCAATGCACCTGTCCCAAAAAAGACCATAACAACTGCTACATCGTCGAGGGCGACCCCGACTGGACGATAGATGGCGTAGCTGTGGCACTGGAAGGCCATAAACTTTCCTGCGGCGCGGTATTGATTTCCTCCATGCCGAATGCAGGGCGGGAATAGAGCGACTGTGCAACGGGCATGGTTCACGTAGCTGGTGGCGGGTATCGTACAACAGCTAAGCAAGCATCAAAACGTATGATAGCGCGCCCCGTCACGCTCTAAGGCTTCGCGTTCGCGCTGATAGTCCGGATAGAGCTTTGCCACCGTATTCCAAAAAGCGCGCGAGTGGTTCATGTGTTTGAGATGGGCGAGTTCGTGTGCCACGACATAATCGATTTGCGGCGGCGGCGCTTTGATCAAGCGCCACGAAAGCCGAATCAAGCCCGATGGCAGGCACATGCCCCAAGTGCTTTTTGCGTTAGACAACTTCATCGGTGGTAACGCCACGCCCAAGCGCGGCGCAAACAGCGCGATGCGGGTTTGGAAATCTTGTTCGGCGCGGCGCTTATACCAATTGGCCACACGCGTTTGTATGGTTTGCGCGTCGTGCGTATCGGGCACGCCGACTAATATCTTGCCTGCATGGTGTATCGGCTCGGATCGGGTATAGGTGCGATAAAGATATAACTCCACTTCGTCACCGAGCAAGGGCAGACGTTCGCCGTTCTTCCACTTGCGCTCGGGTATTCGACGCGCGTCTATCTCTTTGAGCTTGGCGGCGATCCACGCGGCGCGCTCGCTGATGAGTTGATCGAGATAGGTGTAAGGTTCACGCGGCGGCGCGCTGACTGTCAGGCCATCGAAATCCACTTTGAAGCCGATGGTGCGGCGCTTGCGGCGCAGTAGGGTGTAATTCAGCACTTGGCCAGCAAGCTGAATGACGCGGGTTTCTTTGAGTGGGTAAGCCATCGTTCACATGGAAGAGGCAGAGTCGCGAGCGAGGCCTGCCTTGCCCCTACGGTGAATCTGTTCCATTTCCGCTTCGATCCACGCTTGCACTTTTTCATTCAATACTGCCGACTTCATGCCCGCGGGATCAATCGGCGCGCCGATGCTCACGGTTATAGTGCCGGGGTATTTTAGAAAGCCGTTGCGTGGCCAATACTCGCCGGCGTTATGCGCCACCGGCAAAACTGGGGTGCCGGTATGCGTCGCCAGCCATGCACCGCCGATGCCGTAGCGCTTGGTCTCACCGGGCGCTACGCGCGTGCCTTCGGGGAAGATCACAATCCACAAGCCGTGTTGTAAGCGGTCGCGGCCCTGATCGGTCACTTGCTTTAAGGCCTCGCGCCCGGCACTGCGGTCGATGGCGACGGGCCGCAGCATCGCCAGCCCCCAGCCGAAAAACGGCACGTACAGCAGTGAGCGTTTCATCACCCACGTTTGGGGTGGAAAAATACTCTGGAAAGCGAGCGTCTCCCATGCCGATTGGTGCTTGGAAAGAATAATCGTGGACGTGGCTGGAATATGCTCGCATCCCTGCACCTCGTAGCGCAGGTCGCACAACACGCGCAACAGCCACAGTGCGATGCGGCTCCAGTACGAAATCACCCGATAGCGCGCCAAGGGCGGAAACGGAAAAGTCAGTACGGCGATGACGGAGAACGGCGGCGTGAGAATCAGGAGCGATAAGAAAAACAAGAACGAGCGCAGAAAAATCATGAGGGCTGGATCACCTGCTTCGCCGCCGCGGCGAGATCGGCAAATACCTGCGTCCCTTCCGGCAACCCGCCGGTTTCTTGCGTGCGCAATCCCTTGCCGGTCAGCACCAGCATCGGCTGCGCGCCGACTGCCGCCGCCGCTTCAAGATCGCGCAAGGCATCGCCGATGGCCGGCACACCTTGCAGTGGCGAATTAAAACGGCGGCCGATTTCTTCCAACATGCCGGGACGCGGCTTGCGGCACTGGCAATTCAAATCCGCGGCGTGCGGGCAGTAGAACAGCGCGTCGATGCGGCCGCCCACTTGCGCCAGCGCTCGATACAACTTGTCGTGTATCGTATTCAGCATCGCCATATCGAACAAGCCGCGACCGATACCGGATTGGTTGGTGGCGATCACCACGCGGTAGCCGGCCTGATTGAAACGCGCAATCGCCTCCAGGCTGCCGGGAATGGGCTTCCATTCGTCGGGGTTCTTGATGAAGTGGTCGCTGTCGTAATTGATTACGCCGTCGCGGTCGAGGATAACCAGTTTCATATTTGCTTTGCTTAAGACCAAACGCCCCTATTATCCGCCACTCTGGCACGCACTGAAACGCGCATTTTGACGGCTTAGACTATCACCCGCGCTGCCGCGAGAAATAAGCCGACGACACACGCGAATCCACTCGCCCACACCAGCGAGCGCAGCGTGGCCCAATCCAAAACATAGCATATCCCATGCAGCATGCGGAACCCGATGAAGGCCAAGGCCAGGCCATTCACCCAGCCCGGCGCCGCACCCGAGACTTGCGCGATGATCACCCCGGCGGCAAACGGCGCAAAGGCCTCGAAGGCATTCAGTTGCGCCCAGTTCGCACGCTGGCGATAACCCGTGGCCTGCGCGAGTTGCGCACGCGGCGCGCGGTTGTCGTAAGCGGGGCCGGCCTTGGCGACGATTACCCACACATATGGCAGCATGGCTGCGATCAGCACACACCAATAGGCAATTTGCATTTTTACTCTCCCTCGCGCATCCGGATCACGCCAGCTTGCTGATATCCGCTACTTGATTCATCAAATCGCCCAGCGCTTTCAGCAGCGCCAAACGGTTATGCCGGATAAGCGGCTCTTCGGCCATCACCATCACTTGGTCGAAAAACCGATCTACTTGGGCACGCACGCCGGCTAATTCGCGCAGCGCATCGGTGTAATCTTCGTTCGCCACCAGCGAATTGACGACCGGCGCGAGTTGGGTCACGGCCTCGAACAGCGCGCGTTCGGCATCTTCCGTGAATAGGGCCAGATCCGGCGCTTGGGCGACGGCCTCGGCTTTCTTTAAAATATTTTGAATACGCTTATTCGCGCTGGCCAACGCTTCCGCTTCCGGCAAGGCTTTAAATTCGCGCACGGCTTCCATCCGCGGCATGACCAAATCAATGCGCGCCGGGCTTTGCGATACCACCGCCTCGATTTCGTCCGGCTCGAAGCCGCGTTCACGCAGATAATGCTTTAGCCGCTCCTGCATGAAGCCATGCACGTCCAGCGCCACGCTATCTGCCAATTGCTCCGCACCAAACTGCGCGCGCGCGAGTTGCAACAACTGCACCAGATCCAGCGGCAGCGGCATTTCAATCAGCATACGCAACACGCCCAGCGCGAGGCGGCGCAAACCGAACGGGTCTTTATCGCCGGTGGGAATAAGGCCAACACCGTAAATCCCGACCAGGGTATCGAGTTTGTCGGCCAGCGCGACGGCGGCGCCGATATTGTCAGCCGGTAAGTCATCGCCGGCGAAGCGTGGCCGGTAATGTGCCTCGATGGCCTGCGCCACTGCCTCGGGCTCGCCATCAAGGCGCGCATAGTATTGGCCCATCAAACCTTGCAGCTCGGGAAACTCGCCCACCATGTCGGTGAGTAAATCGGCCTTGCATAAATAAGCAGCGCGCGCTGCGTGCTCGCTATTAGCGCCGAGTTGAAGCGCGATCTCGGCGGCAAGTTTTTGGATGCGCGTGACGCGCTCCAACTGCGTGCCGAGTTTGTTGTGGTACACCACGTTGGCCAATTTTGGCGTGCGCGTTTCGAGTTTGGTTTTTTGATCTTGCTCGAAGAAAAATTTGGCATCCGACAAGCGCGCGCGCAGCACGCGTTCGTTGCCGTGGATGATGTGCTGCGGATCGGCGGTTTTGAGATTGCTCACCACCAGAAATTTCGGCAGCAATTTTCCCTCGCGATCCAACAGCGGGAAATATTTCTGGTGCTGCTTCATGGAGAGAATCAGGCACTCCTGCGGCACAGATAGGAAGGCTGGATCAAATTGTCCGGTATACACCACCGGCCACTCCACCAGCGCGGTCACTTCATCCAGCAAGGCTTCATATTCCACCGGCTGCGCAGCGCCCGCCGCCAACAACAAGCGCATTTCGATTTCGGCGCGGCGCGTCAGGAAGGATGGCATGACCATGCCATGCTCTTCTAAAATCACCTCGTAGTTATTTGCATGGTTGATGGTCAGCGCGCCCGGCCCCATGAAACGATGTCCTTGGGTCACCTTGCCACTCGCAATCCCGAGCACTTCGCCCGGCAATACTTTCGCGCCATGCAACATCACCAAGCCATGCACCGGGCGCACGAATTGATGCTCGTTATCGCCCCAGCGCATGAGTTTAGGAATGGGCAGCGCTTTGACTGCTGCAGCGACTATCTCGGCAACGACCTGTGCAAGTTGCGCACCGGGCTTTACGTCAGAATAAAACAGCGCTTCGGCTTTGCCGTCCATGCGCCGCTCGAAGCTGGCGATACGTTCAACCGAAATGCCTTTTGCCTCCAATTTTTTCAACAGCGCTTGCGTGGGCTTGCCTTCGCCGTCGAATGCCACCGCCACCGGCATCAGCTTTTCGGTAAACGCTTGATCCGGCGCTTGATCGCGCACGTCCATGACTTGCACTGCCAAACGGCGCGGCGTGGCGAACCAGGAACAGCCGGCATCGTCGGCAACCAATTGGCGCGCATGCAAATCCTGGATAATTTTTTTGGCTAAGGCTAAGCTCAAGCGCTCTAGCGATTTCGGCGGCAATTCTTCGGTTAAAAGTTCGATGAGCAGCGTAGCTTGCATAGGATTTGAAATTACCCGGCGATGGTTTGTTTTAGCAGGGGGAAGCCTAGGGCTTCCCGCGAGTGGTAATAAGCCTGCGCCACCTGCCGCGAAAGTGCTCGCACGCGCCCGATATACGCCGCACGCTCGGTGACCGAGATCGCGCCACGCGCATCGAGCAAGTTAAAAGTGTGCGAGCATTTCATCACTTGCTCGAAACCGGGCAAGGACAAGCCCGCGTTCAGCAGGCGTTTGGCTTCTTGCTCATACCGATTGAATTGCTCCAACAGCCAGTTCACATTGCTGTGCTCGAAGTTGTATTTGGATTGCTCGACTTCATTCTGGTGATACACGTCGCCGTAAGTCACGCCCGGCGTCCAGGTGAGATCGAACACGTTCTCCACACCTTGTAAATACATGGCGAGACGCTCCAGGCCATAGGTGATCTCGCCCAATACCGGTTTGCAGGTGAGCGAACCCACTTCTTGAAAATATGTGAACTGCGTCACTTCCATACCGTTCAACCACACCTCCCAGCCTAAGCCCCACGCGCCGAGCGTGGGCGATTCCCAATCGTCTTCGACGAAGCGGATGTCGTGCACTTTCGTATCGATACCGAGCGCGCGCAGTGAATCGAGGTACAGTTCTTGGATGTTAGCGGGCGATGGTTTGAGCACCACTTGAAATTGATAGTAGTGCTGCAAACGATTGGGGTTCTCGCCATAGCGCCCGTCCTTGGGACGGCGTGATGGCTGAACATAAGCGGCTTTCCACGGTTCGGGGCCGAGCGCACGCAAAAACGTCGCGGTGTGGAATGTGCCTGCACCCATTTCCATGTCATAAGGCTGGAGCAGCACGCAACCTTGCTGCGCCCAATAGCGCTGCAAGGTGAGGATGATGTCCTGAAACGTTGGCATAGCGAACTTTCTGATGAATTACGGCGCGCAGGGTGGCGCAAAAACCTTGATTTTAAGCTGTTTCGATCGTGATAAAAAGCCGATTATGGAAATAATCCTTCAGCCTGATGCGCCACAAACGCGCTACCATCACACTGGCTTACACCCTCACCGGAGACACCCATGCCTATCACGCGATTTTTCTTGCTTGCCTGCGCCTTATTCGCGATTAACGCTCAGGCCGCTTCCGACGCACCTTGGGGTCGCGCCCACGCCATCGACAAAGAATACAGCAAACAAAAAGTCGTTTACGACGTGGCCGTCAACAGCGTGGCCGCGCTGACCAGCGTGCTCGACCGCGCCAGCCTACTCAGCCAATTGAATGGCGCTGATCCCTTCGACAGCAAAATTGTCATTGTGCTACATGGCAACGAGATTCCTTTTTTCGCGATCAAGAACTTCGCCAAGTACAAGGAGCTGGTCACGCGCGCGCAGAGTCTATCCGTCGGCGGCACTATCGAATTCCGCATGTGCCGTATCGCGGCCCGTGGACAGGGCTTTGCGCCGGAAGATATCCATGGCTTCGTGACGCTCGTGCCGATGGGCGACGCCGAGATTATTGAGCTGCAACAAAAAGGGTTCGCTTATATGCGATAACAAAAAGATAAAAAAACGGGACGGACAGGCCGCCCCGTTTGCGCAAAGTAAAACGGTCCAGATTATTTCGAACCGGTAACCGGCGCCTTCGTTTCGGCAAGTTGCTTCTCTAACGCATCAATCCGTTTTTGCATCCCCGCTAAGCGGCCATTGAGCGCGCCGACATTAAAGAAAGTGACGTTATCCGCCGGTGCGTCCAGTGTATTACCGTAACCTAGCCAAGAAGAGTCGTAAATTCGAACCTTCTTGAATCCCAGGTCTTTCATCACCGCCGCCGTCTCCGAGGCGCGTACACCGCTTTGGCAATAGACGATCGTTTCCTTGTTCGGATCCAAGTTGGCATAGAGCTTCTGCAACTCGTCACGCGATTTGAGCGCCAGCCCGTCCTTGTTGCTGACTTGTTTCTTGGCGAGTTTCGCTGGAGTCTCCGGATCGGCCCAGTTTTGCTCGAAGGGGATATTGACCGCACCAGGAATATGCCCGCCGCGAATCGCACGAATATCTTCGCCGGAATACTCGCCGGGTGTGCGCACATCGACGATTTGCACTTTCTTACCCTTCACGCTTTTGATGACCTCGGACGTAGCGATGGTCACGCCTGCTTCGGGCCGCTTGAGCTGAAGTGCGACCGGCGCGAGCTGGGTCGGTTCCGTGCTCAGCCCGTGACCGGCGGCTTTCCAATCGTCGATGCCGCCATGGTAAATCCGGCCTTGCTTGCCGCCCAGATATTGCACGGTGGTGAGCCCGAAATACACAAAAGGATTGCCCTTTTCGCCGTACACCACGATTTCTTTGGCCGGATTGATGCCGGCCGCGCCCAAGATTTTCTCCATCTCGGCCAGCGGAATGTAATCCTCATCGGAATCATGGCGCAGCGTTTTGCCGATCTCGCCGATGTTCACTGCACCCGGAATATGCCCTTTTTTGTAATCGTCAGCACTGCGCGTATCCCACACGATAACGCCACGCTTGAGTGCCTCTTGCACGAAAGCGGTATCCACGATCATGCTGGCGCTACTGGCCGTCGTCGGGGTAGGCGCCGCCTGCGAAGCCGCCGTCGCCAAACTGATGATTGCTGCAATAAGCAAGTGCTTCATGTCTCTCTCCTTTGGGTTGTTATAGTGCAAATCGATTTTTATTTTATGCTTGCCGGGCACGACTGGAAATAATAAGCGCCATCGCCAATGCCAGTGTGGCAAGGACAAGAAAAGCGCCATTCCCCCAACGCACAAAGGGCGTGCTGCCCATCATACCCTGCGCTGTACCGTGTAACGCCGCCTCATGAAACACCGGCGCTTGGGCGACGATGCGACCCTTCTCGTTCAAAATTGCCGTCATGCCGGTATTGGTGGCACGCAACATATAGCGGCCCGTTTCGAGCGCGCGCATTTGCGAGATTTGCAGATGCTGGCGCGGTGCGATGGAGTTGCCGAACCAAGCGTCGTTACTCACATTGGCAAGCAGTGTGGCTTGCGGCAACTGGCGGATGATTTCTTCGCCGAACACATCTTCGTAGCAAATATCCATGGCCACTTGTTGACCGGCAACCGTGAGCGGTGCCTGTGTCGCCGTCCCACGCGAAAAATCCGATAGCGGAATGTGCAACATATCGACGACCCAACCGAACACGGGACGCAAGGGGATAAATTCGCCGAAGGGTACCAGATGCTGCTTGCGATAAAACTGCGTAGGTGATGCGCCTAAGCTGACTACGCTGTTGTAATAGGTGCGCTGATCGAAATCGCGCTCTGGCAAGCCGAGAATCAGGTCGCCGCCGTTATTGCGCGCGTGTTGCGCCAATTCCGCGAAATAGGTTGCGGGGACTTGATCGTAGAATAGCGGAATGGCCGTCTCGGGCAGGATGATGAGCCGGCTCTGGCTCCCCTGCACCAAGTTGCGATACGTGACGAGCGTGGACATGAGCCGCTCCTCGCGCCACTTCATGTCTTGGGGAATATTGCCTTGCAGCAGGCTCACTGTCACCGGTGCGCCGACCGGGTGCGTCCAGGCGATGAATTGCAGGGCCGCACCGGCGCTCCATAACATCAACAAGCCACCCAGCGCGAACCAAGCCTGTTTGCGCGCAGTGCGCCACGCAGGGTAGGCCAGCGCGATTAGGCCCGCACTCACAGCCAGCAACCACGACACGCCAAACACGCCGAGCAGCGGCGCATAGCCCGCGAGCGGGCCGGACGGGGCTTGGGTATAGCCCAAGGTCAACCACGGAAAGCCGGTGAAAACCCAACTAAGCGACCATTCGAAAAGCGCGAAGATAGCGGGCATGGCGACCAATAGACGTAGCGCCGCTGCACCTTTTATCCATGCCTGAAGCCAACCGGCGCAAGCCGGGAACAGCGCGAGAAAAGCACAGAATAACAAAGTCGCCAGCACCGCAATAGGCATCGGCATCATGCCAAAATCGTGCAAGCTCACGTACACCCACGACGCGCCGACGCCGTACAAACCGAGGCCAAACATGAAACCGATCATGAATGCGGCGCGCCGAGAACCGGCGTGCAACCACAGATAAAACAGGGCCGCGACGGTCAGCGGTGGCAAGAAGTAAAAATAAAACGGCGCAAACCCGAGTACGGTGAGTGCGCCGAGCAAAAATGGCAAGGCGCCGAGCTTGAAGCGCCCGGCGCGCAGAATGAGCGCAGCGCTTTGGGTCAAGCCGTGCCTTGCAGTGGATTGATCATTTCGGCATTTTGCACGCGCTCGACTAATAGCGAATGCAAACGCCGGCTGTCGGCGCGCAGTACTTGGAAGCGCAAGCCTTCCAGCACCACCGTCTCGCCACGCTTGGGCAGCCGTCCGAATTCGCTGACCACCAGTCCGCCGACGGTATCGAAATCTTCGTCGCTGAAATGCGTGCCCAGCGTCTCGTTAAAATCGTCGATCTCGGCCAAGGCTTTGACGCGATAGCGGCCGTGGCGGTCGCGAATAATATTGTCTTCGGCTTCGTCGAAATCGAATTCGTCTTCGATTTCGCCGACGATCTGCTCCAGCACGTCTTCGATCGTGACCAGCCCCGCCACCCCGCCGTATTCGTCGACCACGATGGCAATGTGATTGCGGTTGCTGCGAAATTCTTTGAGCAGCACATTCAGCCGCTTGGATTCAGGAATGAACACCGCCGGGCGCAGCATAGCACGTACGTTCACCTCCTCGCCCGCGTAATAACGCAGCATGTCCTTGGCCAGCAAAATGCCAATCACGTCATCACGATCCTTGTCGGTGACGGGAAATCGCGAGTGCGCGGTGCTGATCACAAACGGCAGGAATTTTTCGGGCGGGTCGTTGATATCAACCACGTCCATTTGCGCGCGCGGGATCATCACGTCCCGCACCTGAGATTCCGACACTTGCAACACGCCTTCGATCATGGCGAGCGCATCGGCGTCGAGCAAGTTCCGCTCGTAAGCGGAGTGAAGCAATTCGATGAGTTGGTCTCGATCTTCGGGTTCGCGCATCAGCAGCGCGCCAAGTCGTTCGAGCCAACTCGGTTTACTAGGGGTTTCGTCCATACACAAACACAGCGTCGCAAAACAGCGAGCACGACGCCTCACTACCTCCTTGCGGTAATAAATGGCGAATAATCGGATTATTCGTCATGCATCACATCAGAATTCAATACGGATCAGCGTAACCCAGGCGCGTGACAATTTCGGTCTCGCGCGCCTCCATCGCTTGTGCATCGGCGTCGGTCTCATGATCAAATCCTTGCAAGTGCAGCACGCCATGCACCACCAGATGCGCATAATGCGCTTCTGCGGATTTATGCTGCGCTTGCGCCTCGAACACTACTACCGGCACACAAATCACCAAATCGCCCATCACAGGTACGGATTCGTAAATAAAGCTTAGCACATTGGTCGCGTAATCTTTGCCGCGGTAGTCGCGATTCAGGGCTTGGCCTTCTTCCGTATCCACAAAACGCACGGTAATTTCCGCATCCTGCGCCAGCGCCGCTTTCACCCAGCGCCGTACTTGGGCGCGCGTCGGCAAACCTTCCGTCGCCACCGCATATTGCACCGCCAGCGCCAGTTTAGGCGTGGTCGCGGTTTTTCTTATCGAAGCGCTCGTAGGCATGAATAATTTGTTGCACCAGCGGATGTCGCACCACGTCTTCCGCCTGAAAGTGGGTAAAGCCGATACCGGCCACGCCCGCCAAGACTTCTTGCGCTTGCACCAAGCCGCTGGTTTGGCCGCGCCCGAGATCGATCTGCGTGACATCGCCGGTGATCACCGCTTTGCTACCGAAACCAATGCGCGTAAGGAACATCTTCATTTGTTCCTGGGTGCTGTTTTGCGCTTCATCCAAAATAACAAAGGCGTGGTTGAGTGTGCGGCCACGCATATAGGCCAGCGGTGCGATTTCGATGGCGCTGCGCTCGGCTACCTTGGCCACTTTATCGAAACCCATTAAGTCATACAGTGCGTCATATAAAGGGCGCAGATACGGATCCACCTTCTGCGCCAAATCGCCGGGCAAAAAACCCAAACGCTCGCCCGCCTCTACCGCCGGGCGTACCAGCACGATGCGTTTCACCAAGTCGCGTTCCAAGGCATCCACTGCGCTGGCGACCGCGAGATAGGTCTTGCCGGTACCGGCGGGGCCGATGCCGAAGGTGATATCGAATTCTTGAATCTGGCGCAGGTATTCGTTTTGGCGCGGCGTGCGCGCATGCAGATCGGCTTTGCGCGTCATCAGCACCGGCATCATGCCGGTTTGGCGATCGGTGCCTGCCGGTGGAACATGTGCCGCCTCCACCATGGCAAGCTGGATGTCTTCGATGTTCACACTGCGTTGTGCGCGGTCATAGAAACGCCGCAATAATTCCGTCGCCACGCGCGTTTGCGCGACATGGCCATCGACCCGAAAATGTTCGCCGCGACGCGCGATTTTGACGCCCAGGCCGGTTTCGATTTGACGCAAATTTTCGTCCAGCGCGCCGCACAGATTGGCCAGGCGCTTGTTATCGACAGGCGTAAAAGAAATATCCATTTTTTAAACCAGCACGGCTTCGCCGCCCAAGGTATGCCGCCGCGTTCCGGTTATGCGCACATTGATTAAGCGATGCATCAAGGTCGCTGAACCGGCAAAATTCACGACGCGATTACTATCGGTGCGCCCTGCCAACATGGTGTCGTCTTTTTTCGAAAAGCCCTCGACCAGTACCCGCTGTACGCTGCCTACCAGCGCTTGACTGACCACATGGGCTTGCGCCTCGATGCGCTGCTGCAAGCGCGATAAGCGCTCGGATTTCAATTCCGCTGGCGTGTCGTCGTGCAAGGCCGCCGCTGGGGTGCCGGGGCGCGGGCTGTAGACGAAGCTGTAGCTATCGTCGAATCCCACTTCTTCGATCAATCTCATCGTCGCTTCGAAATCAGCCTCGGTCTCGCCCGGAAAGCCAATAATAAAATCAGATGTCAGTCCCAGATCGGGGCGCACGGCGCGTAATTTGCGCACCTTGGATTTGTATTCAAGCGCGGTATAGCCACGCTTCATCGCCATCAAAATCCGATCCGAGCCGGATTGCACCGGCAGGTGCAAATGCGAAACCAGTTTCGGAATCCGCGCATAGGCTTCGATCAAGCGCTCAGTGACTTCATTCGGATGCGAAGTGGTATAGCGTAGGCGTTCAATGCCGGGAATCTCCGCCACATATTCCAATAGCAGCGCCAGATCCGCGCTGCCGCCTTCGTGCAGCGCGCCCCAATACGCATTCACGTTCTGACCCAGCAGCGTGACTTCTTTCACGCCTTGGTTCGCAAGCGCCGACACTTCGGCCAAGACATCGTCGAACGGGCGCGACACTTCCTCGCCGCGGGTATAGGGCACGACACAGAAGCTGCAATACTTACTGCACCCTTCCATGATCGAGACGAATGCCGTCACGCCTTCTATCCGCGCCGGCGGCAGGTGATCGAATTTTTCGATCTCGGGGAAAGAAATATCCACTTGCGCACGACCGGTTTTCTGCCGCGCCTGGAGCATTTCCGGCAGCCGGTGCAGGGTTTGCGGGCCGAATACGAGATCGACGTAGGGTGCGCGCCGCACGATGGCCGCACCTTCTTGGCTAGCGACGCAACCGCCGACACCGATTCGTAAAGCTGGATTTTTTTGCTTGAGGTGCCGCCAGCGGCCGAGCGCATGAAATACTTTTTCTGCCGCCTTCTCGCGCACCGAGCAAGTATTGAACAAAATTAAATCGGCCTCTTCGGGCGACGCGGTGCGCTCGAAACCCTCATGCGCATGCAGCACATCAGCCATTTTATCCGAGTCGTACTCGTTCATCTGGCAACCGAAGGTCTGGATGAAGAGTTTTTTAGCCACGAGGGAGAGGACGTTACTGCGACAGACGCGCGGCTTCTTCCGGCGTCAATATCCACAGTTTGAGCACATTACCTTGGGTATCAAGCTGGAATATCACCTTACCGGTTTTTGGTGCGGAATTGACTACAACCATAAGGTTATTCGTGTTGTAAATCCGGGCGCCGGGCGCAAAGCGATATATCTTGTCATCAATGCGAACATTCGGATAAGTGATGTCGCGCAACTCGGCCGGCTTCACGCCCGGCGGAAAGCTGCGTTGCGCATACGCCGGTCCGGCAAGTGCGCTTGCAAGGAGTAATAGCGACAAGCAATAGCGGATCAAACGCATGCATTTCCCTTCAGACACAATCGGCCGCGCGGGGCGGCCGAAACGGATCGTGGTGGTGATAGGTGGACTTGAACCACCGACCCCAGCATTATGAGTGCTGTGCTCTAACCAACTGAGCTATATCACCAAAGACGTCGAATATAGCCGAGAAGACGCCTTTGTGTCAATGACTCGCAAGCAAAAAGTCAATGAAAATAGATGCTTGGAGTATCCGGCAAGGGCTGCCGGAGCGTTATTGTTGCAATGAGTGTAGCCATCGCCTACGCATGAAATGTCGTGACATGACGAGCTCGGCTAGACATTGAACAAGAAATTCAGCACATCACCATCCTTAACGACGTATTCCTTGCCTTCAGACCGCATCTTGCCCGCTTCCTTCGCGCCCTGCTCGCCATTGCAAGCGATGAAGTCGTTGAAGCTAATGGTCTGCGCGCGAATAAAGCCGTGCTCAAAATCAGTATGGATTACGCCCGCGGCTTGTGGCGCGGTGTCGCCTTTATGGATGGTCCAGGCGCGGACTTCTTTAACGCCGGCGGTGAAATAAGTCTGTAGGCCTAACAGGTCATACGCTGCGCGAATCAGACGATTCAGGCCCGGTTCGTCCAAGCCCATATCGGTCAGAAACAAGCTGATATCTTCGTCGGATAAATTGGCAATCTCAGCTTCCATTTGCGCGCTGATCGCCACCACCGGCGCGTGTTCGGCTTGCGCGTAGGCTTGTACTTGCGCCAGAAAGGGGTTGTTGTCGAAGCCCTGTTCGTCCACATTGGCCACATACATCGTGGGCTTGAGGGTGAGCAGGCACAGCGGCTGCAAAAGTGCCAACTGATCATCATCTAATTTCAGACCACGCACTGGCTTGGCTTGATTGAGTTGCGCCAACACCGGCCCCAGCACCGCGACCATTTTTGCCGCGTCTTTATCGCCGGAGCGCGCCGTCTTTTGGTAGCGATGCAGCGCTTTTTCCACACTAGAGAGATCAGCTAAGGCCAACTCAGTATTGATGGTTTCGATATCGGAGATCGGGTCGATCTTGCCCGCCACATGCACGATATCGTCGTTCTCGAAACAGCGCACCACATGCGCGATGGCATTGGTCTCGCGGATATTGGCGAGAAATTTATTGCCGAGGCCCTCGCCTTTGGAGGCGCCCGCTACCAGGCCCGCAATATCAACAAACTCCACGATGGCCGGCTGCACTTTTTGCGGCTTCACGATTGCCGACAATTGCGCCAGCCGCGGGTCGGGTACTTCAACGATGCCGACGTTTGGTTCGATGGTGCAGAAGGGGTAGTTCTCCGCCGCGATGCCCGCCTTGGTGATGGCGTTAAACAGAGTGGACTTGCCTACATTGGGCAGGCCGACGATTCCGCATTGAAGGCTCATATAAAAATCTCGTGATTGGGTGATTGGTGAACGGTAAGTGAAGTGATGAGGCTACTCAATCACCCTTCACCGATCACCGTTTACTGGTTTTTCTTTAGTATGCAATTGTTGCATTGCTGCCGCCATATCGCCCGCCACCATCAAAGGCAGCGCGCTTAAGCTCTGATCCAGTGCATCGCGCATCAAGGTTTCTTCCAGCTGGCTCGGGCGATGCAGCACGAAATCCGCCACCGCATTTTTGTCGCCGGGATGGCCGATGCCGATACGCAGCCGCCAAAAATCCGAGCCGAGGCGCGCGATAATGTCTTTCAGCCCGTTATGCCCGCCCGGCCCGCCACCGCGTTTTAAACGTGCCGTGCCCGGTAGCAAATCCAATTCGTCATGCACCACCAGCATTTCTTCCGGCGTAATCTTGTAGTAACTGGCGAGTGCCGCGACCGCTTGGCCGCTGATATTCATATAGGTCTGCGGCGCGATCAACCACACTTCTTGGCCGGACAAGTTTACTCGCGCCACCGAAGCGTGAAACCGGCTTTCCAGGCGCAAACTCGCGCCCGCCTTGCGCGCAACTTCCTCCAGAAACCAGAAGCCCGCGTTATGGCGTGTATCGGCATATTCACGGCCGGGATTGCCGAGGCCGGCGATGAGGCGAATGGCAGTCATAGGCTTAACGCAAATGAAAAAGCCCGTCGGGGACGGGCTTTCTCTTGGCAGTACCTGCGATCAAGACGCTGCCGGAGCCGCGCCAGCGGCGGGTGCAGCGGCAGCAGTTGGGGCCACCTCTTCTTCCATGCCGCGCGGTACGACGCAAGCGGCGATGGCTTGATCGGCACCACGGCTTAAGCTCAGGAACTCCACGCCCGCCGGCAGCGTAACCTGCGACAAATGCAGGGTGTGGCCGGCTGCGAGACTGGACAGATCGACCTCGATAAACTCCGGCAGATCTTTGGGCAAGCACATCACTTCCACCTCATTCAGAATGTGCGTGATGTTGCCGCCGGTGAGTTTTACGCCGGGAGCAAGCTCGCCATTCTTGAAATGCAGCGGCACTTTCATGTGCACTTTTTTATTCGGGTCCACACGCAAAAAATCGACGTGCATGATGATCTGCCGAAACGGGTGTACCTGTACGTCGCGCAGCAGAACTTGCTCCTTGGCGCCATCCAGATTGAGCGTGAGGATGGATGCGTGGAACGCTTCTTTGCGCAGTTGTTGTACCAGGCTGTTGTGATCGAGCTCGACATTCGCAGCGGGCTTGTCCGCGCCATAGATGATGGCCGGCACTTTGCCCGCGCGACGCAGACGGCGGCTCGCACCCGTACCCTGCAATTGACGCGCGTAGGCGGTAACTTCAAATAACATGATGACACTCCATAAAATTGGGCAATCCGCGACCAGTATTGCCCAGGTTAAATGTAGCGGCGAACTGCCGCTACAAAAATGCTATTCGGTAAACAAGGAGGATACCGAGTCCTCATTACTAATACGGTGCATGGTCTCCGCCAGCAATTCGGCCACCGAGAGTTGGCGAATGCGGCCGCACTGCTTGGCCTCATCGCGCAGCGGAATGGTGTCGGTGACCACCAACTCATCCAACTGCGAATTACTGATGCGCTCCACCGCGTTGCCCGACAGCACGGCGTGGGTACAATACGCCAACACCCGCGCGGCGCCATTGTCTTTAAGCGCTTGCGCTGCTTCGCACAAGGTATTGGCGGTATCCACCATATCATCCATCAACACACAGGTGCGGCCTTGCACTTCGCCGATGATGTTCATCACCTTCGCCACATTGGGCTTGGGACGGCGTTTGTCGATGATGGCGAGATCAGCTTCCATACGCTTCGCCAATGCTCGGGCGCGCACCACGCCGCCGACATCGGGCGAAACGACGATCAATTTCTCGTAATTCTGCTTCCATACATCGCCGAGCAAAATCGGCGAGGCGTAAATATTGTCCACCGGGATATCGAAAAACCCCTGGATCTGATCCGAGTGCAAATCCATGGTCAGCACGCGGTCCACGCCCGCGGTGGTAAGCATATTCGCCACCACCTTGGCGGTGATCGCCACCCGCGCCGAACGCGGCCGACGGTCTTGGCGCGCATAGCCCATATACGGAATCGCGGCGGTAATGCGCGAGGCGGAGGCGCGCTTTAAAGCATCTACCATCACCAGCACTTCCATCAAGCTATCGTTGGTGGGCATGCAGGTGGATTGCAGCACGAAGACATCGCGGCCGCGCACGTTTTCCAGAATTTCCACCATTACTTCGCCATCACTGAAGCGGCCGACGATGGCCTTGCCCATCGGCAGGTTCAGTTTACGTGCAACGTCTTCGGCCAGCCGCGGATTGGCGTTGCCGGTGAAAATCATCATGCCGCTGTGGCCTACGATCATGCTGCTTTCCCGTAAAAACTAAAAAAGCGTGTATCGATTTACACGCTTCTTCTTAAGTTGGCTGGGGAGGTAGGGATCGAACCTACGAATGCCGGAATCAAAATCCGGTGCCTTACCACTTGGCGACTCCCCAATAATCTTGCTGCGAATCGCGCCCCTAGAAATCCCTCAATGGATGGTGATCCAGCCCGCGCGCCACGAACCCTTCGATCCACGCCGGCTTGTCCGCCAACACCTCCCGCGCTGCCTGCTCCGCAGCAAACGCGGCGAATACACACGCGCCGGAGCCGGTCATGCGCGCTACACCGTACTGCCGAAGCCATTCCAGATGGCGCGCAACGCTCGGGTAACGCCCGGTCACCACCGGTTCTAAATCGTTATGGATTTGCCCGGCGGAAAAGGCCGGTATTGTGACCGGAAGCGTGTTTCGTGTCAATTCTGGCGCGCTAAAAACCTCGGCGGTAGCGACACTTACAGGGGGTACGAGCACCACATACCAAGCCGGTTCGAGCGCGATCGGCGTTAAGGTCTCGCCCACGCCTTCGGCCCAAGCATTGTCGCCGAAAATAAACACCGGCACATCGGCGCCGAGCTTGAGTCCCAGCGCCATCAGCTCTGCGCGCGACAAGCCCGTCCCCCACAAGCGATTCAGCGCGATCAGGGTAGTGGCCGCGTCCGAGCTGCCGCCGCCCAAACCGCCGCCCAAGGGCAGGCGCTTTTCCAGCATAATCTCCACCCCTTGCGTCGTGCCCGTGCTTGCTTGCAATAAGCGTGCAGCGCGATAACACAAATCTTGTTCTACGGGCACACCAGGCAAGGTCTGGGTCAACACGATTTGCCCATCGCTCCGCAATGTAAAGTGCAGCGCGTCGCCGTAATCGATAAAGCGAAACACGGTTTGCAATAAATGGTAGCCATCGGCGCGGCGGCCGGTAATGTGCAAAAACAAATTGAGTTTGGCCGGGGCCGGGTAAACGTGCGCACTCATCGCGCGGGCACCTGCCAGTCATCGATAAGCAGGCGCAACTTGAGTTCGGCATTTTCCATGAATACCTTGCCGGGCAGCAGCAGCGTGCCGATCGGACGATACGACAGATAGTCGATTTTCCAGCCCTGCTCGGTCAGCAAGTCCAGCGTACCATCGGCGTTATAGCGCAGCTTGGCATCATCGCCCACGGGCTGAGCCTGCACCCAATTGGGTAAGCCGGAGAGCGGCAAGCGAAATCCCAGCGCCTGCTCGGTCAGTGTTTCCGCATCGTGCGCGTGCAGCACTTTGCCATCTGCCGTCTCCAGCGTCACGCCCTGGGCATTTTGCGTGATGCGCGCCACACCTTGGCCCAGTGGGCTGAGAAGCACGAATTCATCGTTCGCCGGGCTGTGGCGCCAACTGAGATTACCGGAAAAACCATCGTTATCATGGCGCACTGAAATACGCCCAACAATCTGGAACGCGGGAATAAGCGCCTGGCTTGCAGGCGGCGCAGCGGGTAAGGGGACAAGCGTGGTACAAGCGGCGAGAAAAGCCAGCGCCACGTAGAAAAAACGTGCCATTACTGCACTTTGAATTTCAGTACAGCGCCGATCAAGGTCTCATCACCGGGATTGTCCTTGAGCGCGTTCTCCCACACTTTTTGCGCTTCCGTTTTTTCGCCACTCACCCACAACACTTCACCCAGGTGCGCAGCAATTTCAGGATCGGGGCGCAAGCTGAGTGCGTGACGCAAGGTAGTAATTGCTTGCGGGTAATCCTTGGTTCGATATTGCAGCCAGCCCATGCTATCAAGAATGTAGGCGTCGTCCGGCGATAGCTTCAACGCTTGTTCCAGATATTTTTTTGCTTCTGCATAGCGCGTGGTGCGATCCGCCAGCGTGTAGCCCAAGGCGTTATAGGCTTGGGCATGATCCGGCTTCACTTGAATTAATTTTTTTAAGCTCGTCTCCAACACATCGATGCGGCCGACTTTTTCCGCTGCCATCGCATAGTCATAGAGCAGATCCGGATGGTTGGGCAATTTCTCCAGGGCTCGACCCAGCACATCGAAGGCTTCTTGATATTGCTTCGCATCGCGCAGTAACAACGCTTCCGCCGAAGCGGCCAGCGCGCGCTGCTGATTGGTTTTCGTATCGAGTTGCTGCAAATAGGTACGCGCTTCCGCTAACTGGCCTTGATGCGCCAACACCCCGGCGATGCGCAGCTTGGCGCTAAACGCTTGTTCGCCGCTCACCGCGTTATACCATTGCTTGGCTTCGTCCCAACGTTTGCGTTCCTCGCTCAACTGGCCAAGATAAAAGCGCACCGCATCGTCGTCTTTCACACCGGCGTCCAGCGCCTTGCGCAAATACACATCGGCCGCATCGTAGTCTTGCAACTGCATGGAGAGTAAACCGACGGCGAGCGGCACTTCGGCGTTATCGGGAAAATCAGCCATCAGCCGTTGGAACTCCTCCCGCGCTTGCGGATAGTGTTTTTCTTGCACTAAGAGCCGCGCATAGGCAAGGCGCATTTCCCGTGCCCGCGGAAAATCGTGCAAATAGCTGGTGTAATACTCCATCGCACCGGCAGCGGAAATACTTTGCAGCACTTGTACCTTAAACAAGGCCGCGCCTTCCCACTGCGGCCGCAAGGCGAGCGCAGTACCGATTTCCTTCAACGTCAGTTCCTTGTCGCCCGCCTCCCAGGCGGCGCGCGCCACCGCAAAATGCGCTTCCGGTAAGCTGGGATAATCGCGCGCCAACTCTTGCACCAGACTCAGCACGGCGCTTTTGTTCGGATGCCGCGCCAGCAGGTTATTCAGATGCAAAAAACCATAAGCGACGTTAGTGTCTTGTGCCGCGAGAATCTGGCGTAAATACGGTAGCGCCTCGGGCAACCTACCTTTGGTAATCAGCAGACCTGCGACTGCCTGGCGCGCGTCGATAGAATCCGGTTCCAGTACCAGCCAGCGTTGCGCGGCGACCAAAGCCTCATCGGGGAAACGCGCACTCAAGGCCACCTGAGCCGCACGCTCGGCAACTCGGTAATCGTTGGTGCTTTGCATCAGGTCGAGATAGGCGCGCGTAGCGAGCGCTTGCTGGTTGCGTTGGGTTGCAATCTCCGCCAGCAACAATTCATACAACACTTGCGGCGTCATGACCTGATTGGGTGGAGCGGGCCGCTTCACTTCGCGCTCTAAAACGGGCGCTTCCGTGGCGAGCTTGCTGCCAGGCGTGCTGGCGCACGCGCCGAGTAGACTCGCCGCCAGCAGCACGACGAAAAGTTTGAACTGTATTGCCCGGAAGGATGTCATATTCATGGCTCGTAACTGTATGAGTACAAGATAATAAGGTATATTCCACTCGTTTAGCGTACGCCACGCGCAAAAAATCAGAATGCCGCACTCACCCGACATCACTCTTTCCGCCCACCGCCTCACCCGCCGCTATGGAAATATCCTCGCGGTGGCCGAACTCGATCTGGAATTGAAACGCGGCGAAGTGCTGGGTTTGCTCGGGCCGAATGGCGCTGGTAAATCGACCACCATGCAAATGCTGACCGGCAATCTGGCCCCGAGTTCCGGCAGTATCGCAGTATGCGGCATTGATTTACTGGAGCACCCTAAGCAAGCTAAAGCCAAAATTGGCTATTTACCCGAAACTCCCCCGCTCTATCGGGAACTCACCGTGGACGAGTTCCTCACGTTTTGCGGCCGCTTGCACAAAGTCGCGCGCACGGCGTTACGCGCTGCGGTGACCGAAGCGAAAGCGCGCTGCGGCTTGAGTGATATGGGACGGCGCTTAATCGCGCACTTGTCCAAAGGCTATCAGCAGCGCGTCGGCATCGCCCAGGCGATCTTGCATAAGCCGGACGTGCTTATTTTGGATGAGCCGACCGCGGGTTTGGACCCGAACCAGATCCGCGAAATCCGTGCGCTAATCCGCGAACTCTCCAGCAAATACAGCGTGATCCTCTCCACCCACATCTTGCCCGAAGTGGAAACGGTGTGCGACCGGGTGCAAATTCTGCATCGCGGCAAAATCGTGTTCGCCGATAGCATTGAGGGCCTGCGCCGTTCGCGGCAGACGGAAAATCTCCTACTCGGCTTCGCCCGCCCGCCTGCACTCCAGGCGCTGCAAGCCATTCCCGGCGTCAAAGACGCCCAGTTATTGGAGAGCGGCTTGATGCTGGTATACAGCGCCCCAAACAGCGCGCCCGCCGAAGCCATCGCGCGCGCCGCAGTGGAAAACAATTGGGGGCTGACGCAGATGAGTCCCGAACGCACGCGCCTGGAAGATGTATTCGCCGAACTCACGCGCTTGGATACCCCGAACGAGAAGGTCGCATGATCACCACCATTGCTTGGAAAGAATTCCGTTCCCTGTTCGCTTCGCCCTTGGCATGGATCGTCCTGGCGGTGATGCAGTTGATTCTGGCTTGGGTATTCCTGTACCAACTCAGTCAATACATCGACAACTTGCCGCGCATCCAGCAACTCGCCAATCCGCCGGGCATCACCGAAATCGTGGTCGCAGCGCTGTTCGGTTTTGCCGCCATTTTGCTGTTGATGGCGGTGCCGCTGTTGACCATGCGCTTGTTCAGCGAAGAGCAGCGCAATAAAACCCTCACACTGCTGCTGTCGGCGCCGGTCTCGACCACCGAAATCGTGCTCGGAAAATTTGTCGGTCTGTTGTTATTCCTGGCGCTGGTGCTGGGACTGTGCGTGCTGATGTCCGCCTCGCTCGCTTTGGGCGGCCCGCTGGATTGGGGCCTGATCGCGGCGAATAGTGTGGGGCTGCTGCTCTTGGTCGGCGCCTTTGCCGCGCTCGGCTTATTCATCTCCAGCCTCACGCAACACACGGTGATCGCCGCTTTCGCCACCTTCGGCGCGCTGTTGTTGCTATGGATTTTGAATGGCCTGGTGCAAGACCCAAGCCATGCACTGTTGTATCTCTCGCTGATGAAGCATTTCGACAGCTTCAATCGCGGCATGGTCGACACCACCGATCTGGCGTATTTGCTCTTGTTCGCCGCGACCTTTTTAGTGCTCACCGTGCGCCAGCTCGACGCCAAGCGCTTACAGGCTTAGCCATGGAACTCAACCGCAAGACCCGCATCCAGCTCAGCGTCCATCATTGGCTATTCGTCGTGCTACTGGTGCTGCTGGCCGGTTTACTCGGTGCGGTAACGCGTACTTATCATAAGAGCTGGGATATCACGCTCAACGGCCGCAACAGCTTAAGCCCAGGCAGCGTGGCATTGCTCGCCAAATTAAAAGAGCCGGTGTATGTCACGGCCTACACCGCGGCCAGCAGCGACATCGGCAAAGCCGCGCTAGATTTCCTCACACCTTATCAACGCGCCAAAGCCAACATCAAACTCAGTTTTGTCGACCCGACCGAACAACCTGGGCTGACGCGCCAGGCTGGGATTCAACGCGAGGGCGAGTTGATCGTGCAATACGGCAAGCGCTCGGAACATTTGGCCACGTACAACGAATCCGCCTTTACTAATTTACTGATGCGCCTGGCGCGCGACAAAGACCGGCTCGTGATGTATCTCGACGGCCACGGCGAGCGCAAGCTCGATGGCCAGGCCAACCTCGACCTGGGCGATTTCGGCGTGCAGCTCGCGAGCCGGGGCTTTCGTAGCGCACCGCTGAATCTCACACTGGCGCAGGAAGTGCCGCGCAATGCCTCGGTGCTGGTGATCGCCGGTCCGCGCGTGGATCTGCTGCCGGCGGAAGTGGAAAAACTAAAACAATTCGTGCAGGGCGGCGGCAATCTTTTATGGCTGGTGGATACCGGGCCGCTGCATGGCTTGCAGCCGCTGGTGGAACAACTCGGGATCGCTCTCACTCCGGGCACGGTGATTGATCCGCAAGCGCAGCAAATGAATGCCGCGGCGACTTTCGCGGTGGGCGCTGCCTATGGCCGCCATCCTTTATTTCAAAATTTCAATCTGCTCACCCTGTTCCCCTTCGCGCGTGAAGTCGTCGCGCTCGACGGCGATCACGGCTGGACGGCAACCCCGCTGATTCAAGTCGCTGCGCGCGGCTGGCTCGAAACCGGCAAGCTCGACAACAGCATGGCTTTTAATAAAGGCCGCGACAAACCCGGCCCCATTAACATCGCGGTTGCCCTCGAACGCACCGTGGAGAGCAAAGATCAACGCGTGGTCGTCATCGGCAATAGCAACTTTTTAGCCAACCAATATTTGGGCAATGCCGGTAATCTCGATCTCGGCATCAATCTCATCAATTGGCTGGCAGGCGATGAAAACTTGATCGCGATCCAGCCGCGCGCTACGAAAGATGCGCAAATTGAGCTTACGCAAAATAAAAAATTGTTGCTCGTGGTCGGTTTTCTCCTTGCCCTACCCCTGGCTTTTCTGGTCGCGGGCAGTCTGGTTTGGTGGCGCCGGAGAAAACCATGAGCCAGCGTTTGTGGATCAATGCCGGCCTCGCCGCATTGGTCGCGATACTGGGGTGGCTGGTGTTCTTCAAGCCTGAAACTGTACCTAAGCAAGACTACAAGCTTTCCACCTTGACGACGACGGACGTCGATGAAATCAGCATCGCGCTAGCGAATCGGCCGCGCGTAGTCCTGACTAAGCGCAAGGGCGAATGGTTTGTCACCGAGCCCTTTCCCGCACGCGCCGATGGCGTGCGAATAGAAAGCTTATTGGGACTGCTATCGGCACAGAGTACTACGCGTATGGCGGCGCAAGATCTCGCCCGGTTTCAATTGGATACACCGCTCGCTCGCGTGCGTATCGGCAGCCAAGAATTTGTGTTCGGCGGCACGCAACCGCTCAGCAATCAGCTCTATGTACTCACACAAGGCTCGGTATACCTGGTCTCGCCGGTGTATTTCGTGGACGTGGCGAAGCAACCCGCCGACTACATTTCTAAACAATTTTTCGACGACAAAGAAGTACCGCTGGCCTTCGCGTTTCCCCGCTTTAAACTTACCCAGCTCGACGGCAAATGGCGCATGGCGCCGGAAGCCGGCGCGCCGACCCAAGACGATGCCAATATTTTTGCCGACGAATGGCGCCACGCGATGGCGATGAGCGTAGCACCAGCCGCGGCACCCGACGCCCACGATTTTATTTCTGTAAAACTCAATTCGGGCAAGTGGATAAAAGTGTATTTCACGCGCAACGATACGGAGTGGATGCTGATGCGCGATGACGAAAAACTCGCCTACCAGTTTACGGCCGAAGCCGCCAAGCGCTTGCTTGAGCCGAAATTCACGCCGCATTAACCCTACGCCGACACACTACTTTGCCTGAACTCCCGGAAGTCGAAACCACCCGCCGCGGTCTGCAGCCGCATCTTGAAAATCAAGCCATACACGCGGTCATCGTGCGCCACCCCAGGCTGCGCTGGCCAGTGCCGATACAGTTAGCGACACTGTTGCCGGGCAAGCGGATTCTGAACATTCAGCGCCGCGGAAAATATTTACTGTTCGACACCGAGGCCGGCTACTTGCTCCTGCATCTCGGCATGTCCGGAAGTTTGCGCGTCGTGCCGGCCATCACGCCACCCGGCCCGCATGACCACTTCGATCTGGTACTGGCGAACGGCCTGGCGATGCGGCTGCGTGACCCGCGCCGCTTTGGCGCGGTGCTGTGGGCGGGGAGCGATCCATTCGCGCACCCCCTGCTCGCGCATCTGGGCATGGAGCCGATGACGGCGGCGTTCACCGCCGAGAAGTTTTTCCGCGCCACACGCAGCCGTTCCGCCCCGATCAAGCAGGTGTTGATGGATAGCCATCTGGTAGTCGGCGTGGGAAATATTTACGCCAACGAGGCACTGTTCGCCGCTGGCATCAACCCAAAAACACAAGCCAAACGCTTGAGCCTGACGCGCACGCAACGTTTGATAGCGGCGGTAAACTCCACGCTTGCGCGCGCTATCCGCGCCGGTGGGTCGAGCTTGCGCGACTTCGTCAAAACCGATGGCGAGCCGGGTTATTTTCAACTTGAGTACGCAGTGTATGGCCGTACAAACGCGCCCTGCCGCGACTGCGGCCAGCCGATTAAACACATCCGCCAGGGCCAGCGCTCGACCTTTTATTGCGCCGTTTGTCAGAAATAAAGACAAATCCATGACTTTTGCATAAACTATCCTGCGGGTGCTGAAACGATGCCCGCCGCATATTCCTAGCAAGCGCTTTAAGAATCACCTGTAACATATTTGTTTTAATGGAATTTTGTGCTAGATTGGCAAACAAGCGGGCAGGCCAGGTGGCCGCGCGCATCTTCCCAGCGGAGGAACTATGGCAAGAGACAACTTAGTCGCCCATTTTGAGGCTTACAGCGCTTGGCGCGGACAACTGCTGGATACCGTGGACGGTCTGCGCCACTGGCTCGACGAGCAAGAACTGAACGACGCGCAAACCGACCTCCGCATTCAACACATTCTCGACCGGCTCAAAGACGACAAACTCAATGTTGCCTTCGTCGCCGAATTTTCGCGCGGCAAATCGGAACTTATCAACGCGATTTTCTTCGCCGGTTACAAGCAACGTCTACTGCCCTCCAGCGCCGGACGCACCACCATGTGCCCGACCGAGCTCTTGTACGAAGAAGGCCGCGACCCGTGCATCATGCTGCTGCCGATTGAAACCCGCGCCACCGACGCCAGCACTACCGAATACAAACGCTATACCGACGAGTGGAAAGTATTTCCGCTCGAAGTGAATTCCGCCGATGCGATGACAGAAGCCTTACTGCAAGTTTCGGAAACCAAGCGCGTGCCGGTGGCCGATGCCGAGCGTTATGGCTTGTATCACCCGAATGATGTGGACAATGTGCTCACTGTGCATGAAGACGGCACGGTGGATATCCCGGCGTGGCGCCACGCGATCATCAATTTCCCGCACCCGTTGCTGAAGCAGGGCTTGGTGATTCTCGATACGCCGGGCCTGAATGCGATCGGTACCGAGCCGGAATTAACCTTGAATTTGTTGCCGAACGCGCACGCGATTCTGTTCATCCTCGCCGCCGACACCGGCGTCACCAAGAGCGATATCGAAGTCTGGCGCAACCATATCGGCAACACCCAAGGTCGGCAAAAGGGCCGCATCGTCGTGCTGAACAAAATCGACGGCATGTGGGACGAGCTAAAAACCTGGGACGCGATCCAACACGAACTCGACAGCCAGGTAAATATCACAGCGCAATTGCTGGCGCTCGATCCGTCGCAAATCTATCCGGTCTCCGCGCAAAAAGGTCTGCTAGCCAAGGTCCACAACGACGACGCACTGCTGGATAAAAGCCGCTTGTTGGAGTTGGAAAAAGCGCTATCCGACGAGCTGATTCCGTCCAAACAAGAAATCGTGCGCGATCATACCCAGAGCGAACTCAATGAAATGTTCGGCTCCACTGCCGGCATTCTGCGTGGGCGGATAGCCAGCGTGCGCGAGCAACTCGACGAGTTGAAGGGGCTGCGCGGCAAGAACCAGGATGTCATCGAGCACATGATGAATAAGGTGAAGCTGGATAAGGAAAACTTCGAGAAAGGCCTGCAGCGCTTCCAAGCACTGCGTTCGGTGTTCTCCACCCAGACCAATAAACTCTACCGTTACTTGGGTATGGAAGCGCTCAAAGCCGAAGTACGCGACATCCGTTCACAAATGGAAAAAAGCCGCTTCACCAAGGGTATTCGCGAAGCGATGAATACTTTTTTCAAAGATATATCCGGCAATATCGGCAAGGCCACCGAGCAAGTGGATGAAATCAAGCTGATGATGGAAGCGATGTATAAAAAATTCAGCGAGGAGCATGGCCTGAAACCCGCCACCACGACGCACTTCTCTACCTTGAAATATCAGAAGGAACTAGCCAAGCTGGAAAAAGCCTATAACGAACACTTCAACACCATCATGGTGTACGCCAGCGAACGCGCCGGGCTGACCAAAAAATTCTTCGAGACGGTGGCGACGCGCGTGATTCAAGTCTATGAGATTGCCAATCGCGATGTGGATAATTGGCTCAAAGCGATCATGGCGCCGATGGAAACCCAAGTGCGCGAGCATCAACTGCAACTGCGCCGCCGTCTGGAAAGCATTAAGCGCATCCACAAAGCGACCGACACGCTGGAAGACCGTATCACCGAGCTGGAGCATATGGAAGGCAATATCTTGCGCCAACTCGACGAGCTCAACACGCTCAACAGCCATCTACAACAAGCCTTGATGCAAGACGCCAACCAGAACGTGGCAAGCGCATAAACCGCAACCGATTCAAGCACACAAAAAAGGCGGGGAGACCCGCTTTTTTTGTGCTCATTACTTTTTCTCAGTTAGCTTACGTAGCAGTTTTTTCGAAACGTCTCAGTCATTACCGGTGAAGTGCCCCAGCCTGCGCCGGTCGCGCTTGGTCGGTCGGCCGTGGCGTTGCGCCGCGGGTTCGTTCTGAATGCTGCGCGCGGCAATTTGCGCTTGGCGCCGTGCCTGGCTTGCCGCAGATTCTTCATACAGCTTACGCGCCTCTTCCGCGGGGCCGCGCCGGGCGCTTAAGGCGCGCACAGTAACGACCCACTCATAGTCCCCGGCCTGAATTGCCAGCATATCGCCCGCATGCACTTCTTTCGCCGGTTTCACGCGCTGGCCATTGAGCTTAACCTTGCCGCCCTCGATCGCTTGCGCCGCCACACTACGTGTTTTAAAAAAACGCGCCGCCCATAGCCATTTGTCCACGCGCAGCTTTGCTGCCTCTGTATTTGCGAAAGTCATATGTTTGCGATGGTAACAAATCGGCGGCAAATCTTTATCGAGCTCTGCGCGATAAAGCGCGCTCATTCCCTTTACTTCTTATGACCGCCCTACAGACCCCCATAGGCAGGGCTTTCGGAAGAGGGTGCGGGGAAAAGACTATTTTTACCGGCAAAAAAGCACCTATTTCGCAAAACAACCCCCAGCACGCGGGTTTCGGCGCAGCATAGACTTATTTAATTCATATTTAAGCAACAAAATAAATAAGCCTTTGTATTTAAATGGAACATACGGGGTATAAAATTTAGTCATAAGGAAAATTTCATTGCCACAGCTACCAGTTAAGTCGTCTCCGAACACATTTTCCACAGCTTTATCCACAGCTTTTGTGGATAGCTAAAATGGGTCGCCGCTCGTCGGGAAAAATGCTTATTTCATAGTAAGCTGCCGCTTGCGCTGGTATAAATACTTTAACAACCGGCGGAAGGTATCGGGTTGAAAACAAGTTTCTGGAAAAGTAAATCCCCTGTTTTGGAAATGGCATCGGCCACCGATACCGGACGCGTGCGCGATCACAACGAGGATAATGTCGCGGTTGATGCCGAATATGGCTTTGCGCTACTGGCTGATGGTATGGGTGGATATCAGGCAGGGGAAATCGCGAGCGGTATAACAGTGGCGCTGCTGATGCAGGGTTTAAAAACCCGGCTTACCGAAATCACACCGACAGCGTACGCATTGGAGACGCTAGTGCGCGAAGAAGTCGCGAAAGCCAACAGCGGCGTTTACCGGGCCGCGCACACACGCCCACAGTGCGCGGGCATGGGCACCACGCTGGTGCTAGCCGTGTTCCACGACAACCAACTGATAAGCGGGCATATCGGCGATTCGCGCCTGTATCGGCTGCGCGACGGTCAGTTCACGCAATTGACGCGCGATCATTCGCTACTGCAAGAACAAATTGACCAAGGCATACTCTCGGCAGAAGAGGCCGCCCAGTCCTACAATAAATGTCTAGTGACCCGCGCCTTGGGCATGGACCCGGAAGTCGAAGTGGAGGTGAGCACCCACCCCGTTGTGCCGGGCGATATTTATTTGCTGTGTTCCGATGGCCTGACCGACATGGCAAGCACGGACGACATTCGTGACACGCTTGAGCTGAGGAACACAAACCTGGCATACGCGGCGCAAGCGCTCATAAAATTAGCGAACGACCACGGCGGGCGGGACAACATTTCCGTGGTGCTGGTGAAGGCGCGTAAACATTTCCCCGTGCGCCAGGGATTGCCGCAATTATTAATAAGCCGACTATTCGGTTGATTGAGGAAACGCACATGGCCTCTCTGGTCTTAAGTTTCGACGGTGAAATGCGCGACGAGTTTGAAATCGTCAAACCGCGCACTAGCATCGGCCGCCGTTCCTATCACGACATTGCGATCGACAACCTCGCCGTATCCGGCGACCATGCCGCCATTGTGCGCGTGGGCAACAAGCTCATCCTGGAAGACGCCGGCAGCACCAACGGCACCCTGGTCAATGGCGTATCAGTCGAAAAACACCCGCTCAAACACGGCGACGTGATCGAGATCGGCAAATACCATCTCAAATTTTTCGACGGCAAAACCGCGCACACCCCGCCCGAATACGAAAAAACCATGCTCATCCGCAGTCCCTTCGCCGGCAAGCAACTCGACCCGGAGGCTGCGCCTCTCGATGCGCCAACCCATATCGATCCCTTCCCCGCGACATTATCGCCAGAAGTGAAAGCGCACCGTGCGCCGGAAGCGCTCGTAAGCCCGGCACCCATCGCGCCGCACGCCGCGCTCAAAGTGCTCACCGGCAAACAAGCCGGGGCAGAAATCCCGCTCACCAAGCCTCTCACTTCCATCGGTAAGAAAGGCGTGCAAGTAGCAGTCATCACCCGCCGCCACAACAGCTATTTGCTCAACCACGT
>JANYAU010000156.1 GCA_025361165.1 Betaproteobacteria bacterium | reverse complement strand
ATCTTGTCCACCACGTCCGCCGCCTCGTACCCGAGCATGCGTTCGGCGCCGACGTTGAAAATCTGAATCACGCCTTGGGCATCGGTGGCGATACTCGAGAAGTTGGCGCTGTTGAAAATCGCGTTCTGCAAGGCTCCCGCTCTAAGCAGCGCCTCTTCCGCCTCCTTGCGCGCGGTATTATCGGTACCGATCAACAGGTAGCCAATCACTTTGTCTTGCGCGTCGCGCAGCGCCGTGACCGACACGACCGCCGGAAAGCGGCTGCCATCTTTGCGGATATAGGTCAGCTCGTAAATATCTTCGATGCCGCGTGAGGCTTTGAACACCAGCGCCTCGAACCCCGGCGCAATCGGGGTTGCGAGCTCGAGGCTCAATGCCTCGGCGCGCGCTATCACTTCCTGCGGATCGGAAATTTCGGCCGGGGTGATCTTGTTCAGCACTTCGGCGGCCGTGTACCCGAGCATGCGTTCGGCGCCGACGTTAAAAATCTGAATCACGCCCTGGGCATCGGTGGCGATACTGGAGAAGTTGGCGCTGTTGAAAATCGCGTTCTGCAAGGCTCCCGCTCTAAGCAGCGCCTCTTCCGCCTCCTTGCGCGCGGTATTATCGGTACCGATCAACAGATAGCCAATCACTTTGTCTTGCGCATCACGCAGCGCCGTGACCGACACGATCGCCGGGAAGCGGCTGCCATCTTTGCGGATATAGGTCAGCTCGTAAATATCTTCGATGCCGCGTGAGGCTTTGAACACCAGCGCTTCGAACCCTGGCGCAATCGGGGTATCCAATTCCAGGCTCAGAGCCGCTGCCCGCGCGATTAGTTCTTGCGCATCCGAAATGCCTGCCGGCGTGATCTTGTCCACCACGTCCGCCGCCTCGTACCCGAGCATGCGTTCGGCGCCGACGTTGAAAATCTGAATCACGCCTTGGGCATCGGTGGCGATACTCGAGAAATTGGCGCTGTTGAAAATGGCATCTTGCAATGCCCCCGTTTTCAGTAATGGCTGCTGCACCTCTTGCAACGCCTGTTCTACCGCCAAACGGCCGCGCATCACGCGTCGAATGCGCACATCCAGCAGCGTTAGGAAAGCCAACAGCAACACGATACTGGCTTCGATGACCTTGACGGCGGTGACGGATTGCACCGCATAGTTCAACGCGACAACACTGACCAAGAGCAGAACGGCCAGTGTCACCCCGAATGCGATCAACATTAGTCGCTCGACCGATGTTTTTTTCATTGTGTACATAAATTTCAGACCTTGATTAGCTTACACAGAGCACTAGCCTCGGCTCTAATAAGGTGACGGCGAAGCCGCAACGCCTGCAAGGCGTTTCGTCCGGTATTTCAAATCGTGAACACGAGGTACCGCTGCTGCGACTAGCAGCGTCGTCTCAGGCCGCCTGGCTCGCCGCCGACCCGCCTTGGCGCTGGCGCACATCCGACAACAAGCGAGCGAATTCTTTCTTAACGACGTCATAACATTCGCAGACATCGCCTTCCAAGCCGGCCCGGTCCAACACGGTAATATGGCCGCGCCGATAGCTGATAAAACCGCAGCTTTGTAATTTCCCAGCAGCCTCTGTCACGCCTTCGCGCCGCACGCCCAGCATATTAGCGATCAATTCCTGGGTCATCGTCAATTCATTCGAGGGCAACCGGTCCAAGGTCAGCAGAAGCCAACGGCACAATTGCTGCTGCACCGTATGATGGCGATTACACACGGCAGTCTGCGACATCTGCGTGATCAGCGCCTGGGTATAGCGCAGCAACAGGCGCAGCACCGGTCCGGCACGATTAAATTCGTCCACCAATATTTGGGATTGCAGACGGTAGGCATGGCCGCTGGTCTGCACCACGGCATGGCTGGGCGTCGTGTCGCCGCCCATGAAAAGAGAAATCCCCAACAAGCCCTCGTTGCCAACGCCGGCAATTTCAGACGAGCCACCATTTTCGAGCACGTAGTGCAGTGAAATGATCGATGTGGTTGGAAAATAGACGTGCTGGAGCTTGCCGCCGGACTCATACAACACATCGCCGAGCAGCATCGGAACCAACTCCAAATGCGGCGACAGGCGCTCGAATTCGGCGTCGAGCAAAGCTGCTAAGAGGTGATTTTGGTTCGGGTCGTGCGTACTGGACATATCAGGATTCCTGGTTCCAGTCGTTGAATACGGGGAGAAGCCGCCCGAATGAATGCTGGCTAGACAAGGTAACATAGCCAGCCCGTCGTACTGGACTATTTTGCGACTATTTTAGGTCCTGCGTGCCGTCATCCATCCGCTACCGCACATAAGGAGTGGGATGAAGCGCGCCCAGTTCACGAGAGACACATCAGTCTATTGCCTTTATGCGACAATTTCCCCAAGAAGTAGTCGCCACCCATCAACCGAGCAGAAAAATGCCATTTGACCAACCCTTAGTTTTCGTCGATCTCGAAACGACTGGTGCCAATGCGATTTATGACCGCATTACTGAAATCGGCATCGTCGAAGTCGATAGCGACGGTGTGCGGGAGTGGAGCAGCCTGGTTAATCCGGGGGTGCGTATTCCGGCATTCATCCAGCAGCTGACTGGCATTACCGACAAGATGGTGGCGGATGCGCCGCCATTTGAAGCGGTGGCGCAGGAAGCGCTGGCGCGGATGCAAGGCAAGCTTTTCGTGGCGCACAATGCGCGCTTCGATTACGGTTTTTTGCGCAATGAATTTAAGCGCCATGGCATCCATTTCAGCGCCACGGTGTTGTGCACGGTGAAGCTGTCACGCAAGATGTTTCCGCAGTACCACAAACACAATTTGGATGCGCTGATCGAGCGCCATAACTTGCCGGTCGAAAGCCGCCACCGCGCATTGGGAGATGCACAGGCGCTTTGGTTTTTTATGCAACATATGCGGGATGTACTCCCGCATGACGCGATCGCCACGGCGATCACGGGCATTACCCAACGGCCTGCGCTGCCCGCGCACCTGGACCCCGCCATCATTGACGATCTCCCCGAATCTTTCGGGGTGTACTTATTCTTAGGTGAAAACGACGTGCCGCTCTACATCGGCAAGAGCAATAACATTCGTAAAAGAGTGCTTTCGCATTTTGCGTCAGACCTGCGCCAGGCAAAAGAAATGGCGCTGTCGCAACAATTGCGCAGGATAGAGTGCATTGAAACAGTCAGCGAGTTGGGCGCATTGTTAACCGAATCGCGGCTGATTAAAGCGCGCCAGCCCCTACACAATCGTCGCTTGCGGCAGAGCAATGATCTTTGCAGTTGGCAACTGCTTGAAGACGAGAGCGGGGCGCTCAGACCGCAACTTCGCTACGCAGCCGATCTCGATTTTGGTGCGCAGGAAAATCTTTATGGATTATTTTCTTCCAAAAAGAAAGCGCTGCATACGCTGTATGAACTGGCGGATGCTTATCAACTCTGCCATAGCACGCTTGGACTGGAGGCGCAATCGCCGGGCAAGCCGTGTGTTGCCTATATGCTGAAGAAATGTTTGGGCGTCTGCATCGGGGAAGAATCCATTGCCAGCCATAACTTGCGGCTGATGGAAGCGCTGGGCAAATCACGGGTGCAAGCGTGGCCGTTCAAAGGCGTGGTGGGCATCAAGGAAACGGCGCCGCTCGGCGCCCGGACGGACATTCACCTGGTGGAAAATTGGGGTTACCTGGGCACCGTGGATTCAGAAGACGCGCTTTGGGAAAAGCTTGAAGAACGCGCCAAGCCGACATTTGATCTCGATGTTTACAAAATTCTCCGCAAACATCTCGCTTCCGGGAAGCTTCAAATCATTCCGTTGACCTGATGCTAAACGGGTGGCCCTATTTCAAACTCGAATTTTGAATCATGCTCAAGGCCACCGCTTCGGCCACTTTAATGCCGTCCACTGCCGCCGAAAGAATCCCGCCCGCGTAACCGGCCCCCTCGCCCGCAGGGTAGAGCCCCGCCGTATTTAAACTCTGGCAATCCTCCTGGCGCTTGATGCGGATAGGAGAAGAAGTACGCGTCTCCACGCCGGTTAGCACCGCATCGGGCATGGCGAATCCCTTGATCTGTTTATCGAAGGCGGGCAGCGCTTCGCGGATTGCTGCGATGGCGTAATCCGGCAGGGCGCTGCTGAGATCGCATAAATGCACGCCGGGGGTGTAGGAGGGCAGCACTGCGCCGAGTGCGGTGGATGGTCGCCCGGCGAGAAAATCACCCACCAGTTGGGCGGGCGCTTCATAGTTGCGCCCCCCCAATTCGAACGCGCGCTCTTCCCACTGGCGTTGAAAGGCGATGCCTGCGAGCGGGTGCCCGGGGTAATCGTCGGGCGTGATGCCGACCACGATGCCGCTGTTGGCGTTGCGCTCATTGCGCGAGTATTGGCTCATGCCATTAGTCACCACCCGGCCCGGCTCTGAGGCGGCGGCGACTACGGTGCCGCCGGGGCACATGCAGAAGCTGTAAACCGAACGGCCGTTGTTGCAGTGATGTACCAATTTGTAATCGGCGGCGCCGAGCAAGGGGTTGCCGGCGTTTTTGCCGAAGCGGCAGCGGTCGATGAGCGATTGTGGGTGCTCGATGCGAAAGCCGATGGAAAAGGATTTGGCTTCGATGTAAATACCGCGCTCGTAAAGCATTTGAAAGGTATCCCGCGCGCTATGGCCGACGGCCAGAATCACATGCTCGGCGGCGATGTGTTCGCCATTGGCCAGCACCACGCCGCGTACTTGTCCGTGGTCGATATCGATATCTTCGACGCGGCTCTGGAAACGAATTTCGCCGCCCAGTGCTTCAATGGTGGCGCGCATTTTTTCCACCACACCTACTAGCCTGAAGGTGCCAATGTGCGGCTTGTTCACATAAAGAATTTCCGGCGGCGCACCTGCTTGGACGAATTCCGCGAGCACTTTTTTACCGTAGTGTTTTGGGTCTTTGATTTGGCTGTGCAGCTTGCCATCGGAAAAAGTACCTGCGCCGCCTTCGCCGAACTGCACATTGGATTCCGGATTGAGTTGGCCTTGTTGCCATAGACCAAAGGTGTCTTTAGTACGCTCACGCACCGCTTTGCCGCGCTCCAGAATGATCGGACGAAAACCCATTTGCGCCAGAATCAAACCGGCAAACAGACCACAAGGGCCAGTGCCGATCACTACCGGCCGCGCAGTCAAATTCTTCGGGGCTTGGGCGACGACTTGGTAGTGTGTGTCCGGGGTGGGCGAGACATGCGCATCGGTATGCAGACGTTCGAGCAGTGCGGCCTCGTTCGTCGTCTCGACGTTCAGCGTATAGACAAATACCATCGCGTCCGGCTGACGCGCATCGTAGCTGCGGCGGGCAATGGTATAGCCGATGAGTTCATGCGCCGCAATGCCCAGCCGCTTGAGTATGGCGGCTT
>JANYAU010000102.1 GCA_025361165.1 Betaproteobacteria bacterium | reverse complement strand
CCCTCGCCTGCAATGGCCGACGCGCCTGCAGGCGAGGGCGCCTACGCTACCTCAAAGCATGAAGCGGTACGTACTATTTTACGGTCGGCTCAGTAACCACGAATTAACACGAATAAGAACCAACCATCTTAAACCGCGAAGGACGCAAAGTAACGTGAAGGAAACCCTAGCCTTCCTTTGCGTCCTTTGCGGTGAATGAATTTTTAGATTTTAGCGGCGGTCAGATGCGCCGCGCCCCAAGTGGTGCGCCAACGCGTTTTCACACTGGACAATCCTACCAGCGCCAGCACCGCGAGTGCAGCGAAAATAATGAAGCCGTTTTGGTAGCTGCCCGTTATTTGTTTGGCGTAACCGAGGCTCGATGCCAAATAAAATCCGCCCACGCCGCCCGCCATACCCACCAGCCCGGTCATCACGCCGATTTCTTTGCGGAAACGTTGCGGCACAAGCTGGAACACCGCACCGTTGCCCATGCCCAGCGCCAGCATTGCCACCACAAACAACGCAAGCGACATCCATGCTTGGGAGAAACCAAAGCTCACGGCGAACAACATCACCGCGGCAATCGAATACATCACGAGCAATGAGCGGATACCGCCGATCCGGTCGGCCACCATGCCGCCCATTGGCCGCACCAGCGAACCCGCGAACACGCACGCCGCCGTAAAGTAACCCGCTACGACCGGACTCAAGCCATATTGATCGTGAAAATAAATGGTGAGCGAGGAAGCCAGGCCAACAAAACCACCGAACGTGACGCTGTAGAAAAACATGAACCACCACGCGTCTTTGTCTTTCAACACGGCAAGATATTGGCGCAAGGATTTCGGCTGCGGGCATTCCGGCGCATCTTTCGCGAACAACAAATAAACCACGAAGGCGATTCCGAGCGGAATCATGGCGAGCCCAAATACATTGTTCCAGCCGTACCACAAAGCGAGCGTGGGCGCGAATAAAGCCGCCAGCACCGTGCCCGAATTACCAGCACCGGCAATGCCGAGCGCAGCCCCTTGATGTTCCGGCGGATACCAACGCGAGGCCAAGGGCAACGCGACCGCGAATGCCGCACCGGCGACGCCGAGAAACATGCCGAGCAGCAAGATCTGCTGGTAGCTGTGGATGCCGAAATACCAAGCAAATCCGAGCGCGGCAATCACGATCACTTGCCCGATCGCACCGGCCAACTTCGGTTTGAGATGATCGACCAGCACGCCCATCACGATGCGCAACAGCGCGCCGGCCAACACCGGCGTTGCCACCATCAACCCTTTTTGCGCGGCGCTAAGATGCAGGTCTTGTGCGATCTGCACCCCAAGCGGTCCCAGCATCACCCATACCATAAAAGACATATCGAAATAAAAAAACGCTGCGAACAACGTCGGCGGATGACCGGCCTTCCAAAACTCGCGATTCATGCGCTATCCTCTCTAATGTCCGGCACAGGCAATTTTCGCCGGCTGCGGCACTGGCACAAACGCGCTCGCTGCGAGGTAAACCACCCCCGCTTCTACCTTAACCGCATGGTTTGCCGCACAGCCTTCATCGGGTGCGACCGCTGCGCCGCTGTCCAACTGAATATTCCAACCATGCAGCGGACAAGTGACTTTACGCCCCGCGACGATGCCTTGCGACAGCGGGCCACCCTTGTGCGGACAGCGGTCGTTCAAGGCGAATACCTCATCCTCATCGGTGCGAAATACGGCGATATCGCCGCCGGGTGTGCGCACTACGCGCGCACCGGCGCGCGGGATGTCTTCCAGCTTTACTACTTTGATCCAGTCTTGCATGTTGTCGCCCCTAAACGGTCAATACTTCGAATTCATGTTTCGCCACACCCTCTTTGGCACGTTCGAGCCAGGGATCTTTTTCCGCTTGCAGCGCAAATTGCAGCCGCTCGTAGGCGGTTTTGCGGCCCTCGGCATCGTCCACCCGCTGCTTGACATAGTCCATGCCGACGCGGGCCACCCAGTGCACGGTGCGTTCCAGATACCAGGCTTCTTCGCGATAGATTTGCAAGAACGCGCCGGAGTATTCCAACACTTCCTCCGCTGTTTTCACTTTGGCCATGAACTGCGCGACTTCGGTTTTGATGCCGCCATTGCCCGCGACATACAACTCCCAGCCGGAATCGACACCGATCACGCCCACGTCTTTGATAGCGGCTTCGGCGCAGTTGCGCGGGCAGCCGGACACCGCCAGCTTGACCTTATGCGGCGCCCACATTTTGTAGAACGCCTTCTCCAAGTCGATGCCCATCTGCGTCGAATCTTGCGTGCCGAAGCGGCACCATTCGGAACCGACGCAAGTCTTCACCGTGCGCATCGCTTTGCCGTAAGCATGGCCCGAGGGCATGTCGAGTTCGGCCCAGACATTGGGCAGGTCTTCTTTTTTCACACCCAGTAAATCGATGCGCTGGCCGCCAGTCACTTTCACCGCCGGAATATGATACTTCTCCGCCACGATGGCAATGCGCTTCAATTCGCTGGGCGTGGTCATGCCGCCCCACATGCGCGGCACCACCGAGTAGGTACCGTCTTTCTGAATGTTGGCGTGCGCGCGCTCGTTGATGAAACGCGATTGCGGATCGTCCTGCGCCTCGTGCGGCCAAGTGGAGAGTAGATAATAATTGAGCGCCGGACGGCAGGTGGCACAGCCGTTGGGCGTGCGCCATTCGAGAAACTTCATCACATCGGGAATCGAGAGCAATTTATGCTCACGAATGGCCTGGCGCACTTCTTCATGCGTGTGATCGGTGCAGCCACAAAGCGATTTGGTTTTGGGTTGGGCAGAATAATCGCCGCCTAAAGTAAAGGCGAGAATCTGCTCGACTAAGCCGGTACAAGAGCCGCAGGAAGACGAAGCTTTGGTGTGCTTGCGCACATCGTCCACAGTGAATAGGCCTTTCTCCTTGATCGCCTTGACGATCACCCCTTTGCATATACCGTTGCAGCCGCACACTTCCATCTCGTCACTCATGGCGGCAGCTTTGTTCTGCCCCAAATGACCGGTATCGCCCAAATGGCTTTGGCCGAACATCAAGTGATCGCGGATGTCGGCGATGTTGCGTCCCTCGCGCAGCAATTGAAAATACCAGGCGCCGTCCACGGTGTCGCCGTACAACACGCCGCCGACGATTTTGTTATCTTGCAACACCAATTTTTTGTACACGCCGCCCATCGGGTCGGAGAGCACGATTTCCTCGGTCCCTGCTCCGCCCATGAAATTGCCAGCGGAAAACAGATCGATACCGGTCACTTTCAATTTGGTCGATACCACCGATCCTTGATAGCGCCCGATGCCCATTTGCGCCAAGTGATTGGCGCACACCTTGGCCATCTCGAATAGTGGCGCCACCAAACCATAAGCGATGCCGCGGTGCGACACGCATTCACCTACGGCATAGATGCGCGGATCGAAAGTCTGCATGGTGTCGTTGACCACGATGCCGCGATTAACATGAATGCCCGCAGCTTCGGCCAATTCGGTATTGGGGCGGATGCCCACCGCCATCACCACCAGATCGGCGGGTGTTTCTTCCCCGTCTTTAAAACGTACCGCCGTCACACGGCCATCGCGCCCCAGCAGCTCACTGGTCTGTTTGCCGAGCAAAAATTTCAGCCCGCGCGCTTCCAGCGATTGGCGTAGCAGGTGCGATGCGGTGGGGTCGAGCTGCCTGTCCATTAAGTATTCGGACAAGTGCACGACGCTCACCTCCATACCGCGTTGCTTCAGTCCATTGGCCGCTTCCAAGCCCAACAAGCCGCCGCCGATGACCACCGCGTGCTTATGTTGCTGCGCAGCGGCGATCATGGCGTCCACATCATGAATGTCGCGGAAGCTGATCACGCCTTGCAGTTCTTTGCCCGGTACCGGCAGGATGAAAGGCTGGGAGCCGGTGGCTAGAATCAAGCGGTCGTATTCCGCGCTGGTACCATCTTCGGCAATGACTTTGCGCGCCACGCGATCGATTTGCGTGATTTTCTTGCCCAGATGCAAAGTGATGCCGTGCTCGCGATACCAATCCTCATCATTCAGCATGATGTCTTGAATGGTTTGCTCACCCGCCAGCACCGGCGAGAGCAAAATGCGATTGTAATTGGCATAAGGCTCCGCACCGAACACCGTAATGTCGTAGAGATCGGGAGCGAGCTTGAGCACTTCTTCCAGCGTTCGCACACCCGCCATACCATTACCCGCCATGACTAATTTCATACGTTTCATTTTTAACTCCTAACGCCAGATCAAATTCAAATTTTTTGCTTAATTGGTAATGCGGGCGGCTCATGGGCCGCCCCTACAGCCATCCCTACGCCGCCGCCAGGCTTCCCGTTTCCACCGCCGCGATGGCCTTTGCCTGATTGAAGTCTTGCGAGTAGCCGGAGGCATACAAGCAGCAGGCGATCTGATTCACCAGCGGCAGCGGCGTCGGTACTTCACGCGCCAGAACGCGCTTGATCCAGCGCGCCGTGCTCACCGCATCGCACGTGTCGGGAATCGCCGGCAAACTCTTGATCGGGCCGGACTCGGCTTCGAACAACACCCGCGGCTCGCCGCCCTGGAACAACAATAATTCGGGCCGCCGTTTCGGATTCGCATAAGGCTCGCCCTCGGTGCCGCGTATCAGCAGCGCATCGAAACCCGTAGCAATCAAAAAGGCCGAGATTAGCGCGTGATATTCCGGATGGCTCACGCTAATGAGACGCAGCCCCAGCCCATCGAAAGGATCAATCAGCTTGACTAAAGTATGCGCACTATTGCGCACACCCAGCCGGTTGCGCGCGCTAAGCATTGCCGCCAGGCCGGGCGAAAAAACACTGGTCGGCACGAAGGCGATGCGTTCGTTCGCCAGCCGGGTTTCAGCCTGCGCCTGCGTGGTACAGGGCAGAATATCTAGTTCGCGCAGCACATGTACCGTGGCGACGCGGCCATGCCCCTCCATCTCACCATGCAACAATACCGGCACACCGAATTGCCGCAACCAGAGCGCAATCAGCGGCGTGAGATTGGGATGGCGGCGCGCGCCGTTATAAGTGGGAATAACCACCGGCCGCGGCCCGCCGCTGGGCAGCGCCAAATGATAGAGGCGCTCATCCACCGCTTGATAAAAACCGAGCAACTCATCCAGCGACTCGCCCTTCATGCGCATAGCGATGAGCAGCGCACCAAACTCTAAATCCGGCACGCCGCCATCCAGCATCGCACTCATCAATTGCTGTGCATCGTCTTGGTCAAGCGGCCGGCTACCATTAGGGCCGCGTCCGATTTCTTTTAGATAATGCGAAAAGCTCATCGCGTTCTCCTAAGCCACTTTCGATCTAGCCGAGTCGCTCACTGCCGCCAACATACGTTTCAACTCCGGCACGCACGAACCGCATTCGGTGCCGCATTGCAGGCTTACTTGCAGCGCTGCCAGATCGGCGCCTTGCGCCATTTGGGCGCGGATGTCCGATTCGCTCACGTCCATACAATTGCAAACCACGCGACCCCGCGGCTTTACGCTGGCGGGCGGACTGCTCAAGGGAGCAAGCAACCAAGCGCGCATTTCCGCCACCGGGTTACCTTGCAACATCGCTTGTTTGAGCCAGCTCGCGGCTAGGGTCTCGCCGGTGAGGCGCACCCCGCTGATCTTGCCGTGCTCCACCAATGCCCGCTTCGACACGCCGCGCTTGGCGTCGCGATAGCTTAAGGTGGCAAACTCATCTTCCATCTGCAGCACGCGATCGAGTTGCTTGAGCACGGCTTCGTCCGGCGCCTCGGCGGCAGCAGCGCTCAATACCAACACCGGCTCGTCGCGTCCGGCCAGCGTGAGCGTGGCGAAGGGAAATTGCTGCATGAATTCGGCGGCGGCGGATTTTAATTTCAGCGCATTGCCCTTGCGCATCGCCACCATGCGCCACGGCAAGTGGGCTTTTTCCACTTGCACTGCCGCGTGCTTCAATTCCGGTTGCTTGGAGATTGGGTCTATGGCATCGACGGTGAGCGTGTTTACGCCATAGCCACTCATCGCCGCGCCGCCCCAATGCATGGGCAGAAACGCCTGCCCGGGGCGAATCTCATCGGCAGCGCGCACCTTAATGACCAAGGCGCCGCGCCGGGTTTTCACGCGCACCAGATCGTCGTCGCGCAATCCGCGTCGCGCCATGTCGTCCGGACTCATGGACAACAAGGGTTCTTCGGTATGACTAAACAAGCGGCCGACTTTGCCGGTGCGGCTCATGCCGTGCCATTGGTCGCGTATGCGCCCGGTAGTCAGCCGCAAGGGATAGCGCGCATCGGTCTGCTCCGCCACTTTTTTGTAAGACATAGCCATGAACTGCGCTTTGCCATTCGCCGTGGCGAATACGCCGTTTTCATACAAGCGCGCGCGGCCCGTGCTCGCCCCTTCGGGAAACGGCCACTGCTGCGGCCCTTGTGTATCCAACAGCGCATACGACAAGCCGGTGATATCCAAGTCGCGCCCGCGCGTACTGGCACAGTGCTCTTTGAACACATCTTCGGCGCAGTAGTAGGGGAATAGGCGCGCCGCATCTTTGCCGAGCCGCTGCCCTAAACGCTGCGCGAAATCGACGGCGATTTGCCAATCGGGGCGAGCCTCTCCCACCGGTGCTACCGCAGGCCTGACATGGCTAATACGCCGTTCGGAATTAGTCACCACGCCTTCTTTCTCACCCCAGCTCGCGGCCGGCAGCAGCAAGTCGGCATAGGCAGCGGTTTCGGTATCGGCATAGGCTTCTTGCACCACCACGAATTCGGCCTTAGCCAGTGCTTCGTGGATCAGCGCCTGATTCGGCATCGACTGTGCGGGGTTGGTACACGCAATCCAAATCGCCTTGATCTCGCCCGTGCGCACGGCTTCAAACATTTCCACTGCGGTTTTGCCGGGTTTGTCGGGAACGCTGTCCACGCCCCACAGCTTTGCCACTTCGGCGCGGTGTTCAGGATTGGCGAGATCGCGATGTGCGGAAAGCAAGTTCGCCATGCCCCCCGCTTCGCGCCCGCCCATGGCATTGGGCTGGCCGGTGAGCGAGAACGGCCCGGCGCCCGGCTTGCCGATCTGGCCGGTGGCGAGATGCAGGTTGATCAGCGCGGCGTTCTTGTCGGTGCCGCACGCCGATTGATTGAGGCCTTGGCAATAAAGCGAGAGTGTTGCAGGGGATTGGCCGAACCAGTGCGCCGCTTGCACGATATCTTGCGCCGCCACGCCGCAGATTTGCGCCACCATTTGCGGCGTGTATTCGCGCACGATTTCTTTCAGCGCCGCGAAGCCTTCGGTGTGTGCGCGAATAAAGGCGTGATCGACCAACTCCTCCCACAACAGCACATGCAACATACCGTGAAACAAGGCGACATCGGTGCCGGGCAAAATCGCCAAATGCAAATCGGCTGCGGCTGCAGTATCGGTGCGACGCGGATCGACCACGATAATTTTCAAATTAGGGTTGACGCGCTTCGCATCCTCGATACGGCGGAACACAATCGGATGCGCGTAAGCCGTATTCGAACCGGCGATGAACAAACATTCGGCGTGATCGATATCTTCATAGCAGGCAGGCGGCGCGTCCACTCCCAAGGTTTGCTTATACCCCGCCGCCGCCGAAGACATACATAAGCGCGAATTGGTGTCGACGTTGTTAGTGCCAATTAAACCCTTGGCGAGCTTGTTGAAAACGTAATAATCTTCGGTGAGCAATTGCCCCGAGATATAGAATCCAACCGCATCCGGCCCATGCGCTTGAATCACTTCGGCGAAGCGCGCAGCGGCGTGATCGAGCGCCGCATCCCAGCTCGTGCGCGCGCGTGCTTGCGTGCGCGCAGCGCGTAACTCGGGATACCAGGCCCGGCCGCCGGCCTGAGCAGTCAAATGTAAGGTCGAGCCTTTGGTGCAGAGCCGGCCAAAATTAGCAGGGTGTTGTTTATCACCGCTCACGCCGACAATTTGCTCGTCTTCGACTTCGATCACAACACCGCAGCCAACGCCGCAATAACAACAAGTGGATTTGATTTCTTGACGCATGCTTTCCTCAATCTTCACTCCAGATAAAGCAAGCGCCATGCCAATAGAAATATTGCTTTAAGATCAGATCACTTAGCAAAGTGGGTGAGAGTGAGGCAGGTCATATCGCCTGGTCATGGTGCACAAACGCCGATTGCCGCATCAATTTAGTGCAAAGCGTCTCCGATAGCGCTCATACGCATGGTTTCAAAAAGGGGGAGCAGGTAGAATAGGAGCCCTTCATGCGCGCACTCTTTGTCTGTCTGCTTCTGCTTTTGTTGAACCGCCCCACCTTGGCCGCGACCGAGGATGTGTTCCGCCGCTTCCAAGACCGCTTGGTACAGGTACGCATACTGGAAGCTTCGGCCGGCACCCAAGCCGCGGTCGGTTCGGGATTTTTTGCCTCGGCCGATGGCCTTATCATTACCAATTACCATGTCGTTGCGGATTTGATTCAGCAGCCGCGCCGCTATCGCGGCGAAATTCTGACCACAGAAGGTCAGCGTGCGCGCTTGGCGTTAATCGATTTCGACGCGGTGCACGATTTGGCGCTGGTGAAGGCTGATCTCCCGCTGCGGCATCCGTTCGACTTGCACACCGGCGCGATTCCTATTGGCATGCGTGCATTTTCCATCGGCACGCCGCTCGATCTCGGCTTCACCATTGTCGAGGGCACCTACAACGGCCTGCTGGAAAGCTCGCTGTATGAAAAGATTCACTTCACCGGCTCGATCAATCCCGGCATGAGCGGAGGCCCGACAGTATTGGCCGATGGCCAAGTGGTGGGCGTGAATGTCGCCACCGCCGGTAACCAAGTCAGCTTTCTGGTGCCGGCGACCTACGTCCATGCGCTGTTGATGCGCGCGCATGGTCTGAAGCCGTTAACAGCAGAGGCCGCGCAAGCACAATTGCGTGATCAGTTGATCGCGAATCAAGCCGCCTATATGGCGCGCTTGATTGATACGCCATTAACAACCATCAGCCTGGGGAAGTATCAAGTGCCGGGCAAACTCGCCCCCTTTATGAAATGCTGGGGCGATTCCAAACCTGATCCGGAAGATCGATATGATGAAGTGGTGCAAGAATGTTCTTCGGAAGACGACCTTTACGTGTCGCGCACCCAAACCACGGGCATCGTCCATTTTCAACATCAATGGCTGGCGGCGCGCGGGCTGAACCGGTTCCGCTTTTATAGTCTGTATCAAGCGCAATTCAATGCCAATTATCCGGGCTTGCAAGCCAGCCAAGAAGATGTGAGCAAGTTTATTTGCCACACCGATTTTGTAACCGCCAATGATGTGCGCTTTAAAGCCGCCTTATGCTTACGCGCAAATAAACGCTTGCCCGGGCTGTACGATGCGGTGCTGAAGGCCGCGACGCTGAACGAGAACCACCGTGGTGTGCAAACGACGCTAGTGCTCGCGGGGGTTTCCGCCGATAACGCGCTGCGCTTCGCCAAGCGTTACTTGGGAAGCTTCCGATGGAATCCATAATCATCGCCGAAGTCTTGGAAAAATCCGGCAAGGTGCATGAACGCATCAAGCTCACGCAGTTTCCTGCCGTGCTCGGGCGTGGCTACGACAGTGATCTCATCATGAGCGACGAGTTCGTTTCCGCTCACCATGTGCGCATCACACAGGACGACGCGGGCGAGTTCATTCTCACGGATCTCGATACGGAAAACGGCAGCTACCTGTTACCCAAGATGCGGCCAGTGAAAACATTGACGCTCGGCGCGGATACCTTGCTTCGGCTTGGGCATACCCTGGTGCGGCTACGTCGCCCGGATTATGCGATTGCGCCGCCCAACATCGATACCCTTGCCCGGAACCGCTTCGCGTTTTTTTTCACCAGCGGCGTAACGCTGGCGTTCTTGGCTTTGCTGATGCTGAGCATGTTGGCATTGAATGCTTACCAAAGCTCTGCGCAACAAATGAAACTCAGTAAGCTGGTGCTCGAAATCTTAGAAATCGCTGCGCTCGCGCCGGTATGGGCCGGCCTGTGGGCGATATTAAGCCGCGTATTCGCGCACCATGCTGCGTATATATCGCACGCAGTGATTGCCTGCTTGGCCATCATCGGATTTTTCATCACCGACACGCTCGTTGAATATTACGCCTTTGGTTTTTCGGCGCAGATGTCGGCCGACATCCTATTCCATCTCTTATTCGGCTTGCTCGCATTTGCCGTGCTGTATGGGCATTTGCGTTTCGCCACTTTGCTCGTCCCCAAGCAGGCCGGCATCGTTGCGTTCGCAACCGCCGCGGCACTGGTGGCGCTCTCCGGCTTCACCACTTACGTGCAGGGCTTAGACTTCAACGACACGCTTCCTTATCCGCCCGAGCTCAAACCATCACAATTCCGGGTAGTGGCGGAAAAATCGCTCGATGACTTCATCCGTGCGGCGGAAAAATTGCCGCGAGATCTCCAGCAGCACGATTAGCGTGCTTCGGATTGGATGGCGCCGCAGCGCACGCAAATATAGCGTGTCACCAGCTTGCCTTGCTTAACATCGAACGGGGTTCGGCCAGCAGCTTCCCACTTATGGTGGCCATGCTGACACAAGCTCTTGCCCTTGTGCGTCTCAGACGGCTTGGGACGTTTGAAGTGAACGATATCGCCCATCGCGCGGGCAATCAGTGTTTATCCCATAAAGCAGGATGCGCCCAATATTTGCTGTTGAACCACTCGGGCGTGACTTTGTAGGTGTGCAGATCAAATTTGAACAAACCGACAGGCCGCCCGCGGTCGGCATACAGATTCACCAATTCTAAACCGAAACCAATCAAATCATTTTGTTCCCAATGGCTGGCATGATTAAGCCAAGCTTTGCCTATCGGCACCAAAGCATAAAGCCGCTTGGTATGCATGTCGCGCAAGCGGGACAAGAGTGTACTAGCCTGTGGCTTGCCGAGATGCTCCAGCACTTCGGATAAAAATACCATATCGAATTGGCCACAGGCATCCACTTGTGCCAACCAATCGCCTTCAGCAATATAACTGAGTCGGGATTCGAGGTTCATGGCTTGATAACTGGTAAATGCTTCCGCCGCATGCGGGCCTACCGCGAGCACGGAACGCGGCGCCATTTCTGCCAGCGCCTTGGCCAGATCGGACTCGTACCCATGCATAATGCGGTTACCCATTATCAATTATCTTTCCCTAGCAATGAATTCGCGATGAATCTACGGCAATAGATATGTCATCAGGGGACATCTCACCATAGGAAAGGATTGCCCATGTGTAAAGTTACGCTTTAGTTTATTAGCGCGTTATATTAAACACTTACCTTAATTATGGATTGTAACATATGGATTTGTTGCGATTTATTAAATATGTCGCTATGCTTTGCGACATGCAAAAGCAAACACCTTGCCGATGACTGTCATAACCGTCTTCAACCAGAAGGGGGGAGTGGGGAAAACCACGACCAGCCTAAACCTCGCCGCCGCGCTGGCGCGCGAGAAGCGTCGGCCCCTGCTCATCGATCTCGATCCGCAAGCGCATCTCACGTACATTACAGGCGTCGTTGTAGAATCAAGCGATGCCAGTATTTTTAGCTTCTATCAAAAGACCCATCAACTCGCTGAGTTGATTCAACCCGCTGGCAAAGTGGGGCGGCTGATTCCCTCGCACCTAGATTTGGCTAAGGCCGACACCTTATTCGGAAAAGGGTACAACGTGGTGACACGCCTCGCGGCCGGGTTGCGGGCGGAGGCCATCCAGCAAGACGATGCGCCGATCGTGATCGACTGTTGCCCGATGCTGGGCGTGCTATCGCTGAATGCTTTATTTGCCTGCGACTTTGTCATTATTCCGATTTCGACCGATTTTTTGTCGCTGAATGGCGCGCAGCAAGTGGAGAAAACCCTGAAGGCCTTGGAACTGGTATTGAAGCGGCGGCTGCCGCGGCGCTACTTGCTCACGCGCTATGACCAGCGGCGCAAGATGACACGTGACATTTTGGCGCAAGCACAAGAGAAGTTCGGCGAAGATTTATGCACCACCACGATTGCGGAAAACGTGAGCGTGGCCGAGAGTCCATCCATGCATAAAGATATTTTCGAACATGCGCCCGCAAGCCGCGGCGCGCAAAACTATCAGGCACTACTGGAAGAACTGACCCGTAGCGGTTTTGTGCACTGATTACTTGGTAATCAGATTGATGATACCTTCCACGTCCAAGTTTTCTTGACGTATTTCTGCCGGACGCTCAACGCAATCGAGCACATCGCATTGCATATACATCTGACGTAGCCGCTTCTCGGCCGTTTCGCGGTCTAAAGCTTGAATCGTGATTTTTTCCACGCGCTGACCGGTGCGGGTACGAAGGTTGAATTCGTATTTGTTCATGCCAATTCCTCCAGGCGCTGCGGACTATTAAGCACGATACTCCGCCTTGGGCTCTCGCGACAAGAGCGACTCCAAGGCCCGACGCGGCGGTAAGCCTTCGAACATCACGCTGTGCACCGCACGCGTAATCGGCATGTCCACTTTTAGCGTACCCGCCATGTGCAACACTTCGGCGCAGGTGTGCACGCCTTCCGCAGTGTGGCCGAGCTGCTTCAGCACCCTATCGAGCGGCTGACCTTGCGCGAGCTGCACACCCACACGCCGGTTGCGCGACAAATCACCGGTACAGGTAAGGATGAGATCGCCCACGCCCGCCAGGCCCATAAAGGTTTCGAGCTTTCCACCCAGCGCGAGACCTAAGCGCGTGATCTCGGCCAGCCCGCGCGTAATCAGCGCAGCGCGCGCGTTGTAGCCGAAGCCCATGCCGTCGGAAATCCCCGCGGCGATAGCCATCACATTTTTCACCGCGCCACCCAGTTCCACGCCCACTACATCAGTGCTGGAATACACGCGTAGATGATGATTATGCAACCATGCCGCCGCATCATGCGCAAAGGCGACGTCATGCGCGGCAAGTGTCAGCGCACAGGGCAGCCCCTGTGCGACCTCCTGTGCAAAGCTCGGCCCGGAGAGCACGCCGCTGGGTACGTTCGCGGGCAAGGTTGCGGCGGCAACTTGATGCAATAGCTTGGCGCCGCCCGGCTCGAAACCCTTGCATGCCCACACCACCGGCGCCGTATTTCCGGCTTGCGTCAACGCGGTGAGCAAGGCGCGAAATCCGCTGGTGGGCACAACCACGAGAATTAACTCGGCGCCATGCGTCGCTTGTGCCAAATCGCTGGTGTAGTTGATCGAATCGGGAAGGATAAATCCGGGAAGATAGCGCGCATTCTGCCGCTCGCGAGCAAGGGTATCGATCTGCGCGCGATCACGCGTCCACAGTGTAATCGCATGTTGCGATGCGAGGCTGATCGCGAGCGCGCTACCCCATGCCCCCGCACCCAGGACGGCGACTTTCATGGCCGGTCTCGCAGAATCAGATGCCCCACACGTCTTTCGCGGAGATGAAGCCGCTCTGCCCGTCGCGGTGTTTAACCTTTACCCAAGGGCCAGCCATCTCGACCAGTTCCAGCGCCACATCGCGCTCGGCACTAAACACCACCGGCGCGGCGGCATCGGGCTGGCTGTGAATGCCAGCTTCCGGCACACTGACCAGCACCGTCCGCTGCGTACTGAGTTGGGCCGATTCCACCCACGCCAATGCGCCAGTCGCATCGCGCACCTTCACCCATTTGTCGAGCGCGACGATGATTTCCACCGGATAGTAGCGGGAAAGGATGAAGCGTTTTTGGGCTTGCAGTGACGGCGCATCGTAGAGCACCGCCGCGTCCACCGCTACCGCGCGAAATTCGAGCGCTGGCGCAGCCATGCTCGCCACCAGCAGCATCATGCCGATGAGCCAGCGCAACATCTTAGTGCGTGACCGGCTGCTCGCCCGCTGCTTCTGCTTGCTGGGCGCGTTGTTGTTGATAAAGCACTTCAAAATTCACCGGTGCGAGATAAATCGGCAGGAACCCGGCGCGGCCCACTAAATCCGACACCGCTTCACGCGCATAGGGGAACAACATGTTGGGGCAGGTGATATGCATAATCATCTCTAGCGTTTCGTCCGGCACATTCAGGATACGGAAGACACCCGCCTGCGCCACTTCCGCCAGATAAGCAGTACGCTCGCCAAGCTTCGCGGTGACAGTCACCGTCAACGCTACCTCATACAAACCTTCACCCACTTGCTTGCCTTGATTAAACAGCTTGACCTCGATCTGCGGCGCTTCACGATCAAGAAAAAGTTCGGGGCTATTCGGGCATTCGAGCGAAATATCTTTGACGTACAGTTTCTCGATGACGAATTGCGGTTGCGCTGCTGCTTCTTCTGACATAGCCACTCCTAAGTGTGAGCAAATTGCGGCCGCCAATCCATCCAAAACCCCTGGGGCCGCGCGAAAATGGAGCTATTTTACACGCTTAAGATGACAAAAAACCGCGCGCTTATTTACGCGCAAGCCAGGCTTTGAGTTGGGCGCCGTTCATCGCCCCGGAGACACGGTCCAGCTCGACGCCTTTTTGAAACAGCGCCAGCGTGGGAATGCTGCGAATTTGATATTGCTGCGCCAGGAATTGCTCGGCCTCGGTATCGACCTTGGCGAAGCGCACCCGCGTCGCGAATTCCGGCGCCAGTTGCGCGAACACCGGTGCAAATTGCTTGCACGGCCCACACCATGGCGCCCAAAAATCCACCACCACCGGCAAATCGTTATGCTGAATATAGCGCGCGAAATGCGCTTGGCTTAATTCCACCGGCGCCGGCGACGCCACTAACGCACCGCATTTACCGCACTTGGGCTGGCTGCTCAATTTTTCATCGGGCACGCGATTGACGGCGAAACAATGAGGGCAGACGAGATGCATGATTTATCCTGAAGCAACGGCACAGGGCGCCACTAAACTCTAGATAGGGCGCTATTGCCAAATTTCAAGCACTGCGGCTACACCACATGATCGGGCGCGAGCGCACAGGGGTACTGCGGGTCACCAATTTCTACTTGCAGAGTCGGATGCTCGATGTGAAACCGGTCATGCAACTCGCGGGTGATCTGCGCCAGAAACACATCGCCCGGATAGCCGCCCGGCATGACGAGGTGGACCGTCAAGGCACTTTCGGTGGTGCTCATGCCCCAGATATGCAGGTCGTGCACCTCGTCCACACCCGGCAGGTTGGTGAGATAAGTACGAATTGCCGCGGGTTCTATACCGGCTGGTACCGCATGCAGCGCCAAGCCGGCAGACTCACGCAGCAAGCTCCACGTACCGGCGACAATCACCGCCACCAGCACTAAGCTCACCAACGGATCCAGCCATAACCATCCCGTCGCCAGCATGCCCCACCCAGTCAACACCACCCCGAGGGAAATCGCCGCATCCGCCGCCATGTGCAGAAAAGCGCCGCGGATATTCAAATCGTGATGCCGCCCGGCCATGAACAATAGCGCCGTAGCGGTGTTGATCACCACCCCCACTGCCGCCACCGCCATGACGGTGCTGCTATTCACCATCACCGGGTGTGAAAAGCGTTGAATCGCCTCCCAGCCGATGCCGCCCATCACGACCAACAGCACGCAGGCGTTGATCAAAGCGGCGAGTATGGTGGAACTACGCAGTCCATAGGTGAAACGATGCGAGGGTTTACGGCTGGCGAGCACGCCCGCAACCCAAGCCAATAGCAATGCCAGTACATCGCTCAGGTTATGGCCTGCATCCGAGAGCAAAGCCAAAGAATGGGACTGGATGCCGTAAACCGTTTCAATCGCGACAAAAGCCGTGTTAAGAAAAATCCCAATGGCAAAAGCGCGGCCATAATTGTGCGGGCCGTGAGCATGGCCATGAGGGACATGGCCGTCGGTATGTGAGTGCACCATCCGCTATTGCGCCAACAAGGGATCGAGTTTGCCGTCCTGGTCCAATTCGGTTAGATCGTCGAATCCCCCCACATGAAAATCGCCGATATAAATTTGCGGCACGGTCCGGCGGCCGGTTTTTTCCATCATTGTGCTCAACGCTTGCGGATCGGCATCGATGCGGATTTTTTCAATGTGGGCGACGCCTTTGCGCGTCAACAGGCGTTCCGCCATGGTGCAATAAGGGCACACAGCGGTGCAGTACATAACGACGTGTGCCATTTATTTCTCCACCGGCAAATTAGCTTGTTGCCAGGCAGTCATGCCGCCTGCCAAATTATAAATATCGGTAAAGCCCTGCTTAGCCAACATGCTGCAAGCACGCGCGGAACGATTCCCGCTGCGGCAAGCCACGATAATCGGCTTGGTTTTGTATTTTTCCAATTCACCGAGGCGGCCATTGAGTTCCCCGAGCGGGATATGCCGCGCCTTGGGAATTTTACCTTGCGCGATTTCGGCCGGCTCACGCACATCGATCACGATAGCGTCGTCGTGATTGATTTTTTGCACGGCTTCCAGCGTATCCACTTGCTTGCCACCAGTGAACTTGCGGCTCACCAGAGGCCACAACAACATCCCGGCGCTGGCTAGCGCCAAGCCGATCATAAATAAATTATCTTTAATGAACTGCATGCTTCTTTTGCTCCTGTAAAAAAATCTGCGCTGTTTCGCGTAGCGGTTCGACACTGCGCCGACTGCCGGGTTCGAGACGATCTAACACATTGAGAAAATTCTCCGCACCGCTGGGATAAACGACCAAGGCACGCTTCAACATCGCCTGCGCTGCCGTCGAGTCACCTTGTAAACCGAGCAACAGCGCATGCCGATACACCGTTTCTTGCGTCGGCGCAAACTGCATCACTGCCGCATTCAACGCCACCTTGTCGTCGATTGCCTTCCGATCCAAAATAATCGAAATGGCGTAAGCAAAGTCGCTATACGGCGCCAGCAAGGACTCCTGCCGTGTCTGCTGCAACACCCGGTTGATTTCTTGCACACTGGGCATTGCTTGACGATTGCCCAACAAACCCTCGAGCTGCGTGTAGGTATCCACAATGCGCACCAAACTAATCCACGACAACAGCAGCATGACACCGAAAGCCGCGCGCATGAAGCCACTCAAGCGCAGGCGTAGCGTATGCGTATCGGCCGCGCCAATCAAGATGGCGGCAATGCCCAAAAAATTGGAATACCACAGCGGATATTCCAGCAAGCTATGAATAAACAACACCGCCAACACCGCCGCCGCCCACCAGCCAGCCAGCGTGATCGGCCGGCGCGCACAGCCCCACAACCACCATCCTCCGCCCGTGATCAACAGCAACAGCCCCACGCTGCCGAACTCTGCGCCGATTTGGGCAAACAGATTATGGCTCTGGTTATACAAGGCCCCGGCCAAAAAGCTGGGCGTGAGCGCCGCTGCTGCTTGCGTGGCGGCTGCAGCGGAGGCAAGTTGAAAATGCTGCCACGCGAATTGCCCGAAGCCGACACCGAGCAAGGGATGCGCCGCCCACATTTGCGCAGCTTCACGCCACAACGCGAAGCGGATATCGACGCCATTGGCGACATCAAACAAGCGCTCGGCGGGCGTCACGGCGCCCACCACGCCTTGCATCGACGGCAAATGTGCCAACCACTGTGCAAGCAAGAAGATTGGAAACATCAGCAAAGCGGCAATGAATAGCCTGTACGTCGCGATTTCACTACTGCGCTTGCGCCATAAGCCAGCCAATACCACCAAGGCGCCAAGATAGAGCCAACTAGCGCGCGAGCCGGTAAGCGCCAGAACACTCAATAACAAGACACCGGGCAATAGCGCGGCCCACGGTTTTAGCCTGCCAATTCCCAGCAAATATAAGAGCGAAGCCAAGCCCAGCGCCAAGTAATCGGCAAGATGATTGGGCTGCCCCAAATTTGCCGTCACCGCGTTGCTGACCTTTTTATTCACCACTGAATCCAGTAGCGAATGGATGCCGAAATGTTGAATTAGCCCGATGCCGCTGCTCGCCAATGCGCCAACCAGCAATGCCCAGGAGAGCACGCGAGCGATGCCCTCCAGCCCCAGCTCTCGTCCGAGCTGGTTGCCGAGCCACAACATAAGCGCACCCCACAAGATATACAGCGCGGCAACAAACGCTTGCTGCGGATAAGCCACGCGATCAAGCGCCACCTGCACTATCAATATCCCGATGAAACCGATCAAAAACAGCAAGGAGTGCGGCAGCACCATGGGCTGCCAATAGCGTTTGCTGAGCAGCGGCAGCGCCGCGAGTAGACCCAGGCCAAACGCCAGCCATTCGGAAAAAAAACTCGGGATCGGCGGCTGATGGCGCCACTGCAAAAAGGGCAATACCCACGCCAGCGCGAGAAAAATAAGACTCGCCTG
>JANYAU010000081.1 GCA_025361165.1 Betaproteobacteria bacterium | reverse complement strand
CAACGGGCTGAGCAAACACAACTGGATGGAAGCATTTCTGTTTGCGATGGCCGTGGCCGTCGGGTTGACGCCCGAGATGCTGCCGATGATCGTTACGGTCAACCTGTCCAAGGGCGCGCTGGCGATGGCGCGCAAGAAAGTGATTGTAAAGCGCCTGAATGCCATTCAGAACTTCGGTGCAATGGATGTGCTGTGTACCGACAAGACCGGCACCATCACTCAGGGCAAGATCGTGCTTGAAAAACATCTGGATGTGAACGGCGAAGACAGCGAGAAGGTGCTGCATTTTGGCTACCTGAACAGCTTCCATCATACTGGCTTGAAGAACCTGCTGGACGAGGCCATCCTCAAGCATGAGGAACTGGAACAACACCTGCAAGTGCAAGAGAAGTACCGCAAGATAGACGAGATTCCGTTCGACTTCGTGCGCCGCCGGATGTCGGTGGTGGTGGAAGATGAAAGCGGACTGAACACGCTGATTTGCAAAGGCGCGGTCGAAGAAGTGCTGAGCCTGTGCACGCGGGTGGAACTGAAAGGCGAGGTGATCGCTGTGCAGCCCGAACATGACACCAGACGCCGGCAGCTTGCGGACGAACTGAATGGACAGGGCTTCCGTGTGATCGCCTTGGCATACAAGCAAATGCAGGGTGCGCCGGATGAGCCGGTGTACGCGGTCAAGGATGAGTCGGATCTGATCCTGCTGGGTTTTCTGGCCTTCCTCGATCCGCCCAAGGACACCGCTGCCGAGGCCTTGAAGCGGCTGCACAGCCTGAACGTGGACGTCAAAATTCTGACCGGCGATAACGAAATCATCACCGTCTACATCTGCAAGGAAGTGGGCATGCCGGTCGAACATCTGTTGCTTGGTTCTCAAATCGAGGCGATGAGCGATGAAGATCTTGCTGTCGCCGTAGCCGCAAGCAGCGTGTTTGCGCGGCTGGCTCCGGTGCACAAGGAGCGCATCATCCGCGCGCTGCAGAGCAAGGATCACGTCGTCGGCTTCATGGGCGACGGCATCAACGACGCCCCCGCGCTCAAGGCTGCCGATGTGGGCATTTCAGTGGATAGCGCGGTCGACATCGCCAAGGAGTCCTCCGACATCATCCTGCTGGAAAACAACTTGCTGATACTGGAGCAGGGCGTGCTGGAGGGGCGGCGGGTGTTCGGCAACATCATCAAGTACATCAAGATGGCGGCCAGCTCCAACTTCGGCAATATGTTCAGCGTGGTCGGGGCCAGCGTGTTTTTGCCATTCCTGCCGATGCTACCGATTCAGGTGTTGATCAACAACCTGCTGTACGACTTCTCGCAGACCACGATCCCCACCGACGTGGTGGACGCCGACTGGCTGACCAAGCCGCGCAAGTGGGCGATAGGTGAGATCGAGCGTTTTATCCTGATTATCGGCCCGATCAGCTCGATCTTCGATTACCTGACATTCTTCATCATGCTGTACCTTTTCAACAGCTGGCAAAACCCGGCACTGTTCCACACCGGCTGGTTCGTGGAGTCGCTCTTCACCCAGACGCTGATCATCCATGTTATTCGCACCAACAAGATTCCGTTCATTGAAAGCCGGGCCAGTTGGCCGCTGATTGCCACTTCCCTGATCATCGTTGCAGTGGGCGCCTGGCTGACGGTTTCGCCGCTGGCCGACACGCTCGGCTTTGTTGCGCTGCCACCGTTGTACTGGCTGCTGCTGGCGATCATGCTGCTGTGCTATATGATAGTGACCCAGCTGGTGAAGACCTGGTTTATCCGCAGGTTTGGCGAATGGTGAATTCACTTTCCAAGTGCACCACGCTTAGCTTCTTGAAAGACCTCATGAGGCGTCTGGTAGCCGAGACATTTGTGGGATCGATGATTCAGTTTTTTTATTAACGCTGGACCTTCGGAACGTGCGTGACCTCAACCGCTACCGTAAACAGGCGTTTGCCGCAGCTTGACGCTATCGTGCACACCCAACAGGCCAGCAAAGCTGTAATTATGTACGCCATCGCACAGAATAATTCCTGACAATTACCTACCATTGAACTCTGCGTCATCGGTTCGATGTAAGCAAAAATGCAAAGAATTTATCTTGGGCGCCTGTCGGAACACGACCCTCTGCACGGTTATCTCCAGCATGACATTCAGCCGCAGATCAGCGGCGCCTCGGGCAGCCCGAATTATCGTGTATTCAGGCTCAATGGCTCAAACGACGTGTACCTGTATGAAGACCGCAATACCGGCACAAAGGTCATAGGCAAGTTTTTTCTTTCTTCAAGAAAGAAGGACGCAGTGAAGGCTGCCTCACTCCTGACGCGCGAATTCGACAATCTCTGCATGATGCGCGATTACGGGCTGACGGGCTATCCCCACCACGTCGCCAGGCCGCTTGGTCGCAATTATTCGATGAACGCGCTCCTGGTCACCGAAGACTGCGAGGGAGAGCTGCTCAGCGAAGTGATACTGGAGGCGATTCGGAGCGGTGACCATGGCAAACTCTTTCACAAACTAACCGCACTCGCGTACTTCCTGTCCGCCTTTCACAACCGGACGGCTATAGGCGAGGGGGTCGAGTTCCACCAAGACTGCGATTATATGGATCGCCTGATCGACAGACTGCTTGAAATCAGGGCAATCGGAGGAGACGAGGCACGCGAGTTGTACTGGTTGCGCGACCAATGGCGTAATCAGCCGAGGATGTGGGAAGACCAGAAAGTGCTAGTGCATGGGGACGCGACACCTGAGAATTTTACGTTCGGCAACGAATTACAAGTCATCGCGTTCGATCTGGAGAGAACCAAACGCGCTGATCGCGTTTTCGACACAGGCCGCATTGCCGGTGAACTGAAGCATTTCTTCATGCGTGCAACCGGCAACAAGGACGCCGCCGAGCCTTTCATCGGTCACTTTCTCTGGGAATATGCCTGCCACTTCCCAAACCGCGATAGCGCCTTTCAATCGATCACCGGCAGGACACCGTTCTACATGGGAATTACGCTATTGCGCATTGCGCGGAACAATTGGATCGAACCGGAATACCGCCATCGCTTGATCAGAGAGGCAAAAGAATGCCTGAGGAGGTTTTAAATGATCGTCAAAGGCATTATTTTCGATAACAACGGAACACTTTCAGATATCCGGACGAACGAATGGCACGACGATGTGTATCGCGTCATCAGCAATCTGCTGTCATTTCAAGGCATATTGCTCGATCCGAACGTTGTTAAGTATTTTTATTTCCAGATAATGAAGGAACAACGCGCGGCATCCGGTGAGCGTCATCCGGAATTCGATGCCATCAGCATTTTCCGCGAGATTATCGCGCGGCACTTGACGGACTTCACCCGCGGCCTGCCGGCTGAGAAGCTTGAACAGCTCCCGAGACTTCTTGCCGAGACGCACCGAGCCGCATCACGCCTCCAGTTGCAGCTCTATCCTGGTGTAGAGCACATCATCCGGCAACTGCACCCGAAATATCATCTCGCAATAATTTCCGACGGTCAGACCGCCTACGCAGTCCCAGAGCTGAACGCCGTCGGGCTATCTGGATATTTCGACCCGATCATAATCTCGGGAGACTTGGGGTACCGCAAGCCCGACGAACGCCTGTTCACAGCAGCATTGACCACCATGAAAATGGAGCCGTCAGAGGTTCTGTATGTGGGCAACGACATGTATCGTGATGTTTATGGGGCGCAGAGACTTGGAATTAAAACGGTCTTTTTCAAGTCAAACCAGGGGACGCAGGAAAAAGAGGGCGTAAAGCCCGACTATATTATTTACAATTTTCCTGAGTTGCTAAACGCCATCCGCTTCTTCGAGGAGCGGTAAGGAAGCCAATCTGGAGACTCCAATTTGGCGAAGAATTCCTACATTGGCGCCGCGAAGATTGTGGTTCGGCTATCGTCTTCGTACCCGGATTGCTTCCATGTTGAACGTCCGCTTTTCTAAAGACTGTCCGACGGCTTTGGGTCGGACTGAGCCATTCACCGTTCCACCTGCACAACGCCCGCCTTCGTGCTATTGCGCTGAAAAATAAAGCCGGATATCAAGCGCGGTACGGATACCCGATTTATTTAAAATGAGGGGTGGCGAGCCCAACCCCCGGCACTTGCAAAAAATAGCTGTGGCTGCTTCCTTCCGGACCTGACCAGATTCACTACCTTGCAATGCGGGGAGGCCCGCCATGAAAAACTCCAGGAAAATCTGAAGTGGCATGCATCATCGCCGATCAAGGGCGATAAATCAAATGCGCGACTCGGGGTTAAGGTAAGATTCTAATCCTTGTAGAGGCGCGGTGGGCCGCGTCCGCTGCTAGCCGGCGAGGACGTCGGCGCTACATAAGCTCGCATTTTTTGGTATCGACACTTCATGACATTACCCCTTTCTGCTGCTCCGGCTTTGAATCTGGTTGGACTGTCTTTTTCTGATCTTTTTCAACGAGAAGGCTTGCTGCGGCTCGATGCGGAATTTTTGCAGCGAGTCCAGGCACGGGATGTGGATTTGCATACGCGGCTGCTGCATTACCGGCATGCGCAGCAGTCGTTTTCACCGCTACAAACCAGCGAGTTGTTGCTGGCCTGCGCCCCGCTGTTAGAAACGGTGATTGCCGAGCTGTTCACGATTGAGGCAGACGTCGATCACCTTCAGATGCAAACCCTTGCTCATGATCCGGTGATGTACTTCAAGAAATATTTTGTGCTGCGCCGGGCACGCCGGCGACTAATCAAGAACGATGTGACCGAGCCGTTCGCGGAATTAGATGCGTGGTTGAGCTTGGTCTTGCAAGCGGCCGGATTGATCGAGCTTGATCGTGAATTGGGGACTGCTCGCTTTAGCCAAGATTTGTTACGCGATGAAGCAGCCAACAGTGCGGCCATCGAACAACTCACACGCTGGTGCATTCTTGGGCTATCCGACCCGGTGGGACAAGCGTCCGTGCGCGGGTGGACCAGCTTTAAATTGCCGCAGGGTTTGGATTTTCAGCATCTCGTACCGCATCAAGCGCTGAGCGGCGAGGCTGGTGGGCGCATCGAAGCCTTGCCGGAAAATTTGCGCCGCCGTGATGGCTTTAAGTTGACCGACACGCGCATGTCGGCGCGCGCGGTGCAGGGTGAGGTGCATTACTGCATCTATTGCCATGACCACGACGGCGATTTTTGTTCAAAGGGTTTCCCCGAAAAAAAGGGCGAGCCTGAGTTGGGTTTTAAGATTAATCCGCTGGGTGTGACGCTCACCGGTTGCCCGCTGGAGGAAAAAATCTCCGAGATGCACGCCTTGAAGCGCAACGGCCACAGCATCGCCGCACTGGCGATGGCGATGGTGGATAACCCGATGGTCCCGGCCACCGGCCACCGCATTTGCAACGATTGCATGAAGGCCTGCATCTATCAAAAGCAAGAGCCGGTGGATATTCCGCAGATCGAAACGCGCGTGCTCACCGATGTGCTGGGGCTACCCTGGGGCGTGGAAATTTACGATTTGCTGACGCGCTGGAATCCCTTACGCGCGCACCAATATTTGCCCCAGGCTTACAACGGCAAAAAAGTGTTGATCGCGGGCATGGGCCCGGCGGGTTTTACCATGGCGCATCACCTCACCATGGAAGGCTGTGCCGTGGTGGGCATAGACGGCTTAAAGATCGAGCCCTTGCCCGATGTGCTTTTACATGGTGCGGTGCGCGATTATGCCGCCTTGGAAGAGCAGCTCGATACGCGCATTATGGCGGGCTTCGGCGGGGTGGCGGAATACGGCATCACGGTACGTTGGGATAAGAATTTTCTGAAGCTGATTTATCTCAGCCTAGCGCGGCGCAGTTTGTTTCAGGTATTCGGCGGCGTGCGCCTGGGCGGTACGCTGACGTTGGAAGATGCTTGGGCGCTGGGCTTCGATCATGTGAGTATCGCCACCGGCGCCGGGCTGCCGCGCGTGGTGGCGATCGAAAACAGTTTGGCGCGCGGCATGCGCCAGGCCAACGATTTTCTCATGGCTTTGCAGCTCACCGGCGCGGCCAAAGCGAGCAGTTTGGCCAATTTGCAGGTGCGCCTCCCCGCAGTAGTGATCGGCGGCGGTTTGACCGCTATCGACACTGCCACCGAGGTGCAGACCTATTACCTCGCCCAGGTGGAAAAGACTTTAATGCGTTACGAGCGCTTGGCACGCACCATCGGTGAGGCACGCGTGCGCGCCCAACTCGACGAGGAATCCATCGGCATCCTGGAAGAATTTCTCGAACATGGTTTGGTAGTGCGCGCGGAACGCAGCCGCGCGGCAGCGGCCAACGAGCCGCCGAATTTTATTCCGCTGCTGCACGCCTGGGGCGGCGTGACCGTGGTGTACCGGCGCGGCATGAACCAATCCCCGGCGTATTTGCGCAACCACGAGGAAGTCACCAAAGCGCTGGAAGAAGGTATTTTCTATGCCGAGGGTGTGCAACCCTTGCGCGCTGCGTTGGATCGCTTCGGCTATGTGGAAACGCTGGAATGCCAACGCCTGGCGCGCACCGCGGATGAAAAATGGGAAGACACAGAGGCGCATCTCATCCTGCCCGCGCGCGCGATTTTCGTCGCGGCGGGCGCCACGCCGAACACCATCTATGAACGCGAGCATCCCGGCACCTTCGCCATGCAGGGCGTGCATTTTCTGCCCTATGAGGACAGCGACGAAAACCTACAGCCAGTAGCGGTAGCACTACACAACAAGGCGCAACACACCGGCCCCTTTACCTCCTACGCAAAAGATGATCATCGCGTGAGCTTTATCGGCGATACCCATCCCGTGTTTCACGGCAGCGTGGTCAAGGCCATTGCCTCCAGCATGCGTACTTATCCGAAAATCATGGCGACTTTTGCGCGCGACGATGTTGCATCGGGAGAGAAACTTGAACATAACGCCTTCCGCGAGCACATGACGCACTTGTTGCAAGCGCGCGTGGTGAACGTGCAACGCCACAGCCCGAGCGTGGTGGAAGTGCTGATCCGTGCGCCGATGGCGGCACGCAATTTCCGGCCTGGACAATTTTTCCGGCTACAAAATTTTGAAACTTTAAGCCCGCTATTCGAGGGCACGCGTTTGCAGACTGAAGCCTTAGCGCTCACGGGTGCGCAGGTGGATGCCGACACCGGTTTAGTCTCACTCATGGTGTTGGAAACCGGTGCCAGTTCGCGTCTGTGCGCCACGCTGCAAGTCGATCAGCCAGTGATCTTGATGGGCCCCACCGGCCGTGCCACCGAGCTGCCGGAAAACGAAACGATTTTAGTGGCTGCCGGGCGGCGCGGTGCGGCGGTAATGGGCATGCTCGGTCCAGCCTTGCGCGCGCGGGGCAATCGCGTGTTGTACTTCGCGGGCTTTCGCACGGCCGATGAGGTGTACCAGCAAGATCGTTTGGAAGAAGCGGCTGACGTGGTGATCTGGTGTACCACCAGCGGTCATCCGGTCACGGCTCGCCGCCCGCAGGATCGGGCGCTCACCGGCGACTTTATCGATATTGTGCAACGCTACGCCCTAGGCGAGTTTGAGCCAGCGGGGCAAGCTCCCGCCATCCCATTACCCAGCGTAGATCGGGTGCTCGCGATTGGCAGCCGCCACTTGTTGCGCATGATGCGGGACGCAATCAACGGCAGCCTAAAAGAGGATTTCAAGCCGGAAATCACCGCCATCGGTTCGGTGCCCAGCCCCATGCAGTGCATGCTGCAAGGTGTGTGCGCGCAATGTCTGCAATGGCAGATGGACCCCGCCACCGGCAAACGCACGCGCGCCGTCTTTTCCTGCGCCGGACAAGATCAGCCTTTGCAATGGATAGACTTGGATAATCTCGATGCGCGCTTAGCGCAAAACGCGATGGCGGAACGCTTGACGGATGTTTGGTTGGATTACTTGCTGGCGCGCGGCGAGATTCCGCACGTGTAAGGATGCGTCAATCTAGGTCACAGCCTTGCATACGATCATGGTAGCGCGCGCGAAACACTAGGCGTTTATGCGTAGCGCTGTCGTTGAAGCCAGTGCGGTCGTGCAGAATGTTATTGCAGATCAAACCCATGCCGGGCACGAGCCGCGCCTGAAAAATATACGGCGAATCACTGGCTAGAATACGTTCTAGCGCCGCGACCGCTAGCTGCGTCGCAGGCGTGTCTTTCCACACAATGCTTTTGGTGCGCGCCGTATAACGCATATGCAGCGCCCCGCTCTCGGGCAGCACGGAAAACACCGGACCGGATTCGGCGGCGCGCGCGATTTTGTCTTCGTCCATGCGCGCTGGAATAGTCATCGCATCGGGCGCGCTCAAAGCACGTACATGTTCGGGATTCTCGTCGCGCAGCAAAATATAAGCGATGTCGTGATCCAGCAGCCGGTTCTCGCCGCCCGCCTCCGCATCCTGTACGCAATGCAAAATCATGCCGCAGATGCGGCGCGCGGGCGGGTTGTAATAGCCATCGCTATGCCAGCGTATCGGCTTGTTAGTGTAGGGAATGTAATCGCCGCGCGGGCCGCTTTCTTCTTCCGCCACGGTGAGGGTGGAAATCGCATCTTCATCCGCGAGCAGATTGTGATCGAATTGCACTAAGCCGAACTGCTCACCCATGCGCCGCGGTAAATCTTTATCCGCTTCGGTGTGCGCGGTACTCGCGTAAATCGCCATGTTGGCGCGGCGGCAGCGATCGAGTATCGCCGCGTGCTCAGCAGGCGTGAGATGCCTGGGGTCGGCGACCGCGACGATCAGTTCTTCCACGCGCCGCGGGTAAGCGCCGAGTTTGCGCGCGCGCCAGGTTTGATAGCTAGCCTCATCGGCTAGGTCGAAGGGATTGGCCATTTACTCTGCCGCTTGCTCCGGCTCGGTTTTGGGGAAGAATCCATCGATGAGTTTCTGCACCGTTTCAATCGCTTCCGGCGCTTGAAATTCGATGATCTGATCGAGGATCCACGTTTTATCCGCGCCTTGCATGCGTTCGCGGATCACGTTCGCGAGATAACGTTTGATGGCGTAATTTGGCTCTTCCGGCGGAAATTCAAAGGTTTCATAATCTTCGGTCCGGCGGTTGAGAAAATCCAAAAACTCCGCTTGATAGTCGCGCTCGTCGCGATCATCGTTGAGAAAATCGCGGATATTAGTTTCGACATGTTCGGCCAAATGCACGCCCGTGGATTCGATCAAAGCGGTGCGCCGGTCTTCATTCACACGGCCGTAGAGCATGCGATCGCCAATGTGGATCATGAAGGCACTCATCTCGGCAATTAAGCCAAAGCCACGGCCGATATCGATGATGTCGAAATTCGCCTTGGAAATATCATCGACCGATTTGTTGGCCATTTTCCAGAAATTAAGCGCGAGTACGCTTGCGGTTTCATCCGCTGCACGCCCGGCATCTTTTCTAAACCAAGTGGTTTTGATGCGTAACTTCGCCATCTGTATCCCTTTTTAATAACCCTTGGCAACCGGGCGGCTAGGATCGGCGACCCACTCGCTCCACGAACCGGCGTAGAGCTTGCCGCCCTTGAGTCCGGCGATTTCCATCGCCAATAAATTATGGCAGGTGGTCACACCCGAACCACACATGTGAATGACCTGCTCGGGCGATTTGCCATCTAATAATTCAGTATAGCGTTCGCGTAGCTCAGCAGCGGGAAGCAGCGTGCCGTCCATCGCGAGATTGTCGTCGAAGGGCAAATTCTTCGCCCCCGGCACATGCCCCGCTACCGGATCCAGCGGCTCGATCTCGCCGATAAAACGCATTTCGGCACGCGCATCAACGATCAGCGCGCTAGTTGCGCGCAATACGGCATCCGTATCCACGACCATGTCGTGGCGCACCTGCGCTGTGAAAACCTTGGGTGTCACTTGCGGCAAATCGGCGGTGAGTGGACGTTGCTCACGTTGCCACTTCGGCAAGCCACCATCCAGCAGGGCAACCGCATCGTGCCCCATCCAGCGCAACATCCACCACAGCCGAACGGCGATGGCGCCGAAGCTATCGTCGTATACCACGACTTGCGTTTTAGCATCTATACCCCATGCGCCGAGCTTTTGTGCGAAGGCTTGCGCATCGGGCAGCGGATGACGTCCGTTGCTGCCGTTTTTCGGCCCAGCCAAATCTTGGTCGAGATGCGCATAGAGCGCGCCGGGAATATGGCTGTGTACATAGGCTTTTCGCCCCGCCTCGATGTTGGTCAGGGTAAAGCGGCAATCGATCACGACCCAAGCCGGGGCGTTCGCATGTTGCGCGAGTTGTTCGGTGCTGACGACGGTGGAAAACATAGTGCCTTCATGAGAACAAAAAGGCCGGCACGGCGCCGGCCTTTTTTACAGGGAGCTCTACCTCTTAAATCAATAGCCGCCTTTGCCATAGGGCTTGGGCAGGCCTGCCACGCGCACTGCCTGCCGTGCCGGCTGCATCGGGAACAAATCGTACAGGAGTTTTTTCCAGTCTTTGCCCGGATGCTGCTCGTCGATTCCGCTAAGAAAATTGCGGAAGTTTGGCGTTTGCCCATGCTCCTTGTACTGAGAGCGAAGAAATTCCACTACCAGCCAATGGTCATCATTCAGCGTGATGCCTTCCGCGGCGGCAATGACTTTTACCGCTTCGTCGTTGTAATTCGGTTCAAGCAGAAATTTCTCCTCGTCGTACTCGAATTCAACCCCGTCTATCATATAACCCATCATTTTCTCCTCTGAACGTAGCTTAAAGTTAACGCGAAATAAAAATTTAACTGACCGCCACAATCGACTTATGCGGAATAAAAATACCGCAGCCGAGTTTGCGATTGGTTCCCAAGCCGTGTACCTGAATTTGCAGTGCATGCTCCATAGGCAGGCCATGCAACATCAGGCTATAGCCGTATTCGATCCCTTGGGCCGTGGTCAACGTTTGCCGTTTTCCACAGATAAAACGACTGTCAATTTTATACGTATCCAACTCGCCTAGGATAGCTTGCGTAAAGTCTCGTTCATCCTCATAGCCAGTGGTGATGCAATGCGCATACAGCGGCGTATGCCAGGACAAGGAGTGCAGCTTACCCGCGCCAATAATGAATTCCCTGCCACAGAGTTGAAAGGTAAGCCCGGTTAAGGTCAATAGTTCCGCCGCCCGCTCGCGCGGCGCGCGGATAACCAACTTGCCGCGCCGATTGAGTATGAGATTGCCGTCCCCTAAATCCGCCCCCTGCACCGGGTGGATGCCAAGTAAAGGCTCATCCGCAATCCACGGCATCCGGTCAACCAGCGCCAGGAACAGCGGGTAGCCGTGATCTTTAGGCAACACCGTACCTTTCAATGCGAACTGGATGTCGGTCACCGCGGCTTCGTCCATATCCTGTTTGACGAAACTCTCTTCTGCTAACCAGCCGATAGTAGATCTCCTTGTTGCGCCACTTTGCTGCAATTCGATTTCTTGGCAGAAAGATTAAGCACAAACATAAAAATTTAACGAAATTACTAATTTTTCCCAAAGGGTGTTAATAGCGTAAAATTGCAACCCCTACTAAGGTAATCAAATAGATAGGGGCGAAGCAAGGGTAGACTAGTCCTTCCACCCAAGCGGGGTGTTCGATATACCCCTTTTGGGTAGTATGAGGCTAACTATTCAGAATAATAGTGCCAAGGAATAATACAGCAGTAATATTTAGCACACTTTACAAGCTGTACCGACCCTAATGTGTCGGTTAGGCAAACGAGGCCTGCATGCGAGGGGAACGGTATTTCGCGCAGGGACATTTTAGAGTTATCATCAGATTCTTTGTGAACGGAGAGACACGTCATGGCTAAGAAAATGCACGATACGCCTATGCTAGACCAACTGGAAAGCGGCCCCTGGCCCAGTTTTGTAACCGGTTTGAAGCGTATGGCCGAAAAGAATGATATGGCGGTCGACCTGCTCGGCCAACTCGAAACCTCTTACCGCAACACCAAGGGCTACTGGAAGGGTGGCACCGTAGGCGTATTCGGTTATGGGGGCGGTGTGATTCCGCGCTTCACCGAACTCAAAGAGAATGGCAAGCCCGTATATCCAGACGCCGCAGAATTTCACACCCTGCGTATTCAACCCCCTGCCGGTATGCACTATACCTCGAAGCTGCTGCGCGATATGAGCACCCTGTGGGAAAAATATGGTTCCGGCCTGATCGCCTTCCACGGCCAATCGGGCGACATCATGTTCCAGGGCTGCACGACTGCTAACGTACAACCCGCGTTCGACGAGCTCAATGAAATGGGCTTCGATATGGGTGGCGCGGGTCCCGCATTGCGCACCTCGATGTCCTGTGTCGGCGCCGCACGCTGTGAAATGTCTTGCTACGACGAAGCCCGCGCACTGCGCACCGTGATCAACAACAACCTGGACGATATGCACCGGCCAGCCTTGCCTTACAAATTCAAGTTTAAATTCTCCGGCTGCCCGAATGACTGCGTAAATGCCATTCAGCGTTCCGACATGGCCACCATCGGTACCTGGCGCGACAACATCCAAGTCAACGAGAAACTGGCAAAAGAATACTTAGCCACGCATGGCATGGACAAGTTGATGACTGATGTGGTTGGCCTCTGCCCGACCAAGGCTTTGTCGGTCAAGAAAATCGGCGAAGTCTCTAAAGCCGAAGGTATGAGTAGCGTTGCGGTGAATGACACCCACGCCCTGCAAATCGAAAACCACAACTGCGTGCGTTGTATGCACTGCTTGAACGTCATGCCAGGCGCCCTGCTACCGGGCAAAGATCGCGGCGTCTCGATTATGATCGGCGGCAAAGGCGTGCTTAAGATCGGCGCGACCATGGGCACCATGGTGATCCCGTTCATGAAACTCGAATCCGACGAAGATTACGAAAAACTGAACGAGCTCGCTCGAAATGTCCTCGACTTCTTTGCCGAGAACGCTCTGGAACATGAGCGCACCGGCGAGATGATCGACCGCATCGGCCTGGTCAACTTCCTGGATGGCATCGGCCTCGAAGTGAATCCGAACATGATCCTCGAGCCGCGCACTAATCCTTACTTCAGAGGAGATGATTGGGACGAGGAAGTAGCAAAGTGGAACGAGCGCCAAGCCGGCTAAATTCACCTAATCGCTAATACGTTCTTAAGTGCTTAAAGAGGAATAATCATGGCAGAAATGCGTCAACCTATCGAATCCGGCGCACCGGACCCCAAGCCGTACATGCACCCGACCATGGTCAAGAACTATGGGAAATGGGTTTACCACAACCATCCAAAGCCCGGTGTTCTTTATCACCGCGCCGAGAGTGGCGATGAAGTTTGGACTGTCAAAGCCGGTACTCAGCGTCAAATGGATGGTTACACCATCCGTAAGCTGGCCGACATCGCCGACCAGTACGCTGAAGGTTTCGTGCGCTTTACCACGCGCTCCAACATCGAATACATGGTCACGGATGAAAAGAAAGTCGAACCGCTGATCAAAGCCCTATTCGATAGCGGCTTCCCGGTTGGCGGCACGGCTAACTCGGTGTCCATGATTGCGCACACCCAAGGGTTTTTGCACTGCGACATTCCCGGCACCGATGCCTCAGGCGCGGTCAAGGCGCTGATGGACGATCTCTACGAAGAGTTCATCAAATGCGAAATGCCAAACCGGGTAAAACTTTCCACTTCTTGCTGCGAAATTAACTGCGGCGGCCAAGCCGACATCGCGATCATCATGCAACATACCAAGCCGCCTAAGATTAACCACGACTTGGTAGCGAATGTATGTGAGCGTCCTTCGGTAGTGGCGCGTTGCCCGGTCGCGGCGATACGTCCCGCGCTGGTAAACGGCAAGCCGTCCCTGGAAGTGGATGAGAAGAAGTGCATTTGTTGCGGCGCATGCTATCCTCCTTGCCCACCGATGCAGATCAACGATCCGGAACATTCCAAACTCGCGATATGGGTGGGCGGCAAGAACTCCAATGCGCGCTCGCGTCCGACCTTCCATAAGTTGGTCGCTTCTGGCCTGCCAAACAATGCACCGCGCTGGCCGGAAGTAAGCGAAGTGGTCAAGAAAATCCTCGGCGTCTACAAAGCCGATGCGCGCCCTTGGGAGCGTATGGCAGACTGGATCGAGCGGATTGGCTGGCCAGGATTTTTCGAGAAAACCGGACTTCCTTTCACCAAGTATCACATTGATGATTGGAAGGGCCACCGCCACACCCTCAACGCGTCGGCGCACATCCGCTTTTAAAGGACGCATCTTTCCCGATTCTCAGTCCGAGATCGGGAAAGATGTCATTAAAAAACCTTACTATAACTAGGGGTTTTGATGAAATTCGCAATTATGGTGAACGAAGGCGTGTATCAGCATCAAGCGACCGATAGCGCTTATCAATTCGCCAAAGCAGCAATTGAAAAAGGTCATGAAGTCCCCCGTATTTTTTTCTACCACGACGGGGTTTACAACGCGAGCAGACTAACCGAACCACCGGCAGATGATCGCAATATTGTTAGCCGTTGGCAAAAGCTGGCGAAAGAACATAACATCGATATGGTGGTGTGTATCGCCGCTGCAATGCGTCGCGGCATCAAGGAAGAAAATCTGGCCGAGAATTTCCGTATTTCCGGTTTGGGTCAATTGGTTGAAGCGGGCATCCAAGCCGACCGTCTGGTCGTGTTTGGTGATTAATGGGGGAAGAGATGACTGAAGCAACTGGCGGCATCGACTTCGAAGACGAAGACGCATCCGGCGTCATCAAGAAGTTCATGTTTGTAAACCGTAAGGCGCCCTATGGCACGATTTACGCGCTGGAGGCACTGGAAGTAGTGCTGATTAGCGCCGCGTTTGATCAAGATGTGAGCTTGGCGTTCCTGGACGATGGCGTGTATCAACTCGTCAAAGGCCAGCACACCAAGGCGATCGACGTCAAAAACTTCTCCCCCACTTATCGGGCGCTTGAAGGCTATGACATCGAGAAACTCTATGTCGAAAAAGAATCGCTTGAGCAACGCGGTCTGACCGAGGCCGATCTGTTGGTGGACGTGGAAGTGATGAGTTCCGCGGACATCGCCAAAATGATGGCAGAGCAAGATGTCGTCATCAGCTTCTAAGGGAACCAAGATGCTGCATATTGTAAATAAATCTCCGTTTGAAAATCAGACCTTGGATAGTTGCCTGAGAGTCGTGGGCAACGTGCAAGGCGCGGCGTTGCTTCTCACCGAAGACGCGGTGTTCGCGGCGACCAAGGGCAGTATCATTGAAGGCAAGATCAAGACCGCAATGTCCACAATTAAAGTTTACGCCTTGTGGCCGGATGTCGAAGCGCGCGGCATGCAAGACCGCGTGATCGAAGGCATCAAAATGGTCGACTACGGTGGTTTTGTGGATCTGGTCGCGGAACACAGCAACTGCCAATCCTGGCTGTAATATCTTTATTTAGAGGAGCAATACCATGGCAACGATCGATGTAAACGGCAAGAATTATGAAACTGACGAGGAAGGTTACCTTCTCAACCTGGGCGAATGGAATGAAGAAGTCGGCGCCTACCTCGCTGTGGAAGAAAAAGTCGAGATGACCCCAAGCCACTGGGAAGTCGTCAACTTCCTACGTGAGTACTATAACGACTACCAAATCGCACCGGCCATCCGCGTGCTGACCAAAGCGATCGGCAAAAAGCTCGGACCAGAAAAAGGCAACAGCAAATACCTGTATGAGTTGTTCCCCTATGGCCCGGCAAAACAAGCTTGTAAGATTGCTGGCTTGCCGAAACCAACGGGCTGCATCTAAAAAGTTTTAGCTATCCGCGTGGCACGCCGCTTGTTTAATCGAGCGGCGCTGTTAGCGCACAACTGAACATTTGTGAGGTAGGTCATGCCTACGTTGACCATTGTGTACGCGTTGCTATTTTATGCCGCCACCGCCATGCTGGTGATTGGCGTCGGCTATAAAATTTACGACTACGCACGTACCCCTGCCCCGCTCAAAATTCCGACTACGCCCGCACCGACGACCCAGGCGGGCGTGGTGTGGCGCATGGCCCGCGAGGTTGTGCTGTTTGAAAGCTTATTCAAGGCCACCAAATGGACTTGGATTTTCGGCTGGGTATTTCACGCCGCCTTATTGCTGGTATTGATCCGCCACCTGCGCTACTTCCAAGAACCGATATGGACCATCGTCGCCTTGGCACAACCGTTCGGCATGTATGCCGCCTTCGGGATGGTAATCGGCTTAAGCGGTCTGTGGGCACGACGTTTCCTGGTAGATCGCGTGCGCTATATTTCCACCTTGTCAGATCATTTAATGCTCGCCCTACTGCTGGCTATTGCCTTGTCCGGCTTGAGCATGAAATATGTTGCGCATACCGATATCATCAGCCTCAAGGCGTTTATGTTCGGCCTGATGACCTTCAATTGGCAGCCATTGCCGCAAGATCCGCTGCTGCTGCTGCACTTGTTCTTGGTGGCAACACTAATGACCATCTTCCCGATCAGCAAACTATTACACGCACCGGGCTTATTCTTCAGCCCGTCACGCAACCAGGTCGATAACCCGCGCGAGCATCGCTACGTCTCCGCGTGGTCGGCTAAACTCGAGCAAAAATAGGACGACCATTATGGCAGCGCCCACTTTCGAGGTTCCTAAACTTAAAGAAGTATCCGAGGTCCCACGCGTCCAAGAGGGAGCGATGGCACACATCCGTTCCTTTCCCGCCTCGGCGGCTATTCAGGAAGCGATCGGCTTCCCCGGTCAGTTGGTGGAAAACTGGGAAGAAAAAGCCATTGAGAAAATGGGCGATTTGCTGCACAACTATCGCTCGTTTAAGGTGTACCTCGATTCCTGCGTGCACTGCGGTGCCTGCACCGATAAATGCCATTACTTCCTCGGTACCGGCGATCCGAAAAATATGCCTGTTGCGCGCCAAGATTTAATTCGGAATGTTTATCGCCGGCATTTCACTTTTGCCGGGAAGTATTTTCCCAAACTGGTGGGCGCAAAAGACCTAACCAAAGATGTGCTCGACCAGTGGTACACCTACTACAACCAATGTTCCGAATGCCGTCGCTGCTCGGTGTTTTGCCCCTATGGCATCGACACCGCCGAAATCACCATGGCCGCCAAGGAAATTTTAGACACCATCGGTTATGGTCAGAAATACACCAATGAAATTATCGGCAAGGTGCAACGCATCGGCAACAATCTCGGCTTACCCGGCCCGGCTTTGGAAGACACCTTAGAGGGTTTGGAAGAAGATATCGAAGCCGATACCGGCGTAAAGGTACGCTTACCGCTGAACCAAAAGGGCGCAGAAGTGCTGCTGGTTACCCCCAGCGCCGATTTCTTCTCCGAACCGCATGTGGAATCGCTCATTGGCTACGCCAAAGTATTCCATGCCGCAGGCATTAGCTGGACCTTGTCTACCCATGCCTCGGAAGCGGGCAACTTCGGCTTGTTCATCGGCAACTACGACACCATGCGTAACATCGCGTTGCGTATCCGCGAAGCGGCGCTGGAGTTGGGCGTGAAACGCATTATCGTCGGCGAGTGCGGCCATGCCTGGCGCGTCGCCTATAGCTTCTGGAACACCCTGGTCGGCATCGGCGCCGGCGCGAATGACCCGTTTGCGATTCAATTGCAACAGCAGCTCGATCCGCGTTACCCGGCGCCGCAACACATTTGCGAATTTACTTACGATTTATTAAAGCGTGGCGCGATCACGGTGGATAAATCTGCCAACGATCATCGCGTCATCACTTTCCACGATTCATGCAACGTCGCACGCGGTTCGCGCATGGGCGACATGCCCGGCGGGCAATTTGTGATTCCGCGCGAGATCATCAAAATGGTCGCCAACAACTACCACGACATGGGTGCCGATACCATCGGCGAAAGCACCTTCTGTTGTGGCGGCGGAGGCGGTCTGCTGACCGACGACTTGATTGAGCTGCGCGTCAAGGGCGCCCTGCCACGCATGGAAGCGCTGAAGCGCGTGGCAGACGAGCACCAAGTCAATTTCATGGCGACGATATGCGCGATCTGCAAAGCCCAATTCAGTAAAGTTTTACCCTACTATGGCTTCGACATGAACATGATAGGTGGCGTGCATCAACTGGTTAGCACGGCGATCCGGTTGGACCAGAAACAATAACGTTTTAAACTAAACAAGTGCGACTGTTTAAGGAGAAATAAAAATGGCAGCCCCAAATCAACCGAAAACCGATGGCAAAGTCTACCGTCGCTTCAAAGAAAATGATTCCACTACTAACCGTTCCATGCCTGATTGGATCTTCGAAGGTGATGAGTCCTATAAGTGCCCAGAATATGTGCTGGCCACGCCACCCTGCCAAGGTAGCTGCCCCTCCGGCGAAGATATTCGCGGCTGGTTAAACATTGTACGTGGTGTCGAGAAGCCAACCGGTGGCGTAACCTGGCAAGAATATGCCTTCCGCCGCATAACTTCAGCGAACCCCTTCCCCTCAGTGATGGGCCGAGTCTGCCCCGCACCGTGCGAAAAAGGGTGTAATCGCAATCAAGTCGAAGACTACGTCGGCATCAACGCCGTCGAACACTTTGTCGGCGATTGGGCGATGCTCAACAACATGACATTTTCCACCGACGCCGAAAAAACCGGCAAGAAAATCGCCATTATCGGCGGCGGCCCCGCGGGTTTATCGGTGGCGTATCAGTTGACCCTGAAAGGCCATTCCTGCACCGTGTTCGATGAGCATGCGGAACTCGGCGGCATGATGCGCTATGGCATTCCGGGCTTCCGTACGCCGCGTAGCGTATTAGATACCGAAATCAAACGCATCATCGACTTGGGCGTGGAAGTGCGCCTTAATATGCGTGTTGGCACCGACATCAGCCTTGAGCAATTGGAAAGTGACTACGATGCTGTTTTCATGGGCATGGGCGCGCAAAGCGGCCGCCCTCTGCCGATACCGGGTGCGGAGGCCCCCAATTGCGTGACCGCTATGGCCTTCCTGAAAGCGTTTAACGACGGCCGCCTACAACACGTGGGCAGTAAAGTGGTCGTCATTGGTGGTGGCGATACTTCGATCGACGTCGCCACGGTGGCGCGCCGTCTTGGCAACATCACCAAGATCAACGAAAGCGATCGCCCCGAGCACGTCATTGCCGGCTTTGTGGCGCACGATGTGGCTGCGGCCTCCGCACGCCAAGGTGCAGAGGTGGTTTTGATCACGCGGGCGTCGATTGAAAAAATGAACGCGGCCAAAATGGAAGTCGAACATGCGTTGGCAGAAGGCATCGAAATTCTCGGCAACCTCACACCGATAGAGGTGATTAAGGGACCGGATGGTCGCGCTACGGCTTTGCGTGTCGCCGAGTTCGAGATAGTTAAGAATGAAACCGTCATTAAGCCCGGTACCGAGTTCGACATCCCCGCCGATCTGATCGTATCCGCCATCGGTCAAGCCGTGGATTTCACCGGCCTGGACGGCTTCGACAACGGCAAGGGCCTGATGAATGCCGATAAGAACTACCAAGTGCCGAACAAACCAGGCTTCTTCGTTGGTGGCGACGTTTTACGTCCGCATCTGTTGACCACTGCCATCGGCCACGGTTCGATTGCCGCTGAGAGTATCGACATCTACCTCAAAGGTAAGGATCTGGAAAAGCGGCCCAAGGTCGACGTGCACTTCTTCGATGTCAATCGCAAATTAGTTGAAAAAGGCCTTAAGCTTGACGAATATTCGCACGAACAAATCACGGGTACCGACTCCGCCAACTTCGCTATGCACAATTTCGAAGACCGCTCGTCGAAACACGTGATTCCATCGAATGAATTGTTCCTGGGCCACTTCATGCAAACCCCGCGTTACATCCGTGAGGTCATCAACCTCAATGCCGAACAAGCGCTGGGTAACTTTGAAGAGCGTTTATTGAATCTGTCGGAAAAAGAAGTCGTCGCGGAAGCCAAACGTTGCATGAGTTGCGGCCTGTGTTTCGAATGTGACAACTGCGTGATTTACTGTCCTCAGATCGCCGTGTTCAAGGTCAAACGCGACAAGACAACCACCGGCCGATATGTGGATACAGACTACTCCAAGTGCATCGGTTGCCATATCTGCGCCGATGTCTGCCCGTCCGGCTACATCAAAATGGGTATGGGTGATTAATGATGGGGTGGCTGGCTTCTAAACGAATGGGGAAATGGGCAGCGAGCATATTCGCGGTACTGTGTTTAAGCATCGGCGCATATGCCGCGTCCGGCGCAGCGGAAAAACCCGGCCCCACTATCATTATCGATAAAAGCCGTGCCGGCGACAGATGCGTTGAAGATACCGCCTTCATGCGCAAGAACCACATGAAGTTGCTGCTGCATCAACGTGACGAAACGATGCATAAAGGTATTCGCACCGAGAAATACAGCCTGAAAAACTGCATTAATTGTCACGCCAGCACGAAAGACAATAGCGTAATCGGCAGCGATGAGCATTTTTGCCAGAGTTGCCACACTTACGCCGCGGTGAAACTGGATTGCTGGGAATGCCATGCGACTAAACTTAAGTCCGTTGCCAGCGCTACCCCTGCGCCAACTGCCAGCGTTGGAGATGAGAAAAAATGAACCACCCGCATCAAGATCAGAAAAATTCGTCGCCCGCCGTTGACGAACACCGCCGCAATTTCATCGGTGGCTCCGCTGCTTTGGCGGGCATCACCCTCGCCCCCAGCGTGATGGTCTATGGGCTGGCCCATAGCAAACCGAATGACGAGCCAGTCACCAATAAAGTACGTTGGGGTTTGTTGATCGACGCCAGCAAGTGCGCCGAAGGCTGTACCGATTGCGTGACTGCCTGCTTCACCGAAAATGGGATACATTTACCTTCCATCCCGCCCAAGGAGACCGATCCGCAGTGGATCCGCAAAGTGGAATTGAAAGACACGCGCACCGCTCGCACGCAATCGCTGCCAGTGATGTGTCAGCATTGCGAAGAACCGCCCTGCGTCGATGTGTGCCCCACTGGCGCTTCGTTCAAGCGCGCCGATGGCATCGTGTTGGTAGACAAGCATATCTGCATCGGCTGCCGGTATTGCGTGATGGCCTGCCCGTACAAAGCGCGCTCCTTTATCCATGAAGCGCTCACCGACCAAAATCCCGACGTCCCGCGTGGTAAAGGCGTCGTGGAATCCTGCACCCTATGCGTCCATCGTGTTGACCGCGGCGAGCAACCCGCATGCGTCGAAGCTTGCTCTGCAGCCGGGCACGAAGCCATTATTTTCGGTGATTTGAACGACGCCAACAGCGAAATCGCAAAGCGCGTCACGACACGGGCCAGCGTACAACTGCGCGCCGATCTCGCGCTCAATCCCGGCATTCGTTACGAAGGGTTCTAAAGCATGGCATCTATCACCTTCCGTGAAATCGAGGGCACCAGCCCGCGCTACTGGTTCTTGGCCGGGCTGATCGGCCTATTCGCCGCGCTCGGCCTGGGCGCGGCCTATTACATGGAACATCACGGCCATATCGTGACTGGGATGAACAACTCCGTGGTCTGGGGTATGCCGCATGTGTTCGCCGTATTCCTAATCGTCGCGGCATCTGGCGCGTTGAATGTCGCCTCCATCGCCTCGGTATTCGGCAAAGTCATGTATAAGCCGCTCGCACCGCTGTCCGGCTTGCTCGCCATTGCTTTGCTCGGCGGTGGTCTAACGGTGCTCATGCTCGACCTGGGCCGTCCCGACCGACTGATCGTCGCCATGACTTATTACAACTTCAAATCGGTGTTTGCCTGGAACGTGGCGCTATACACCGGCTTCTTCACTATCGTCGCGGTTTATCTGTGGACCATGATGGAACGCCGCATGAACGTCTATTCGAAAGCAGCCGGTATGGCGGCTTTCGTTTGGCGTTTGATTCTCACCACCGGTACCGGTTCGATTTTCGGTTTCCTGGTGGCGCGCGATGCCTATAACTCCGCCCTGCTCGCGCCGATGTTCGTCATCTTGTCGTTCGCCTATGGCCTGGCAATCTATCTGTTGGTGGTGATAGCCGCCTATACCTGGAGCGGACGCCCCTTGGGCGACGCGGTGCTGAATCGCTTAGGCCGCTTGCTCAGTGTATTCGTCGCGGCCGCCCTGTATTTTGCGTTCGTCTTCCATCTCACCAACTTGTACTTCACTAAGCAACACGAAGTAGAGAAATTTATTTTGTTGAATGGCGGCATTTACACGACACTGTTCTGGCTCGGCCAAATCATCATCGGCGGCATTGTGCCCATGCTCATTTTGTTCAACCCAAAGCTACGCGCCGCGCGCGGCCTGCTCGTCGCCGCGTGCTTGACCATCATCATCGGCGGCTTGTCACAGATGTATGTCACCATTATCGGCGGCCAAGCGTTCCCCTTGGATATTTTTCCTGGCTGGCAAGCGCGTAGCGCGTTTTTCGACGGTGTGGTGCATCAATACACCCCGAGCCTACCCGAGATCATGCTGGGCGTGGGCGGCGTTGCTATTGCGCTCACCATCGTTATCTTCGGCATCAAAGTGCTGCGTTTTCTGCCGGAGAGCCTAGCGGATTCGGCAGTCGATCCGCACGCTAAAGCGTAATCGCTTCCCTACTTCAAGGAGGAGGCATGTTTTTGTTGCGCAATACTCCTCTGCGAGGCCTGGCTTAACCGCCCTCTGCTCTGCGGCGAATCCCATGCCTGCCGACCATCCTATGAGCCGCCTCCTGATCTCCGCTGCCCATAAATCATCGGGCAAAACCACCCTCAGCATCGGGCTTGCCAGCGCGCTCAGTACGCGCGGCCTGAAAGTGCAGCCGTTCAAAAAAGGCCCAGATTACATCGACCCCATGTGGTTGTCTGCCGCCTGTGGACGTGCCTGCCGTAACCTCGATTTCTATTTGATGCGGCGCGAGGAAATTCAAACCCTATTCGCGCGCCATGCCCAAGGTGCGGACATCGCCCTAGTGGAAGGCAATAAAGGTTTGTACGACGGCTTAGAACTGGATGGCAGCAACAGCAATGCCGCACTGGCGAAATTATTGCATCTGCCGGTGGTTTTGGTACTGGATACGCGTGGCGTAATTCGTGGTGTAGCGCCCTTACTCCTCGGCTATCAAGCCTTCGATCGCGAAGTGAATATTGCCGGCGTGATCCTGAATCATGTCGGCGGCAGCCGCCACGAAGCGAAGCTGCGCGCCGTCGTCGAGCATTACACCGATATCCCCGTGCTCGGCATGGTGCAGCACGATAAAGCGCTCGGCATCGACGAACGCCACTTGGGGCTGATGCCCTCCAATGAATCGCAAGAAGCAACGCGGCATATCGCGGAAATGGGCCGTATTATCGGCAGCCAAGTCGATCTCGATCACTTGATTGCGATTGCAAATACGGCGCCACCGCTGGCGATTCCATGGGCATCACAGCCGCAGCACCTCAATCCCACCACGCCCGCAATACGCATCGGCATCGCACAAGATGCCGCGTTCGGCTTCTACTACGCCGACGATCTCGATGCGCTACGCGCCGCCGGTGCAGAGTTGATTCCGTTCAGCCCGATACGCGATTCCAAACTCCCCGCAGTCGATGCGCTGTTTCTGGGCGGCGGTTTTCCCGAAGTCTTTGCGCGCGAACTAGCCGCGAACCAAGGTTTGCGCACTGAAATCCGCGACGCCATCGAAGCAGGTCTGCCGGCCTATGCGGAATGTGGCGGCTTGATGTATCTCGCGCGCTCAATTAGCTGGCATGGCGAAAAGCATACTATGGCCGGTGTCGTGCCCGGCGACGTGGTCATGCACGAAAAACCGGTGGGCCGCGGCTATGTGCGGCTGAAGGAAACGGCGCATTTCCCCTGGCCGGCGCAGACTCCCCCGCAAACGGTAATGGCGCACGAATTCCATTACTCCAGCTTGGAACATCTGCCGCCGGACCTCATCTATGCCTACGATGTCGAGCGCGGCTATGGCGTCGATGGCGCGCACGACGGCATCGTGCACAAAAACTTGCTCGCATCCTATACCCATCTACGCAGCCTGGAAGGCTATAACTGGGCGGCGCGTTTCGTGGAACGGGTACGGCACGTGATCAGTCAACAGCGTCGCACGCGCATTGCGGGCTAACATTTAACGCTTTAGGAGAGTACGGATGTTCAATGTCACACCGCAAGCAGCGGAGCAAATCAGAACCGCGACCCCACAGGAAGCCGAAGCGGAAACGCTCGCGCTGCGCATCGCCGCGCGCCGCATGCCGGACGGCGAAATCGATTACAGTATGGGCTTCGACGAACAACGCGAATTCGATCTGGAAATCGCCGTCCAAGGCGTGAACATTCTGATCGGCCCAAACAGTCGTGAATTATTGGAAGGCGTGACGCTCGATTATGTCGAACTCGAACCTGGCCAATTTCATTTCATTTTCATCCCGCCGCAGCCCGAGAGTAGCGATCAAAGCAGCAGTGGGAGCAGCGCTTAACACCAGCAATTAAGTGGAGGCGACGATGCAAACATTCGATGTGATTGTGATCGGCAGCGGGCCCGGCGGCTACAAAGCGGCATTGACCGCAGCGCAGCGCGGCGCCAAAGTCGCGCTCGTCGAGCGATCCTTGCCGGGCGGTAATTGTTTGAACCAAGGCTGCATCCCGAAAAAAACCTTACTGCACCTCGCCTCCTTAATCGAAGACATGCAGCACCTGCAAGGCCGTGGCCTCGTGGGGCAGGTCAAGGGTGACTTCCACGCCGCGATGCAGCACAAGGACGAAGTCGTCACGGGTATCCGCAATAATTTTCCGATATGGTTGCGCCGTCTTGGGGTGCATATTTTTAACGGCAATGCCCGTTTCCTTGAGCCGTATCAGATAGAAGTCGAGCCTGCCGATCCGGCGCTGGCGCACGACCCCGCGCATCACCATCACCACCACCTGACGGCGAAAAAAATTATTATCGCTACCGGTTCTGCGCCGAAGGAATTTTCGGCCTGTCCGTTCGATGGCAAGACCGTGATTAGCTCGCGCGAGTTTATGTTCGAGTTAGAACAACTTCCCGAATCAATGCTCTTCATCGGCGGCGGTACGATCGGTGTGGAACTCGCCTATCTCATGCATCAGTTCGGCTCCAAGGTACACCTGGTTGAGCGTGAAGATCGTTTACTCCCGAATACACGCATCCCCGATCATGCCTGCGCCACGCTCGAGCGTAAATTCAAGCGCATCGGCCTCGACTACCAGGTGAATACCACGGTGACGCACTGCGAGACCGATAATGGCAAAGCGCATATCACCTTCAGCGATGGCTCCCATGCCAGCTTCGATAAAGTGCTGGTGGCGGTCGGTCGCAGCCCGGTCGTCACCGGACTCGATCTAGAAAAATCCGGCGTCACGGTGAATGAGGACGGCTTCATTGTGACCTCCGAATACCTAGAGACCAACGTCCCGGGCATTTACGCCATCGGCGATGTGAAACCCGGCCCGATGACGGCAAACGCGGCGCTCCACGATGCCAAGGTCGCTGCGGCCAACGCCGTCGAAGGCAATCAACTGGTATTCAATTATTTCAAAGTACCGGTGGTGATTCACTCGGCAATGGAAATCGCCGCAGTGGGCCTCACCGAAGATCAAGCCGAAGCAGCGGGCTTTACGCCGGAAGCGGCGCGCACCAGCTTTGGTGGCTCGGGCAAAGCACGCGCCTACCACGACACCGAAGGCTTCGTCGAAGTGATACACGATGCCGAAACCGGCCAACTGCTGGGCGGTTGCGTGGTCGGCTCGGAAGCAGGCGAGCAAATTCAAATGATGACCGCGGCCTGCCAATCGGATCGCGGCTTGTGGTTTTTCCGTGAACTCTCCTATAGCCACCCATCGTGGTGCGAAGAATTCGAAACCGCGATCGAGCCGTGTACCACGGCGTTCTCGAAATCAGAGAAAGAAATTTTTAGGCCGGGTATTTATGCCGGGCATGAGTAAGCGCCCTTTTTTGGAAAGCTAAGCACACCATGGATTTTCTACCGATCTTTTTCGATATTCGCGGCAAACGCTGTCTGGTCGTCGGCGGCAACGAAATCGCCGCGCGCAAAGCCGCATTGCTGTTGCAAGCAGGAGCATGGGTAACGGTCATCGCACCCGATCTCGCGCCCGCATTTAAAGACCTGGCCGCGCAAGACCGGCTCTTGCATCAACCCGGTACGTTCGAGACCAGCCAGCTCAAGGATATGGCCTTGGTCATTTCTGCGCATGAGGACAATGCCGTAAATCGCGCGGTTTCCGAAGCGGCAAAGGCACGTCAGCTCCCGGTGAATGTCGTGGATACGCCGGCACTGTGCTCGTTCGTCTTGCCGTCTATCATCGATCGTTCCCCGATTTTGGTCGCGGTCTCTTCGGGTGGCGCGTCCCCCGTCTTGGCACGCATGCTGCGCGCGCGCTTAGAAACGCTCATCCCCAGTGCGTATGGCCGCCTGGCTAGCCTCGCCGGGCAATTCCGTGACAAAGTAAAACAGCGCTTCATGCGCCCCGAGAACCGGCGCATTTTTTGGGAAAAAGTGTTTCAAGGGCCGATCGCGGAAATGGTATTCGCCGGTCAAGACGAAGCCGCGCAGCACGCGCTGGACGACATGCTCGCGCAAGAAACCGAAACCGCACATCCGATGGGCGAGGTATATCTGGTGGGTGGCGGCCCCGGCAACCCCGATCTGCTCACCTTCCGCGCGCTGCGCTTGATGCAGCAAGCGGATGTGGTGGTACACGATAATTTAGTCACACCCGCGGTGTTGGATATGGCGCGGCGCGACGCCGAACGCATCTATGTCGGCAAGCAGCGCGACAACCACACCCTGCCGCAGGAAGGCATCAACGAACTGCTGGTGCGGCTGGCGAAAGAAGGCAAGCGCGTGTTGCGCCTGAAAGGCGGCGACCCCTTCATCTTCGGCCGCGGCGGCGAGGAAATCGAAACCCTGGCACAGCATGGCGTGCCGTTCCAAGTGGTACCGGGCATAACCGCCGCTTCCGGCGTCGCCTCCTATGCCGGTATTCCGCTCACCCATCGCGACCACGCGCAGGCGTGCATTTTCGTCACTGGGCATCTCAAAGACGGCACCATGAATCTGGATTGGGAAATGCTCGCCCGGCCGCACCAAACCATCGTCATCTATATGGGCCTGCTCGGTTTGCCGACCTTATGCCAACAGCTTATCGCACATGGCTTAACGGCCGATACGCCCGCTGCCATCGTGCAGCAAGGCACGACATCGAAGCAGCGCGTTATCACCGGCACATTGGAGACACTGCCCGCCATTGCCGCCAGCGCCGAACTCCAACCGCCCACGCTCATCATCGTCGGCAGCGTGGTTTCACTGCATCACAAATTAAAGTGGTTCAATCCGAAAGATTCAAAAGATAAACTGCAAGCCGCGCCGCTGGAAGAAGAGCAAGCGCGCTAAAAAAATACGCCAGCCAGAACTGCCTCTAGCATGCCTGAACAAATTGAAATCGCGGCGAAGCGATACCGCGAGTTAGCGGACCAGAGGAAACAAACATGAGCAAAGCATTAAAAATGCAGTAGGGCGGCGACAATGTTTTTCTTGATCTGGGGTTTTCCGCGGATGAAGCGCAAAACCTATTGCTGCGCTCGGAACTCATATCCAAAGTGCGCACCGTCGCAAAAGGCATGACGCAACAAGAAGCCGCCAACCTGCTCGGCATCACCCAACCGCGCCTCAATTTGCTACTCAAGGGAAAAATTGAAAAATTCAGCCTAGATGCGCTGGTGAATATGTTGGCCAAGGCAGGCATGCGCGTAAAGCTCACCGTGCGGAAAGCAGCCTAAGGGAACTCTGTAAAAGCACCCTGAGCGTCATGCCGCCTAAATCTTCTCCCTTGACCATCCTGCCGTCATTGGATAAGAATGATGTCATCGTGCGTACCGGCCAAGCAGTTCAATAAGAAACCCGGCTGCGCAGCACGCCAAATCCAAGGGGGAGATCGTGCAAGTTCTGACTGCGCCGCTGTTGAAATACAAGATACAAGATGTGACCCCTACGGGTTCATTTGCATTATACGTCAGCATGACGCATTATTTTCCGTCTTTTAGGAAGTACACTTTACGTTA
>JANYAU010000074.1 GCA_025361165.1 Betaproteobacteria bacterium | reverse complement strand
CCCTCAGTACTACGCGCCGAACTACATCGCACCCGTGATCGGGCTGGGCATCGGCTACTGGATCGGCAGCACCTGGCATCGCGGCTACCGCGGTGGCTATCGCGGCGGTTATCGGGGCGGCTACCACCACTGGCGCTGAGCGACGCGCCTTTCGTGCCTTCGACGTGACAAGGGGCCCGACGGGCCCCTTTTTCTTGTCGCCTACTTCGCGACGACGCGCGCCATTTCCAGGCACTTGTTCGAGTAGCCCCACTCGTTGTCGTACCAGGCGACGACCTTGACGAAGGTGCTGTCGAGGGCGATGCCGGCGTCGGCGTCGAACACCGAGGTCATCGGCTCGCCGCGGAAGTCGGTCGAGACGACCTTGTCCTCGGTGTAGCCGAGCACGCCTTTCATCGGCCCTTCGGACTGCGCCTTCATCTCGGCGCAGATCTCCTTGTAGCTCGCCTCCTTGAGGAGCTCGACGGTGAGGTCGATCACCGACACGTCGGAGGTCGGCACGCGAAACGACATGCCGGTGAGCTTCTTGTTGAGCGACGGGATGACGACGCCGACGGCCTTGGCCGCGCCGGTCGACGACGGGATGATGTTCTCGAGGATGCCGCGGCCGCCGCGCCAGTCCTTGTGGCTCGGGCCGTCGACGGTCTTCTGCGTCGCCGTCGTAGCGTGCACCGTCGTCATCAGGCCCCGCTTGATGCCCCACTTGTCGTTCAGCACCTTGGCCACCGGCGCCAGACAGTTGGTCGTGCACGAGGCGTTCGAGATGATGGTCTGGCCGGCGTAGGTCTTGTCGTTGACGCCGTAGACGAACATCGGCGTGTCGTCCTTCGACGGCGCCGAGAGGATCACCTTCTTCGCGCCGGCCTTCAGGTGCGCATCGGCGGTTTCCTTCGTGAGGAACAGGCCGGTCGATTCGACGACGACATCGGCGCCGACCTCGTTCCACTTCAGCTCGGCCGGGTTCTTCACCGCCGTGAGGCGAATTTTCTTGCCGTTAACAATCATATTGCCGCCGTCAACCGCGATGTCGCCATTGAAGCGGCCATGCACGGATGACACGCCGATGTTCGTGTACGGCGTGAACCACGACACCTACGCTGGCGAGGCCATCGTTTCCGCCGCGTCCTGCACCACCAACTGCCTGGCCCCAGTCGCCAAGGTGCTGAACGACAACTTCGGCATCAAGCGCGGTCTGATGACCACGGTGCATGCCGCCACCGCTACTCAGAAGACCGTTGATGGTCCTTCCAGCAAAGACTGGCGCGGTGGTCGCGGCATTCTGGAAAACATCATTCCCTCTTCCACTGGTGCTGCTAAAGCCGTGGGCGTAGTGTTGCCCGCGTTGAAGGGCAAACTCACCGGTATGGCTTTCCGCGTCCCGACCTCCGACGTGTCCGTGGTTGATCTGACCGTGGAACTGAACAAAGAAGCTTCCTACGCCGACATCTGCAAGGCCATGAAGGCGGCCTCCGAAGGCGCAATGAAGGGCGTGCTGGGCTACACCGATGAGAAAGTGGTATCCACCGACTTCATCGGTAACAGCACTCCCTCCACCTTTGATGCCGAAGCCGGTATCGCGCTGGACAGCACCTTCGTCAAGGTGGTGGCTTGGTACGACAACGAGTATGGCTACACCTGCAATATGCTGCGCTTGGTGCAGCACGTGGCGAAGTAATTCCCAAGTAATCCGATGTCGGGTGGGTTAATCCACCCGACATCTCTTACATCCTGAGGTGTAAGAAATAGAAACCAATCTATTTCTTACATCTTAATTTTATTGGAGTAGAACCATGTCCGTTATCAAACTCGTCGATCTCGACCTCAAAGGCAAACGCGTCTTCATTCGCGCCGACCTCAACGTGCCGGTCAAAGACGGCAAGATCACCAGCGACGCGCGCATCACCGCTTCCATGGCAACCATCAACCACTGCTTAAAACAAGGCGCGAAAGTGATGGTGACCTCGCACTTGGGCCGCCCGGAAGAAGGCGTGTGGTCGGAGGAGAATTCGCTTAAACCGGTGGCCGACAACATCGCCGCGCGCCTGGGCAAGCCGGTGCGCTTGATTAAGGATTGGGTCGACGGCGGCTTCGATGTCGCTCCCGGCGAACTGGTGGTTTTGGAAAATTGCCGCATCAACAAAGGCGAAAAGAAAAACCTCGACGAAACCGCGCAAAAATACGCCAAGCTGTGCGATGTGTTCGTGATGGACGCCTTCGGCACCGCTCATCGCGCACAAGCTTCCACCCACGGCATCGCTAAGTACGCACCCGTAGCATGTGCCGGCATTCTACTGACGCAAGAACTGGATGCGTTGACCAAGGCACTGCTCAGCCCGGCGCGGCCGATGGTTGCCATCGTCGGCGGCTCCAAGGTTTCGACCAAGCTCACCGTGCTTGAGGCTTTATCTGAGAAAGTGGACCAAATGGTGGTCGGCGGCGGCATCGCCAACACCTTCCTTAAAGCCTCCGGCAAGAACGTCGGTAAATCTTTGTGCGAAGACGATCTGGTGCCCACTGCCCAAGCCCTGATGAAGAAAATGACCGCGCGTGGCGCAACGATTCCCATCGCGGTCGATGTGGTGGTTGGCAAAAAATTCGACGCCAACGAACCCGCGGTATTAAAAGACGCGGGCGCAGTGGCCGACGACGATATGATTTTCGATATCGGCCCGAAGAGCGCGCAAGAACTCGCCGACATCATCATGAAAGCCGGCACCGTGGTATGGAATGGCCCAGTCGGCGTGTTCGAGTTCGACCAATTCGGCGCCGGCACCAAAACCATCGCCATGGCAATCGCCAATACCAAAGCGTTCACTCTAGCTGGCGGCGGCGACACGATTGCAGCGATTCAAAAATACGACATCTATGACAAGGTGTCCTATATTTCAACTGCGGGCGGCGCGTTCCTGGAGTTCCTGGAAGGCAAAAAATTGCCCGCCGTGGCGATCTTAGAAGAACGTGCGGCCAAATAAGAAATCCATCCTGAAACCACAGATGCGCATGGATTCCTTTTGGTTTTATCCGTGTTCATCGGTGTTAATCCGCGGTTGCTTCGTTGTTAAGGACTTAACTTGCTAAGACGCACCAAAATTGTCGCCACCCTCGGCCCAGCTTCGGACGACCCGAAAATTCTGGACCAAATGATTGCCGCCGGTCTCGATGTAGTGCGGCTCAACTTCTCTCACGGCAAGCCGGAAGATCACATCCGCCGCGCGGAGCTGATTCGTTCTCTGGCGCGCGCGCGCGGCAAGACCATCGGTGTGCTGGCCGATCTGCAAGGCCCGAAAATTCGCATCGGCAAGTTCGAACACCAAAAGATCCAGCTTAATCACGACGACCGCTTCATCCTCGACGCCAATTGTGCGCTCGGCAATCAAGAGCGCGTCGGCCTCGATTACAAAGATCTGCCGAAAGATGTCGCGCGCGGCGTGACACTATTGCTGGACGATGGACGCATCACCTTGTGGGTGGAAGAAGTCAAAGGCGCGGAAATTATTTGCAAGGTGCTGCAAGGCGGTACGCTGTCCGACAACAAGGGCATCAACCGTCAAGGCGGCGGCTTGTCCGCGCCTGCGCTCACCGAAAAAGACATGGAAGACATCAAGACGGCCGCGGCATTTAAGGCCGATTACATCGCCGTATCCTTTCCGCGTGCCGGTGCCGACATGGAGCGTGCGCGTCAACTGCTGCGCGCCGCCGGCGGCAAGGGTTTGCTGGTGGCTAAAATCGAGCGCGCCGAAGCCATCGCCGCGCTGGAAGAAATCATCGATGCCTCCGACGCCATCATGGTGGCGCGCGGCGATTTGGGTGTGGAAGTGGGTGACGCCGCGGTACCCGGCTTGCAGAAAAAAATGATTCGCCTGGCACGGCAAAAAAATAAACTCGCTATCATCGCCACGCAGATGATGGAATCCATGATCAACAGCCCGATACCGACACGCGCGGAAGTTTCCGACGTAGCCAACGCTGTATTGGATGGCACGGACGCCGTAATGCTCTCGGCAGAAACCGCCGCCGGCCAATACCCGGTGGAAACCATCGCCGCTATGGATCGCATTTGCACTGAGGCCGAAAAGGAAGCCGATGTTTCCTCCATGAGCCAGTACACCGTGAAGAAAGACTTTGAGCGCGCGGACGAAGCCATTGCCATGTCGGCGATGTTCACCGCCAACCATATCGACATCAAGGCGATTGCCGCGTTGACGCAATCCGGTTCCACCACCCTGTGGATGTCGCGCATGAACACCAATGTGCCGATCTACGCCTTGACACCCGAGGTCGAAACCCGTAGAAAGTTGACCCTGTTCCGCGGTGTTTTTCCGGTTAACTTCAAGTCCACAACCTCAGACCGGGAACAACTGCTGATCGAAGCCGAAGACGAATTGCGCCGCCGTGGCGCGGTACGCGATGGAGACTTAATTCTCCTCACTTTCGGCGAAGCGATCGGCAAGACCGGCGGCACCAATACGATGAAAATAGCACGCGTAGGCGATCACAAAAAAACCTGATCGCAAGCGGGGATTCTCGCCCACATTGAACCACTGAATTTTTTAAGGAGAAATCAAATGGCACTAATCACTCTGCGTCAATTACTGGACCACGCCGCCGAAAACGGCTACGGCGTACCGGCGTTCAACGTCAACAACCTGGAACAAATGCGCGCCATGATGGAAGCGGCGGACGAAACCAATAGCCCGGTGATCGTGCAAGCTTCCGCTGGCGCCCGTAAATATGCAGGCGCGCCGTTCTTGCGCCACCTGATGTTGGCGGCAATTGAAGAATTCCCGCACATCCCGGTGTGCATTCACCAAGACCACGGCACGTCCCCCGCCGTATGCCAGCGTTCGATCCAATTGGGCTTTTCCTCAGTGATGATGGACGGCTCCCTGAAGGAAGACGGCAAAACCCCCGCCAGCTACGACTACAACGTGGATGTTACCCGCCGCACCGTCGATATGGCGCATGCGTGCGGTGTCTCGGTGGAAGGTGAACTCGGCTGCCTGGGCAGCTTGGAAACCGGCACCGCCGGTGAAGAAGACGGCATCGGCGCAGAAGGTGTGCTGGATCATTCTCAGCTCCTGACCGACCCCGAAGAAGCCGCCGATTTCGTCAAGAAAACCAAAGTCGATGCCTTGGCGATCGCCATCGGCACGTCGCACGGCGCGTATAAATTTAGCCGTCCGCCCACCGGTGACATTCTCGACATCGCTCGCATCAAAGAAATCCACAAACGCATTCCCAACACCCACTTAGTGATGCATGGCTCCAGCTCGGTGCCGCAAGAATGGCTCAAGATCATCAACAGCTACGGCGGCGATATGGGCGAAACCTATGGCGTGCCAGTCGAAGAAATTATTGAAGGCATCAAGCACGGCGTGCGCAAAGTGAACATCGACACCGATTTACGCATGGCCTCCACCGGCGCGGTACGTAAATTCCTGGCGGAAAATCCAAAAGAATTCGACCCGCGCAAATTTTTGATTGCGTCGACCAAAGCCATGAAAGAAATTTGTGCCGCACGCTACACTTCCTTCGGTACCGCAGGCAATGCGTCCAAGATTAAAATCTTGTCGCTGGATGCGATGACCACGCGTTACAGCAAAGGCGAGTTGGACCCGAAAGTGAACTAAGCGTTTTTTTCGCGCACCCCGAAAAAGGCGGCTGCAAGCCGCCTTTTTCTTTGCCCACCGTCCGCGCTATAGTGCTAACAGCGCGCGTAGCGGAGAACACCGATGCTATTGATGATGGAAGAAGGCGACTTTCCCTGCCCGTGTTGCGGTTATGTGGTGTTTCGCCATCAGCCCGGATCACACGAAAAGTGCCCGGTCTGCCTATGGGAGGACGATCTCGCCCAGTTGCGCTTTCCACGCCTGCCGGGTAGCGCGAACTCGGTTTCCCTCGAAGAAGCCCAACACAACTTCGCAGCATTCGGTGCCGCGGTGCGACGGCTGGTGCCTGAAAGCCGCCCGCCATTGGCGGAGGACCCACGCGAGGCCGACTGGCGGCCGCTCGACCCCGCGCGGGACAACATCGAAGAACCGATGCGCGGCGTGCCTTATGCCGACAGCTATCCCTTGGACGACACCACGGTTCTGTATTACTGGCGTGCTACCTACTGGCGCCGTTTCGCGAGCTAGCCATCCCCGCTCAAATTCACCGACACCGGCTTATTCTCCGGTCAACCCTTTACTCAGGAGAACACCCTGAAAGTCGCTTATATTTTCAGCACCCAAGGCCATACGGTTTCTTACAAACTGGGCAAGATGATCCTGCCCCAATTGGAAAATAACACGCATGGCGTGGCAGTCGCGGGCATGTTCTTTTTCGAGGATAACAACTATGTCCTGGTCAGATGCACGCTGAATGTATTTCGCATCAGTCACGAAGCGGGAACTTGCGTGCGCCGCCTTGCCGACACCGAAATGACGCGCTGTCGCTAAGCTGCGTGGCTTACCCTATTATGGGCGCCTAGCCTGAGCGGTCGGATAGGGGCACCTATTCTTTGCGCTTTAGTCTGCCCTAGGCATACGGTCGCTTACCGACCAGAGGATTACACCCAATGACCAAAAGCAGTCAAAAAATCCGGTTTTTCAGAGAGCGCATTCCGAGCTTCGAATGCATCCCCGGCTGCCACGACTGTTGCGGGCCGGTGACCACATCGAGCGAAGAGATGTCCAGGCTGCCAGTCAAAAGCGACGCGGAGCATGAAGCGGCGCTGGTCGATCTCAGCTGCCCTCACCTAGGTGACAAGGGATGCCAAGTCTACGCAGAGCGCCCGCTGATCTGCCGCCTATTCGGAACCACGCCACGACTCGCCTGTCCGAATGGTAAGCGGCCCGAGGTGATGATCGATCCTCAAATCGAGCAGCAGATCCATCGTTTTTTTGTAGAGACACGCCAGGTGCTGGTTTGATGCATGCAGGAAAATGAACCCATGACTGCAACAAATAGAATCTGGAAACTGGTGGCGCTCACCAGCGTGGCAATCAGCCTCGTTGTAACCGGCCCCGCTGGCGCGGAGATTAGCGTGCACAAACACGAACCAGGGGCCAGCCCAAGCAAGTTGAAGCTGAACGACGGCAAGAAATGGGCGACCGATGATCCGCTGCGCAAAGGCATGGAAAATATTCGCGCGGCGATGGCCGCTTCTTTGCCAGCTATTCATGCAAACAAGCTATCCACAGCCAAGTACAGCGAACTGGCGCAGAAAGTAAGCGGCGAGGTGGGCGGCATCGTGGCCAACTGCAAACTCGATTCGCAAGCCGATGCACAACTGCACCTGATCCTCGCCGACCTACTGAGTGGGGCGGAGGCGATGGAAGGCAAAACGAAAAAGACCAAGCGCCAGACGGGAGCGGTGAAGGTGCTAGGCGCGCTGGATAAATATGACGCCTATTTCGACCATCCCGACCGGAAGCCGATCAAGCACTGAAATGTCACTGTGAATCCACACCCAATCATTAGTTGGACCGAGGCAGACGAGGCTCGCTCTGCCCGTTGGCGCTCGGAGCGCGGGGCTTTGCCACCCAAGCGTGTGGTGATCGCCGATGACCTGATGACGGCCGATGCCGCTTACCATCTGGCCTGCGAGGGCACTGCGATGCTGTGGCGGGGCGATTTTCAGAACGCGCGCCAGTTGCTGCAAGCGATGGCGCGGCGGGCTGACCGCAAGCTGCATAAACCAGCACCGTCAGCTAGCGAGGTTTTCAATTTTCATCGTCAGGCTCAATCCCAGCGCGCGCGAACTTTGTCGATGCTGCTGATCCCGCTGGAGAGTGATTTCACTATTCCCTTGCGGCGGGCGCCCGATTTTCAGCAAGCGTGCCGGGAGGCCTACGGCGCGGGCGGTGAAGTTTCCGTGACTTCGTTGCGCGAGTTGCTGGGCATTGTCGGCGCACACGAGTGGCGCAAAAAGGGGGTTGAGATCCCGGCGCTGGGGGCGCGCATCCATCCGCACTACGGCGTGTATTCGCCGGTGCGTGGCGAATACGTGGGGTTGGCGGCCAAAGCGCCGTTGCCCGCAACGACGCTGGCCTTTGACATTGGCACCGGCAGCGGCGTGCTCGCCGCAGTGCTTGCGCGTCGCGGTGTTGAGCGCGTGATTGCCACCGACCAAGACCCGCGCGCGCTGGCGTGCGCCCGAGAAAATCTCGCGCGGCTCGGGCTCACCGAGCGGGTGGAGGTGGTGCAAGCGGATCTTTTTCCCGAAGGTCGTGCGCCACTCGTGGTCTGCAACCCGCCGTGGATCCCGGCGCGGCCAAGCTCGCCCATTGAGCACGCGGTGTACGATCCGGAGAGCCGCATGCTGCACGGATTCCTCAACGGCCTGGCTGCGCACCTGACGCCCGAGGGTGAAGGCTGGCTGATCCTCTCCGATCTCGCCGAGCACTTAGGCCTGCGGTCACGGGATGAGTTGCTGGCGGCGATCAATATGGCGGGATTGAAGGTGGTGGATCGAATGGATGTGCGGCCGCATCATCCGCGCGCCGCCGACGACACCGACCCGCTGCACGCAGCACGCGCGGCGGAGGTCACATCGCTGTGGCGGCTCGCGCTTGCTGAGAGAATATGATTCTAAAAAAACGGGGTACTGATGGCAAAAGACACCAGTAAGTTAGATAAAGTGATACTTGAAGCGCGGCTCAATGCAGACAAACGTGCGGTGGGCTATCGAGAGCAAGCGCTTAAGCTCTACCCCTGGGTGTGCGGTCGCTGTGCGCGCTCCTTCGACCGCAAGACGCTGCAACTGCTAGAGGTGCACCACAAGAATAGCAACCACGACGACAATCCCGCTGATGGCAGCAATTGGGAATTGCTTTGCACTTATTGCCATGAGAATGAGCACTCCAAGCTAAAGGATTCAGCGGGGCGCACCGATGGCGGCGATGCCGCAACGCTCGCCACCTTTAATCCTTTTGCCGATCTCAAGGATAGGCTGAAGAACAAAACATGAATCGGCTCTGTTTTTTAGTGGCGCGCTGATTGGGCTATAGTGATTAATGTGGCATCGTATAAATGAGCTTTTCTTAGTTCATGACCTACCAACATGTTCACGCAAATCCCTCCCAGCCTCCCTTTGTTAAAGGGAGGGGCCGTTCCGAGCCGCGTTCTGAGGTTGCCCCCTTTGCAAAAGGGGGGTTGGGGGGATTTGAAGTGTGTCATGAATTATGAAAAGATCAATAAGTAAGGAGTATCTAGTGGCAGGCCAAATCGAGATTACCAACATGGCACTCTTTTGCGATTTTGAAAATATTGCTTTAGGCGTACGCGACGCCAAATATTCGCAATTCGATATTAAGAAAGTGCTTGAACGGCTCCTGCTCAAGGGCAGCATCGTGGTGAAGAAAGCCTATTGTGACTGGGATCGCTATAAGGAGTTCAAGGCGATCATGCACGAAGCGGCTTTTGAGTTGATCGAGATTCCGCATGTGCGGCAATCCGGCAAAAACTCCGCGGATATTCGCATGGTGGTGGATGCGCTTGACCTGTGCTATACCAAATCGCATGTGGATACCTTCGTCATTATCAGCGGCGACTCGGACTTCTCGCCGCTCGTTTCCAAGCTGCGTGAAAACAATAAGCACGTTATCGGGATCGGCGTAAAAGATTCTACCTCGGACTTGCTCAGCGCCAATTGCGACGAGTTTATTTTTTACGACGATTTGGTACGCGAGCAGGAGGCACAACAAAAGCGCAAGGCTAAGAAGGCGCCGGCGAAAGAGTTATCGCGAGATAAAAAATCCACGGCCACGAAGGGCGAGCCCGAAAAACGGCAGGAAGCGCTCGATTTTATCGTGGAGACGGTAGAGGCGCTGATTGCAGAACGCGGCTCGGATGAAAATATCTGGGGCTCACTGGTCAAGACCACAATGCAACGGCGTAAACCGGGCTTTACCGAATCATCCTATGACTATCGATCGTTCAAAGATTTGGTCGAGGACGCACAAAATAAGCACTTGCTGACGGTGGTGCGCCACGAGAAATCGGGCCAATACACGATTCGTCTGCCGGCAACCGATGAATAAATTATTGAGGAGGTACCTATGAATCTAGACGAACAAGCTATCAATTCCGTTAAAGAGTATTTCGAAGCCATTGCGCAAAATGCATTGGATGATGCCTATGCAAGCATCGATAACGACATCACTTTTGCGCAGTTCATGGAAACGCTGTTTCAAAAAATAAATCAATTTTCTTCCGAACACGTTGCCACGGAGATTTTGCACCTATCCGCCAAAAAGATTGAGGATTTTAATAATGGCGGCGGTATGTTTGTGGACGACATTCAGGAATTCATCGACACCCATGATGACGAAGAGATGGAGGAGGATGAAGACGGGTAAAGTGCTCCATCCCCAAGCCCGGTTACGCTGATTCCCAAGAAAGTCATGGAGCACTGAATGGCACGTCAATACCTTTTCACTTCCGAGTCGGTCTCGGAAGGGCATCCCGATAAAATTGCCGATCAAATCTCGGACACCATCCTGGATGCCTTTCTCACAGAGGAACCTGCCGCCAAAGTGGCTTGTGAAACGCTCGTCGCCGACAATCTGGTGGTGATCGCCGGCGAGTTTAAAACTACCGACAAGGCGCTCTACGAGAAAATCCAGAATCGCGCTGAGGGTATTGCGCGGCAAGTGCTGCGCGACATCGGTTATCGCGATGCCGAGACGGGTATCGATCCTGATCACTGTGAAGTGCAAGTACGTTTCAATCGCCAGTCGTTTCAGATTCACCAGGGGGTTGAACTCGCCGGAGGGATCATCGGCGCGGGAGATCAAGGCCTGATGTTCGGCTATGCGTGTGACGAGACACCGGATCTGATGCCTTACCCTATTTGGTTGGCACATCGTCTGGTGAAGCGGCTGGCCGAACTGCGCCATGCCGGTGCCTTGCCGTGGTTGCGTCCCGATGCGAAAAGCCAGGTCACCGTTGTGTATGAAGACAACCGGGTGGTTGGGATCGATAACGTCGTGATCTCCACCCAGATCGAGCGCGGCCTCGACCCCGCGTGGGTCACGCGGGAAATCACCCGCGAGATCATCGACCCACTGGCACCGCTAGCTCTACGCACGCCAGGATTCCGTCTCTGGGTAAATCCCGCCGGCCCGTTCGAGATCGGCGGCCCCAACGGCGACACCGGCCTCACCGGCCGCAAGATTATCGTTGATACCTACGGCGGTGCGTGCCCCCATGGCGGCGGTGCTTTCTCCGGCAAAGACCCCACCAAAGTGGATCGCTCGGCCGCCTACATGGCGCGCTACATCGCCAAGAACATCGTCGCCGCCAAACTCGCGCGCCGCGCCACGGTGCAGATTGCCTACGCCATTGGGGTTGCCGAACCGGTATCGGTGCTGGTCGATACCCACGGCACCGGCAGCGTGGCGGACGAACGGCTGGAAGCGGCCGTGCGCGCCGTGTTCGATCTCACCCCGCGCGGCATCATCGAAGCCCTGAGGCTGCGTCGTCCTATTTATCGGCAGACCGCTGCCTATGGACACTTTGGGCGTAGCGAGTTTTCTTGGGAGCAAACAGATGTGGTGGAGCATTTGAAATCGCGGCTTTCAGAAGCTGAGAAAAGACAGAGCGCTTAATACGGCGGTAACTCAAATGAGGGGGGATTACCCAGTCGCCAGCCTTTCTGCACCCGCTGTGAGAGCAATCCCTTGGGCGCATCAAGCACGTGTTTTCTTGGCCCGCAATCGGCTCACAACGTCGGCAATGGGTTTAACCTTGCCTTCCTTGATCTCGCGGTTGCCCAGCGCCAGGATTTTCAACAGGACAACGGTTTCCTGCGTCTCGTCATACGAGGCGTCGTCTTGCATGACCACTTTGCCTTGGCCACTTTGTATGATGGCCTGCTGTTCGCGTTTTGAAGCAAGCTGATCCAGCCCCTCGGCGGTGTTCGTCTTTAGATAGCTACTCGATTTGATTCGAGGTATGTAGCGCATGGTTCCTCCCAGCACAACCGAGACTTTAAGCACCTAGAAATAAACGCTCAAGCCGCGACTTCAACGTACTCCACTTGGCTGCTTGGTGCGGGAATGGGAAGACCATCCTCGCGCAAGCCGTCGAGATACAGCTTGATAGCCTCTTGGATTAATTGCTCGGTTTCCTCGATAGACGCACCGGTGGCGACGCATCCGAGCAGATCAGGAACATAGGCTGCGAAGTTGGTGTCAGTTTTTTCGATTACGATAGCGTAGCGCATAGCGGTTCTCTCTTTACTTAAGCTCTGCTGATGCGCAGTATTTGCCTCCTGTAATTATCCTATAAAAAGCACCGTCACCGTCATGCCGGCGCCTGATTTGACGCGACTTTTAAAAGCCTAGATTCCGGCCTTCGCCGGAATGACGGCATTTTGCACAGACTCTCTAATGCCCCAAAATCTGCTTCGCCTCCGTCAACAAAAACGCTTTAAATGCCTGCGCCACCGTCGATAGCCGCTTGGCTTTGCGATGCACCACGTACCAGTGGCGCATGATGGGGAAACCTTTTACGTCCAGCACTTTCAGGCGCTTGGTTTCGAGTTCCAGGCCGATGGTGTGCAGCGACAAAATCCCCAAGCCCAGCCCGGCTTGCACCGCTTGTTTGATCGCTTCGTTGCTGCTCATTTCCATCCCCGCATGAAACGGCACGCCGTGTTGATTAAAGAAGCGCTCCATCGCGATGCGCGTGCCGGAGCCGGGTTCGCGCACCAGGAAAATTTCACTTTGTAAGCGCGCGAGGGGGATTTTTTTGGCGGAGGCAAGCGGATGTTTAACCGGGGCGATGACGGCCAGCGGATTTTCCATGAACGATTCCGCCACCAAATCCAAGCCTTCCGGCGGTTGGCCCATGACCGCCATATCCATTTCATTATTGGCCAGTTGCGCGAGCAGCGCTTGGCGGTTGGTCACATCCAAGCTCACGGTCACCGTCGGAAAGCGTTGGCTGAAGATCGCCAACAACTGCGGTGCGAAATAGTTGGCCGTGCTGGCCACGGAGATTTTGAGCTTGCCGCGTTGCAGGCCTTTGAGTTCACCCAGCACCGATTCCGCCTCGGCCAACTGCTGCGCGATTATTCGACTATAGTGAGATAGCTCGCGCCCGGCTTCAGTCAGAAAAGTTTTTTTACCCAACTGTTCAAACAGTGGCAGTCCGACATTCTCTTCGAGCTGTTTGATTTGCATCGAAACGGCGGGCTGGCTGAGATGCAATTCCTCGGCCGCGCGGGAATAGGAAAGTAGCCGCGCGACGGCTTCAAACACGGAGAGCTGCCGAAAAGTTAAATGCAACATGGCGGTTTACTAGCGATAATCATAAGCATTATCTTATCGTAATTATCAAAAACATTCACTGTTGCTTATATTATTCGACGCGTATAGTCGCCTGTCTGCAACGCGCTGAAACTAAATATTTTTAGCTAAATGGGTATTGCCCCCGGGTTTGTAGGTGGGCGCGTGCGGTTTTTTCAACCTTTGGAGATCACCATGGCATCTGAAACAATGAAAGAAGGTAAGGAGCGCTACAAATCTGGCGTTATTCCCTACAAAAAAATGGGCTATTGGGAGCCTGACTATAAGATCAAAGATACCGACGTGCTCGCGATGTTCCGCATTACGCCACAAGCGGGTGTAGAGGCGGACGAATGCGCCGCAGCAGTGGCAGGCGAATCCTCCACCGCGACCTGGACCGTGGTATGGACTGACCGCTTGACCGCATGCGAAATGTATCGGGCTAAGGCTTACCGCGTTGACTTGGTGCCGAACACCGGCCCAGGCACCAAAACCGAAGCACAGTACTTTGCTTACATCGCTTACGACATCGATTTGTTTGAAGGCAATTCGATTGCCAACCTGACCGCTTCCATCATCGGCAACGTGTTCGGTATGAAGGCTGTGAAGGCGCTGCGCTTGGAAGATATGCGCATCCCGGTGGCTTACCTGAAGACTTTCCAGGGCCCGGCCACCGGCGTGATCGTCGAGCGCGAGCGTATGGACAAGTTTGGCCGTCCGTTGTTGGGCGCCACCACCAAGCCGAAGCTGGGTCTGTCTGGCCGCAACTATGGCCGCGTGGTGTACGAAGCGCTCAAGGGCGGTTTGGACTTCATGAAAGACGACGAGAACATCAACTCGCAGCCCTTCATGCATTGGCGCGACCGTTTCCTGTATTGCATGGACGCTGTGAACAAAGCTTCCGCCGCAACCGGCGAAGTCAAAGGTCACTACATGAACGTGACCGCCGGCACCATGGAAGAGATGTACGCACGTGCTGAATTCGCTAAGAGCTTGGGCTCGATCATCATCATGATCGACCTCGTGATCGGTTACAGCGCGATTCAGTCGATGGCGATCTGGGCGCGTAAGAACGACATGATTCTGCACTTGCACCGTGCCGGTAACTCGACCTACTCGCGTCAGAAAAATCACGGCATGAGCTTCCGCGTAATTTGTAAGTGGATGCGTATGGCCGGTGTGGATCACATCCACGCAGGTACCGTCGTCGGCAAGCTGGAAGGCGATCCCCTGATGATTCGCGGTTACTACGACACGCTGCTCGACACCCACACCCCGGTGCAACTCGAAAAAGGCATCTTCTTCGAACAAGACTGGGCTTCACTGAATAAGTGTATGCCGGTTGCTTCCGGTGGTATTCACGCCGGTCAGATGCATCAGTTATTGCATTACTTGGGCGACGACGTGGTGTTGCAATTCGGTGGCGGTACGATCGGTCACCCAGACGGCATTCAAGCAGGTGCGATTGCAAACCGTACCGCGCTGGAAGTCATGATCATGGCGCGTAACGAAGGTCGCGACATCTGGAACGAAGGCCCGCAGATTCTGGCTGATGCAGCCAAATGGTGTGGCCCGCTCAAAGCCGGTTTGGAGACGTGGAAGGACGTTACCTTCAACTACGAATCTACCGATAGCCCTGACTTTGTGCCGACCACCACGGCCAGCGTTTAATTAATTCAAGGAGAAGCGATTATGATGACCAATCTTGGAAATCGCGTCACGCAAGGACAGTTTTCTTTTCTGCCTGACCTGACCGATGTGCAAATTACCGCGCAAATCAAATATGCGCTGGGCAAGGGTTGGGCGCTGAGCGTTGAATATACCGACGATCCGCACCCGCGCAACACCTATTGGGAAATGTTCGGCAACCCGATGTTCGACCTGAAAGATCCCGCCGGGATCTTGATGGAGATCAACAGTTGCCGTAAGACTTTCCCGAATCACTACATCCGCGTCGTCGCTTTTAGCGCCGTGCGGGGCGTAGAGAGCGTGACCATGTCCTACATTGTTAATCGTCCCAAGAAAGAGCCGGGCTTTGGTCTGGTGCGTCAGGAGACCGATGGCCGCACGATGCGCTACACCATCCACTCTTACGCAACCGATAAGCCTGAAGGCGAACGGTATTAATTTGCAAGCGTAGTACGGTGGCGGGCGATTAACTCGCGCCCGCCATTTTTTTTCACTCTTGTTATCGGAGCCATTGTCATGAGCGAGACAGATTATCCAGGTGTGATATTGGCGGACGATACGCCGGTAGACCTCGACGCGGAACTCAAGGCCTCGAATGTGCAAGAAGTGCTGGATCAGCTTGATCGTGACCTGATTGGCCTTAAGCCGGTCAAAACCCGCATCCGCGAAATCGCGGCGCTATTATTGGTGGACCGGCTGCGAAAAAAATTCGCACTGACCTCGGAAACCCCCACCCTACACATGAATTTCACCGGTAACCCTGGGACTGGTAAAACCACCGTCGCTTTGCGCATGGCGGAAATTTTGCATCGTCTGGGCTATGTGCGCGAAGGCCATTTGGTATCCGTCACCCGCGACGACTTAGTCGGCCAATACATTGGGCACACCGCGCCGAAGACCAAAGAGGTCATCAAAAAAGCTATGGGCGGCGTGCTTTTCATCGACGAAGCCTATTATCTATACAAACCGGAAAACGAACGCGACTACGGCGCGGAAGCGATCGAGATTTTGCTCCAGGTCATGGAAAACAACCGCGACGATTTGGTGGTCATCCTCGCCGGTTACAAAGACCGTATGGACAAGTTTTTCCACAGCAACCCCGGCATGCGTTCACGCGTCGCACACCATATTGATTTCCCCGACTATAGCGCGGCGGAATTACTCCACATCGCCAAGCTCATGCTGGCTACCCAGAATTATCGTTTCAGCCCCGATGCGGAAAAAGCTTTTTCCGAATACATTCAATTGCGCATGAAACTAGAGCACTTCGCCAACGCGCGTTCGGTGCGCAATGCCCTTGACCGCGCGCGTCTACGCCAAGCCAATCGCCTGTTCGCAGGCAAAAACAAATCATTGACCAAGATCGACCTCATCACCCTGGAAGCGGAAGATATTTTGGCCAGCCGAGTGTTCATCGAGGGCAAGCTGGATAGCGAACCCGAAACCAAATCGGTGCGACAATAGGCACGCACACGGTGTAGACCGCATGGATACGCCGCACGAAACAAGCTCGCTGCGCATCATGCCCAAGCAGATTGAAGCGGCATGTTACAACCGGGTGCGGCTCGCCTTGCTGCGATTGGGAAAACCGTTGCGTGTGACGCTCACGCAACATCGCGGCTTAGAAATTATTTTGTGCGACGATAGTTGGCTCTGCGTCGACAGCTTCGCCGAGGATCAGCATGTGTTGGCGTGGCGCGAATTTCAAATTCACGCGCGCGAAAATTTGTATGAACCCATCGCATGCAAGCTGCACTTATACCATCACTGCGCCGGTCTCATTATGGGGTCGGCATTGGATGACTTGCATCAAGTAGTCGAGCAACGCTTAGCTTGTTAAGGCTTTTAGATCGTATTTCCTGGAGCGCATAAATGACCAAAGCCCTATTCCAATCCGACATAAAAAGCCTAAAGCTGCTTAATCGCGGCAAAGTGCGTGACATCTACGAAGTGGATGCGCAGCGCCTTTTGATTGTTACTACCGACCGCCTCTCCGCTTTCGACGTGGTCATGCAAGACCCGATTCCATCCAAAGGCGAAGTGCTTACCGCGATTTCCAATTTCTGGTTCGAGAAACTGAAACATATACTCCCCAATCAACTCACCGGCGATACACCGGAATCGGTGGTGAAGCCCGAAGAGGCCGCGCAAGTAAGCGGCCGCGCCCTTGTCGTAAAAAAATTAAAACCGCTGCCGATCGAAGCCATTGTGCGCGGCTACCTGGTCGGTTCGGGCTGGAAAGAATATCAGCGCGACGGCAGCGTATGCGGCATTCCGTTGCCCGCCGGATTGCGCGAGGCCGATAAGCTGCCGCAACCCTTGTTCACGCCCTCGACCAAAGCCGATATCGGGCAGCACGATGAGAACATCAGTTTTGAACGCACGGTGGAACTGATTGGACAAGCACTGGCGGAACAAGTGCGCGATGCAGCCATTGCCTTGTATCAAACCGCCGCCGACTACGCTCTCGGCAAAGGCATCATCATCGCCGACACCAAATTCGAATTCGGCCAAGACGACGCGGGCAAGTTGCACTTGATCGACGAAGCGCTCACGCCCGACTCCTCGCGTTTCTGGCCCGCGGAGCAATATCAAGCCGGCACCAATCCACCCAGTTTCGATAAGCAATATCTGCGCGATTACCTGGAATCGATCAAGTGGAACAAAACACCACCCGCGCCGAAATTGCCGCCGGAAGTCATCGCCAAAACCACTGAAAAATACCTCGAAGCATTGCGGCGGATTACGCAGTAAATCCTGCTCGTCCCTCTTCTGACTACACCAATCGAAGCAATCTAAATCATCGTGTAGGGCAAGAAGCAGTACCCGCGCTCAGTCGTTTGATAATACAATTATGCAAGTTTAGCCCGGCTCCTTATGCAAATGGAAGCAAGGCGGCCGAGGGAAATGGGGATGCGCGGACCGTAAAAGAGATACAGGTGTTTCTAAAGAGATTGCAGAAATAAATTGAATAGTATAGCCAGGTTATATTAGAGTGTAACTATCGTTGCACCCTCGACTTCGCCTGGTACGTTGCCAATATAAACTTATAGCCGATGACAGCCCAACTTCCTAAGTTTGACTCTCCACCCGTTATTGAGACGGTTCTGAGCGTTCAGTTCGCGCCGCTCCAGAAATTTTCCGATGCACACGCTGGCTGGTTCTGGAAAAACTACCTCGATAAAGAGTGGGGTAACGTCCAAGTTGCCCCAAAAATTGATGATCAGTTTGAGCGTTTTGGTGAAGAGATGCGATGGGGGCCAAGCGCAGGGTTTAGAATCGCAACGGGGCCTGGATCAGAGCGCATTCAAATCATTCGCGCTGATAACGAACGAATGATCCAAATTCAAGACACCCGTTTTATTTATAACTGGAAAAAACAGGAAGGCAGCTACCCGAGCTACGACGAGCTACTCCCTGAGTTTCAGAGTGTATTCTCTCAATTCGAGAAATTTGCGGAGGAAGCTGGGTTCGGTTCATTGATTCCCAGTCAATGGGAAGTCACCTACGTGAACCACATACCAAAGGGCGGGCTTTGGGAGTCGGTTAAAGACTGGCCTAATATTTTTCCTGGTCTTCCAGCACCAAGTTCGAATGTCTCCAACTTATCCCCCGAAGATTTTCGTGGAGAGTGGCGATCAATAATAGGCGGCAATCTCGGGCGCTTATACACAACCTTGAACCGAGGTAAGGTAGGCTCGGATAAAGGGCCAGAAATTATACAACTGCAATTTACAGCACGTGGCCCAGTGAACCCTGAAAAGGCCTCCGATCTTCAACGTGGCTTTCGTCTAGGGCATGAATCCATTGTTCTGTCCTTCACAGACATAACATCTGCCGTCGCACACAAGCACTGGAAAAGGAGATTCTAGATGTTAAGTCATACACAAAGCAGGGATATTTTGCTCTATGGTGCGGACTCAGGCCCTCTCGGCCCCGAGGGATTGTCCTCATCTTTCGAGACCCAAGCAGATAGGGAGTGGTCTAGCCGTACCACAAGACTTATTTCTGAGCTTGAACAAATAAGATCCCTTCGAGACAACTGGGATGGCGAAGGTGCAATGGCTCCCGGTGAGAAGATAGTAGAAAGCACTATCGCATTGCTGAACTCTCTTCAAAATGAATATGGATTACCACCCCCAACTCGAATAGTTGCCTCGCAAGCCGCAAGTATCGTTATTGAATGGCAGCTTGAACATGGCGAGCATTTGGAAGCAGAAATCTTAGAGCCTTATCGCGCTGAATGGATGCTTGT
>JANYAU010000090.1 GCA_025361165.1 Betaproteobacteria bacterium | reverse complement strand
CATCGCCGAGAACTTGAGCAGGCTTGTCACGGTACCGTCGGCCTTGATGCCGGTGTGGCCGATGGTTGCATCGACTTTCAGCGGATACGGCACGCTTTCATCGTGCAGAGCCAATACCGATCCACCGCTACCGTGCGCCGCAAGAACCAGCCCCTTGTAGAGCCCGGTCGCGTTGAATACAACGCCGGTAGCATCCGCCTCGCCCGCCCGCGCGTCCTGCGTCGATATGTCCGCACGGATGCTGGTGTTCTGCTTTGCATCGTCATACCCGAGCCGGCCGTGATCCAGCGTCAGGCGTCCGATCGGAATACGGGCGCTTTCGTCCGACTGGTTCAAGTCAAGTAGCCACGTCTTGCGCCCGTCCGCAGCCTGTTCCAGGAAGACGGCCGGGCGAGCCAGGCGTACTTCGGGAAACATCAGATTCTTTTTGAGTAGCTCGAGCAGGTCGACGCTGAATTCCACGTCATCCACCGCGACCATCTGCTTTTCCTTCGCCCAAGGTGGATTGGCGAACGTGACAGCATGTGCGCGCACGCGCGGCGCGGGCCAGCCTAGATTGACTTTCAGGTCTCCGCCAATCACCAGTTCCCGGCCAGTCTTTTCGGTGACGATCCGCTGCAGCGGGCCGCGCGCCCAATTCCAGCCGAAAATCGCGACGTAAAGAATGGCCAATACTGGCAGCGCGAGCAGCAATGCGACCAACCATTTAAGGGAACGATGCACCATAGTGACAATTTAAGCGCTCGGTAGATGAGAGGATTTCTTTCCAGATCGGCAGGTTCCTGTCCTTTCATAGATTAATGCGATTATCCGCGCCCCCGAGAGGCGCGCTCGGTGCGTTAGCGCACAGATCAAGCGGTGGTTAAACATCACCGACTAGATGCGCTTTGTAAAAATCATGCACTATGTGCGACAGCGTACAGAATCTGATAGTGCTGTAGCTTATTCTTACGCTCAATATTGATTTGTGCAGGGCGCAGCATCTCCGAAAGGTGTCGTCCCCTAAGGAAGCAAGAAACTATTTTTTAAAGATACCCCGACCGTCGCAAGGAAAATTCAACAGCAGTTTATGCTGCCGAATTGACCCAACACGCTTAGTAGTAAACAAACCGTCTTCAACCGTTGTATATCCTAGAGGAAACATGATGAAATCTTCCATACTATTTGCATCTGTCATCACGGCGTTTGGATTGAGCGCTTGCGATAAACCGACCACCGTGGTCGTTCCGCCTACGCCGGTTACGGTGCCAGGTCCCGCCGGACCGCAAGGCGCAACTGGTACACAGGGCGATACCGGCAAACCTGGTACGCAAGGCTACGAAGGCGCCCAAGGCGCAACTGGCACACAGGGCGCCACTGGCACTCCAGGTTACGACGGCGCCAAAGGCGATACCGGCAAAACTGGCGGTGACACCATCGTGATTGTTCCACCGGTGCCTGCGCCCGAGCAGAAATAGCACATGGCGTGACAAAATTTGCCATAGATGGCGACAAGTTATTACACAATTCCAAGGCGGCTCTTTCAGGCTGCGCGCCGACAACGCGCATGCTGAGTAGCTATATCGATGGTGTTCAATTTTGCCTGGATTCTGTCGCAGGCACATACGTGCTTGTGACAGGCTCTCTATTAGAAGAAATAGAGAGCCCCTTTAGGCAGCATCCGACATTGGGATTGCTGCGCCATCTCTCCTTGTGGCGCCAGTTGGGTTTCCCCAACGCTACCAGAGAGCCACCGTGCTAACCCCAAAAACCGTACTTGCGACAAATCGCCTACTTACGTCGCTGCCCCGCAAAGATCGCCAACACTTACTCGTCGGTTGTGAGCAAGTCGAGTTGGTTTTGGGAACTGTTCTCTCCGAACCTGGCGAGCGTATTCGCCGCGTTTACTTTCCTACTAACAGCTATATTTCTTTGGTGACGCAGATTGATGACCATGCCAAGCTGGAAGTAGAACTGGTTGGCAATGAGGGAATGTTCGGTACTCCTCTCGTGCTGGGCGTCGGCGTTTCATCCATGCACTCCTTGGTGCAGGGTGGCGGACCCGCGTGGCAAATCGAAGCTGCTGAGTTTCTTGTCAAACTCGAACAAAGCCCCGCACTGCGGCAAGTGCTGAAACGCTACATCTATGTGTTAATGAGTCAGCTTGGTCAAATGGCCGTCTGTACCCGATTTCATGTGGCGGAGGCACGCCTCGCCCGTTGGCTCTTGATGACTGCGGACCGGGCGCACTCGGCCGAATTTCATATCACGCACGAATTTCTTGCCTATATGCTTGGCGTACGTCGCGTTGGCATCACCAAAGCCGCAGGTTCGCTGCAAAAGCAAAAGTTCATCAGCTATAGTCGTGGGGATATTACGATTATCGACCGCAGCGGTCTGGAAGCCGCTTCTTGCGTCTGTTATCAAGCCGACAAGGATATCTATGATCGTGTTTTGGCTGCGAAGAGGGTGTCGAACTTAAAAGAAATGGGTTATTGGACGGAGAGGACTACCGCATAAGAAACCCCGCCGCAAGGCAAGCGGCGGGGTTTGTGAGAAGCACGGTATACACGTTCCATCACCCCTGTCGCACCCGAGCTGTAGCGGGGGGACGACAGGATAATGGCTTATTTGCCGTATTGCGCTTTTGCACGCGCGACACATTGATCTTTCACATCGCCGGAAAACTTATTGCACTTTTCGGCTTCCACTTTGTAGTCGGCGTCACGTTTAGCTGCCACTGCATCCTGGCGCGCTTCGGTGCCCTTTTCTTTCGCCTTCGTACGCGCATCAGTGGTGTCCTCGGCGGCTGTTGCGTTTGCTTTCGAGGTCTTCATCTGGGCTTTGGCATCGGCTTTGGCGCGCACTTGGGCGGCTTTCGCTTCTTTCACACAGACGTCTTTGTCATTACCAGATTTGTCGTCACATTTTTCCTTGGCCACAGCGTAATCCGCTTCTGCCTTGGCAACACTGACGTTGTAGGTGGCATTTTTAGAAGGCTTGTAACGTGCTTTGACCTCGGCCTCCGCAACCTTTTCTTTGCCCTTGGCTTCGGCCTTGCAAATGTCTTTCGCATTGTCGGCTAAGGAAGCGCAGGCCGCCTTATCCGCTTTGTACTCGGCGGCAATACGCTTATCCGCCGCCTTGTATTCCTCTTTCGACATGTTTTCAGCCATGGCGTTAACGCTAAATGCGAGGCTGAATGCCAGGGCGATCGAACTGATAGTGAACTTATTCATGTGGACTCCTAAAAATTAATCAAATGGATTAGGCGCGTAGCGCGCCCAACGAAGGGCAAGATATAGCCCAGGCGCTGTTTCGTCTGTGCGCAACCGTACATATGGCAAAGCTACGTTGGTACCTACCAGCAGCATTGACTCCGAGTGACAATGCGCCGACCACACGGCCCCCCATCCTTTAGCCACTATTGCTTGTCTTTACCGACTTGGTTGCCAATGACGCCACCGACTGCGGCGCCGCCGATGGTTCCGGCTGCGCTGCCGCCCGTGAGAACAGCACCGCCGACAGCACCTACGCCTGCACCGATTGCGGTGTCTTGGTCCCGCGTCGACATCCCGCTACAACCCACTAAGCCGAACAGCACTGCCGCGGCAACCGCACTAACTGCAAATGTTTTCAGCGTTTTCATTTGAACATCTCCTTTGTTTAAACCTCGGGTTAAAATCTCTCTATGCTATTTGTCACTCTTACTTCGACTCTTGTAACCGCTTTCATCGCAAACCTATTTACCGCCTGCCAATGTGTGCAGAATACCTATCGATGAAAATATCGTCTGTTCGCTGCCGTACCAAGGGCATAAACGGTTCGTCCGCGCTATGCGGTTTCCCCTCGCGGTTGCAAGTTCACGCTTATATTAAGCAGGTATCGTGTGCTATTGTGCTATTGTGCTATAGCGTACAAATAGGTTCTTCGTGATACCCTGTCGGCATATGGGCGATTTGGCAAAGTTTATCTAATCCCACCCTCGGGACTGCAACACCGGAGTTCGCTGATGCCCACCCCCCATAGCCCAACGCAAAACCATCTTCTCGCCGCTTTGCCCGCTGCCGAATTTGGTCGCCTGTCCCCCCATTTGGAACTGGTTGCCATGCCGCTCGGCGAAGCCCTTTACGAGTCTGGCGGCCACTTGCAACACGTCTATTTCCCCACCACCTGCATCGTGTCCCTGCTCTACGTTTTGGAGGACGGCGCATCGGCTGAAATCGCGGTAGTCGGCAATGAAGGCATACTCGGTATTTCGCTATTCATGGGCGGCGATACCACGCCCAGCCGGGTCGTCGTGCAGAGTGCGGGCCACGGCTATCGCCTCAAAGCGCAACTGCTGCTGCAGGAATTCAACCGCGCCGGACCGGTGCTTCACCTGTTGCTGCGCTACACGCAAGCGCTGATCACGCAGATGTCACAAACCGCTGTATGTAATCGGCACCATTCGGTCGAGCAGCAACTGTGCCGCTGGCTGTTGTTAAGCTTTGACCGTCTGTCGTCGGATTCGTTGACATGACGCAGGAACTGATCGCGAACATGCTCGGCGTGCGCCGCGAAGGGGTGACCGAGGCCGCCGGGAAATTGCAGCGCGCCGGACTCATCCGCTACAGCCGTGGCCACATCGAGGTGCTTGACCGGCCAGGATTGGAACAGGCGGTATGTGAGTGTTATGCGGTGGTTAAATTGGAATTCGATCGCCTGCTCGCGGACATCCCCCACGGCGATCCTTCCAAAATCTTGGGTGAATCTGACCGACGTGCGCTAGTGGACAGGCCGGATAAAATTGAAGCGAATAATCCCCGTAATCGGGGATAAGCGATAACGATCAAATCGCCTGCCAGATAGCTAAGGCACTGCATGCCATAGGCGCAATAATTCGAGATCGACGTAGCGCTTACCTTGCGCCGCGCCGTGCAGCACTTGAAACGGCGCATCCGCTTCACCCAAATCGCTCAGCACTGCCCTTGCACCGGTGAAATCATGATCGCGGGTGTAGTCGTTGATCGTGACCACGGTCTTCAGGCCCGCCCCTTGGCTCGCCTTGAGGCCGTTTTCGGAATCCTCGAACGCTAAGCATTGCGCCGCTTCGAGCCCCATCTGTTGTAGCACCCAGAAATAAATATCCGCTGCGGGTTTTTTGGCCGGCACGATATCGCCCGCACCAATAACCTCGAACCACGTTTCCGAACCCGGCGCCAGGCTATGTGTCAGTAGCGCAGTGACATTTTCCGGCGTGGTGGTGGTCGCAATCGCCAGCCGCAGCCCCTGGGCGCGTGCCGCTTGCAGCAGGCGCTTCACTCCCGGCCGCAAGGGAATGCCGCCATGTGCGAGCAAAGCCGTGTAGTGGCGAGTCTTGGCTTGATGCAGTTGCGCTACTAAATCATCAAAATCCTTAGGTTTCGCATAGTCCGGGCGCATCGTGCCGACGTAATGCTGCATACGCTCCTTACCGCCGGTCACAGCGAGCAGCCGGCCGTAGGTGGGCACATCCCATACCCAATCTAATCCCAACTCCTTGAAGGCCGCATTAAAGGCCAGGCGATGGCCATCGCGCTCGGTATCGGCGAGCGTGCCATCCACATCGAAAATTAAAGCCGCTAAAGACACACAACCCCCACTAAAAAATTGCCGGAAAACTTGCGATAAAAATGAAAAGCTGGTATTAAATCCTTTTTTTGCAACGGGTAGAATCAAGATGTCCGGAGAACTACACAAAGCTTTCGCCCCTTACGTGCTGAAAAAAGGCGAACCCTATATGAATGCGCGGCAACAGTCGCATTTTCGCAAACTTCTTGCCGAGTGGAAAGCCGAACTGTCCCAGGACATTGACCGCACTGTACACACGATGCAGGACGAAGCCACTGTCTTTGCCGACCCCAACGACCGCGCCAGCCAAGAATCCGATATCGCTTTGGAACTCCGCAACCGCGACCGCGAACGCAAGTTGATTAAGAAAATCGACGAGACCATCGCCAAAATTGAAAATGGCGATTACGGCTACTGCGAAAGCTGCGGCGTGGAAATCGGCTTAAAACGCCTGGAAGCCCGCCCCACCGCCACGCTGTGCATCGACTGCAAAACCCTGGATGAAATGCGCGAGCGCCAAGTCGCCAGATAGTCACGCTGGCTCACACTACCTTCCCACAATGAACGCGCCGCTTCCCCAAACCGCCAACGATGCTTTCCGCCGCGCCTTAAGCGGCATGCTTTACGGCATCATGCGCTGGGATCAGCTCAGCGGGTTTTGGGGCAAAGTGGATGCGAGCGCCGGCTGGTATGTGTATGCCGTGGGCGAGGCAGTCCCAGCTGAACCAGCGGATGCGCAACACGTACAGAAGTTTATCGCCGACATTGACGCGCTGTTGCATAAAGAGCATGAAGAAGACTATTGTGGCATCGTCTATGCCGACGATTTAGAGCATCCCGCTTTCATTAAAATTTACGATCCCAACCATCTGGGATCATCCTGTGGCTCTTCCAAGAATCCGCCGCTACCCGGCTGGACCATGAGCCAAGTCCCTCCCACCGAACTCACACCGGCTATCGTGCCGCAAAGCCGCCGCCGCTGGTGGCAAGGCTTTTTAGCTTCCCTGCGTTAATGCTTGGCTAAGTGTAGCCAAGTCTCTACCACCGTATCCGGATTCAGCGAAATACTATCGATCCCCTCGGCTACCAGCCACTCCGCCAAGTCGGGATGATCGGATGGCCCTTGGCCGCAGATACCGACGTATTTTCCCGCTTTATGGCAGGCTTGAATCGCTTGATGCAAAAAGGCTTTGACTGCGGGGTTGCGTTCGTCGAAAGCGGCGGCCACTAAGCCCGAATCGCGATCCAAGCCCAGCGTCAATTGCGTTAGATCATTGGAGCCGATGGAGAAGCCGTCGAAGTGCTGAAGAAATTCTGCTGCCAAAATTACATTTGAAGGAATTTCGCACATCATGATGACGCGCAAGCCATTCTCGCCGCGCTTAAGTCCCTGCTGCGCCAGCAGATCCACCACGGCCTTGCCCTCTTCCACCGTACGCACGAAGGGAATCATAATTTCCACATTACTGAGCCCCATTTCCTCGCGCACTTTTTTCATAGCGCGGCATTCCAGCGCGAAGCAGTCGCGAAATGATTCCGCCACGTAGCGCGACGCGCCACGAAAGCCGAGCATGGGATTTTCTTCTTTCGGCTCATAGCGTTCGCCGCCGGCGAGATTGGCGTATTCGTTGGATTTGAAATCCGACAGACGCACAATCACCGGTTTTGGCCAGAACCCGGCGGCGATGGTGGCCGCGCCTTCCGCTAGGCGGTCTACATAAAAGCTCACCGGGTCGGCGTAACCGGCGCTCATGGCCTCTACGGTGTGCTTGAGATCGTCAGGCAGGTTCGGGTATTCCAGCACAGCTTTAGGATGAATGCCGATCATGCGATTGATGATGAATTCGAGTCGCGCGAGTCCCACCCCGTCATTGGGCAGGCTGGCGAAATCGAAGGCGCGGTCCGGGTTGCCCACGTTCATCATGATTTTAACCGGCAGCTCGGGCATTTTTTCCACATTCACATCGCGGATTTCGGTATCGAGCAAGCCCTCATAAATAAAGCCGGTATCGCCCTCGGCGCACGACACCGTGACCGGCTGGCTGTCTTTCAATTTATCGGTGGCGTCGCCGCAACCCACCACCGCGGGGATGCCCAGTTCGCGCGCGATAATCGCCGCATGGCAAGTGCGTCCGCCGCGATTGGTGACGATGGCGGCGGCGCGTTTCATCACCGGCTCCCAATCGGGATCGGTCATGTCTGTCACCAGCACATCACCCGGCTGTACTTGGTTCATGTCAGTCGCGCGTAAAATTACCCGCACCGGCCCGCTGCCGATGCGCTGACCGATAGCCCGGCCGGAAATCAATACCGGTGCGCGCTGCTTCAAGTGATATTGCCGCAGCACGCCTTGGGAGCCGCGCGCTTTCACCGTCTCCGGCCGCGCTTGGACGATATAGAGCAGGCCGTCTTGGCCATCCTTGGCCCATTCGATATCCATCGCCCGGGCATAGTGTTGCTCGATGCTTACTGCGGCGCGCGCGAGTTCCAATACATCGTCGTCGCTCAAGGAAAAACGCTGGCGCTGGGCTTCAGGCACCTCTTCGATATGCGTATCCGCACCGTCTTTGCCATATACCATGCGCTTGGCTTTCGAGCCGAGCGAGCGGCGGATAAGCGCGAATTTGTTGGCGGCGAGCATGGGCTTGTGCACATAAAATTCATCCGGGTTCACCGCGCCTTGCACCACCATCTCCCCCAGGCCGTAAGACGCGGTAATGAACACCACATCGGGAAAGCCGGATTCAGTATCGAGCGTGAACATCACCCCGCTCGCTGATAGATCGCTACGCACCATGCGCTGCACGCCGGCAGAGAGGGCCACTTGAGCGTGGTCGAAACCCTGATGCACACGATACGCAATCGCCCGGTCGTTGTAGAGCGAGGCGAACACCGCACGCACTTTCGCCAACACCGCCTCGATGCCGATCACATTAAGATAGGTTTCCTGCTGTCCGGCAAATGAGGCATCGGGCAAATCTTCCGCAGTGGCGGACGAGCGTACTGCGACCGATAACGCACCGGGAATCTGCGCCGCCATCGTTTGCCATGCCTCGCGAATCGCTTGCTCTAATGCCGGTTGCAGCGCCGCTTCCATGATCCATTGCCGGATTTGGCTACCCACGGCGGAAAGATTATCCACATCGCTTACATCGAGCGGGCGTAAGGCCGCGTTGATGCGATTTTCTAAATCGTTATGCTCAAGAAAATCGCGGAAGGCTTGTGCGGTGGTGGCGAACCCGCCCGGCACGCGCACCCCGAGATGAGACAAATTGGCAATCATTTCGCCGAGCGAGGCGTTCTTGCCGCCCACGGTCGGTACATCGTGTATGCCGAGATGTTCGAACCAGACGATGTAGGCTTGATTGCTCATGGCTGCCCCTGTAGAGTGATTTGATGGCTGAAAAACGTATTGTTTACTTTATATCCGACCGCACCGGCATTACAGCCGAGGCGCTGGGCAAGAGCCTGCTCACCCAGTTCGATCATATTGAATTCGAGCGCCATACGCTACCTTTCATCGACACCCCCAAGCGCGCCGCCGCCACGCTGGATTGGATTAACCGCAACACGCAAGAATCCGGGCAACGGCCTATCGTCTTCAGCACACTAATGAATCAAGAGGTGTGTGCTATCGTGGCTGGCGCCAACGCTTTGTTCATTGATTTTTTCGCCACCTTCATTACCCCGCTGGAGACCGAGTTCAGCTCAAAATCCTCGGGGGTGATCGGCAAAGCCCACGGTATGGGTAACGATTATCTCGGCCGCATGAACGCGGTGAATTTCACTTTGAGCCACGATGACGGCTTGGGTAGCCATCTCGATCAAGCCGATATTATTTTGATCGGCGTTTCGCGCTGCGGCAAAACACCCACCTGTTTGTACCTCGCCCTGCAATATGGATTGCATGCAGCCAACTATCCGCTGACGCCGGACGATTTCGAGCACGCCCGTTTGCCCGAACCGATACGTCCGTTCAAAGCCAAACTATTCGGGCTCTCCATCAGCCCGGAGCGGCTGGCGCAAATTCGCCACGAGCGCAAACCCGATAGCGACTATGCACGGCTATCCACCTGCCGTAGCGAAATTCGCCAAGCCGAGGCGCTGTTCAAATCGCAAAACATTCCCTTTATCGATTCTTCTGCCATGTCGATTGAGGAAATCGCCTCAAACATTCTGCATCAAACCGGCTTAAGCAAAAGCTGACGCTGGCGCACGCGCTCGAACAGGCAAACCGCCACGGCGGCGGCAACATTCAAGGACTCGATTTTTCCCGGCATGGGAATGGTAATGGGTCGAGTCGCAGCAGCCAACAGCGCCGGCGATAGTCCTGCGCCTTCATTGCCGAAGACAAAGGCCACCTTGCCAGTCAAATCGCTTGCATAAATAGACTGTGTGGCCGCCAAGCTGGTGGCGAACACCGTATCGAATTGATCGGCTAAGCCGGCCAGGTCTTGCTGCTCGTGAATCGCGAGTGCGAAATGTGCCCCCATGCCTGCGCGCAAAGCCTTGGGCGACCAAGCCTCAGCGCAGCCTGGGGACAAATAAACCGCATCCGCACCCGCCGCCGCCGCGGTGCGCAGTATGCTGCCGAGGTTGCCCGGATCTTGAATATTTTCCAGCAGCACGCAGCAATCGTGGCGATGGCGCGCTGGCTGCGGTATCGGCATCAGGCCGAGAATCCCGGTCGGATGTTCGACCGGCGAGAGCGCATCGAACAATGCGTCACTCAGCACTATCATCGGCGTATCGGAGAAGCGTGTCACACACTGTGCAATCTCCGGCGCCGTTTCCGCGCCTGCACGCAGCGCCAGCAAACTGAGTTCACCGCGCGTATCCGCCAGCGCCTCCAGCAAATGCACGCCATCCAGCAGCGTTTGCCCGAGCTTGCGCCGCTCGCGACTGGAGCCGGCGATTTTTTTAAGCAGCTTGAATTGCGGATTGTCGACAGAGGTGATGTGCTTAATGGGCGCGGTCGCCATTTATTTGCATGCTCCGACCGAGATGGCTAAACACTTCCGCCCATCTACCCAAGTTGCCGCGTCGAAGCGCGCGCCGATCAAGCTGGCGCCGTCAAGTTTAGCGCCGCGCAGATCGGCATAACGCAAATCGGCATCGCGCAATTCCGCATAGGTGAGGTTTGCCGAAGTGAGGTTCGCGCCTATCAATTTCGCTTCTTGCAGATTGGCGAAGCTCAAGTCGCTGCGCGTCAAATTGGCGAAAGACAAATTGCTGTGGCTAAGATTCGCGGCATTGAAGCGCGTTTCGCTCAATTGTGCGCTGGTCAAATTAACGCCCTTGAGCCACGCGCCGTTTTTATCGCAGCGCACCCAATTCGCTTGCGCACCCGCAGGTTCGGAGCACGCTGCATAGGGGCCATGAATGCCGACTTTCACCGGATTGACGAGTGCGAAATTGAATACCGCGTATAACACCAGCGCCAGCAGCCCCAACAGCACCAGGCCGATACCGATAAATCGCTCACGCCGCTTTTTGAGTTCGGCTTGCAGCTCGGCATGCCGTTGCCGCAACGCCGCCCATTCCGGGCTGTCGGGGTGTGTGCGGCGGTCGTCGCCGCGGCGATTGATTGCGAGCGGCTGCGGCCCAGCCTGGTCGCGGCGGTCCCGCTGATGCCGTTCATCCACCCAACGCAACGCTGCCTCGCGCCGTTCCTTTTCCCAATCCAGCGGCGCGTCGGCGCTTCCTACAATGCGATTTTTTAGGCGGGTAATTTGTGGCTGCAACTCCGGAATATCTTTTATCTCCGCCCATAGCACGCGATCGATACTCGCTTCGTCCGTTGCTTGAAACCGCCCCAAGATCCAATCCTGGCTAATGAGCTTGGCGGGAAAGGGCCCGGAAAGCCGTCCGCCGTGCCGTACAAACCAAAGTTTCTGCACTTTCATGCGGCGCCTCGCGTCGCGGCTGCGACCGAAGAAAATGAAGAGGAATAGCGTAGCGATGTATGCATTTAGGGTGACAGTCTAACGCGAAGTGCCTGTCCTGCAAATCATACTGAGCTTACGTTTGCTTGCTGCGTAGCGTAAGCAGGGCTTGTGTGACTTTTGCGCCGATATTCTTGAATGCCTGATAGCTCTCTTCATCGAGGCTCTGCGCGCACCGGTCGCCATAGAGCAGTCCCAGTGGCATCGCATTGAGAAACACCGAGCTTGCGAAAAACTCCCCCTCACCGATGATGTGAGTCAATTCGCGGGGGATGAAAGGCTGCAAGTAAGCGCTGTTCTGTGCATTGAACCAGACGCTCTGTGGTTTTTTCAGCAGATGCATGAATAGATGCGGCTGATGCAAATCGATTTCAAAGTGGCTGAATGTCGATTGCTCCTGCGCGCTAAATGCAAACTTGCCGCGCAAATTTTGGCCGTCGGGCGAGCGCAACGCAAACACAGCGCGGGTCAAACCGGCCTCTTCCTGTAGCGCACGCATCGCCCAAGCCATCACTTCTTGGCTGGAGCCAAATGGCACGGATGAAATCGCGGCGGGCATTGCTTCCGGCAACAAAGGCAGCCAACGCGCGGCGGGTGGCGCCAAATACCAGCGCCAGGCGCGGGCCGCGAGCGCTGCGGTGCGGTGAATATGGCCGACCACCTCATCTACAGGCAAGTGTAAGAGCGCCGCTACCGCCGTGATATCCGCTTCCAATGCTTTACCATACCATCCAAATTCCGTATGACGTGCGACGGAGGTGGCGAGCTGCACGTTCTGTACACGCGGCTGATCGACATTACTGGGGTTGGTCAAATGCCGCAACAACTCGGGCAGATTGAATGCTTGGGCAATGGCATCGGACAAGGTACGCAAATCAAAACCGAGCAAAACCTGCTGGGCTTGACTGGTACCGACCGGGTCGCGGCGCATTGCTTCGGTGAGCTTGACTGCCATGTCAGGCGCCAATAAGCACAAGCATTGTTCCGCGAGATCGTTAATCGACGCTGCGATATACACTTCTTCCGACTCCAGATCTTGGCGCAGGATCGCCCAATCCCGCGCTTGGCACGCGGCGTGGTGCGCCTGCGATAAGAGGCGGCGCAAGGGCAGCAAAGCATGCGGATTTGTCTGGAAATGTGCTTCGAGCACTTTAGGTTGGGCGAAACGCGCAAAAAAAGGTTTGGCGCCGAACATCATCACGGCATGTTCGATCGTGGTGATTTCGCTACTCAGACGGCTGCGTTTGCGCGCGCCAATCACCCGTAAAACGTTAAGGGTGAAAAAGGGGTCGTGCAATATAATTTCGGCAATGTCGGAAGGCGATGCCGATTCGCCACGTGCCGCCTGTTTGGCTAACTCGGCGGCGGTGGTGGCGAGCACGGGCAAGTCCTCCGCACTGAGACGGCTAATCAACTCGGGAATAGTGAAGCTGGCCACACCCGTTCCTGACAGCGCCGACGCTACAAACGCCAGAAGTAGAGTTGCGTGCGCCCCATATCCCGCATCTCGATGACAGCGGTGGGCGCAACACCTGGCACGGCAAAACGATAGCTGATGAAGAGGCTCCCCGGCCGCATTTCACGTTGCGCTTTTTCCCACAGTGTGGGCATCGGTAGCGGTGACAGATAAGCGAAAACCACATCGTAGGCGCTTAGATCGCTGCGCCAAAAATCGCCCCACTGGATAACAGCGTTGGCTTGAAACAGCGTACGCAATTTGCCGATCCAATAGGGCAAAGGCGCGGCCTCAATGCCGCTGAAATGGCTATCGCGACGGACACGCGCCAAATAGTGCACCAGCCCGCCTAGCCCGGAACCGAGATCGGCAAAGCGCAGCCCCGGCTGCGGCGGCAGATGATCGCTCACTCCTTGCCACACTTGGCGGCGCGACAGATACAGCGGCACTTGCGTGGTGTACGTGCTCCAATAAACCAGCACCAGCAGCATAAAGCCAGCCAAATACCATTCCGGCGCCAACGCCAGCATCCACACTAAACATAAGGCCGGCACGAACAGCGCTTGTATCAGTAGCCACCAACTCGGCAGGCGTAAGAAATAGCTGATTGCCACCGCGCACAGACTCTCCAGCACCAGTGCGGCACCGATGCTGAAACGCATGTCCCATGGCAACAATGCCAGCGCCAACACGCTACACACTAGCAGCGCTAATACTTGTGCGAGTCCAGCGACGGCAATCGGTGGGACACGTTTGAATGGAACCGTCATTGCGTTAAGGTGAAGGCTTAGCTGGCGTGGCATCGGTGACTTCCTTCAACTTGTCTTGCGGCACTTCCAATTTTCCGCCATCGTTACGCACCGCATCTTCCGTCTGTTTGTTCATGACGATAATGCTGATGCGTCGATTGATCGGATTGCTGGGATCGGTTTTATCGAACATGACCGCGGACGACAGGCCGACCACGCGCAAAATCTTGCCATCTGCGATGCCGCCCCCGACCAGTTCGCGGCGGCAAGCGTTTGCCCGGTCCGCAGAGAGCTCCCAATTGCTGTAGCCGCGTTCGCCGCCAGAATAGGGTGTGGCATCCGTGTGCCCCGACAGGCTGATGCTATTGGGTACATCGTTTAGCACTTTGGCAATTTCGCCCAGAATTTCTTTTGCATAGGGTTGCAATACGGCGCTACCGATATTGAACATCGGGCGATTCTTTTCATCGACGATTTGAATCCGCAGTCCTTCGGCGGTGATATCGATCAAGAGTTGTTTTTTGAACTGCTTAAGGATGGGTTGCGAGTCGATTTTTTTATCCAGCTTCGCCTTCAGTTCTTCCAGTTTCGCTTTCTCTTTGCGCATCGCCTCAGCCTTGGCCGCTTCGAGGTTGATAGTCTTCTTTTTTGCCGGCGTGGAAGTTTTTTGTACTTGGCCGGTGGTACGCGTCAGATCAGAACCACCCCCTTGGATAACGCTGGACGCATCGCCCGCCCCGGAGCCGCCGCTCATCGACACTTTCAACGGTGTTTTGAAATATTCAGCAATGCCCTCGCGCGTCGCTTTGGTGGTGGAACCCAACAACCACATCAATAGGAAGAACGCCATCATCGCCGTAACGAAATCCGCATAGGCGATTTTCCATGCGCCGCCATGGTGCCCGTGCGCAGCTTTCTTGATGCGCCGGACGATAATAGGTCGTTGGGAATCGTCGCTCATAGCTGATTATTTATGTTTGCGTTGCTTCACTTCTTCTTCCAATTCGAGGAAGGTGGGGCGCTCGGTGGAATACAGCACTTTGCGTCCGAATTCCACCGCCACTTGCGGTGCATAGCCGTTCAGACTCGCCAGCAGCGTGACTTTGATGCATTGGTAAAACTTGGTGGATTCGTTCAGCTTAAATTCCAGCACAGTTGAAAGCGGACCGACAAAACCATAAGCGAGCAAGATGCCGAGGAAGGTCCCGACCAAGGCGTGCGCAATGAGAATCCCTAACTCGGCTGGCGGCAGCCCCACGGATTCCATGGTGTGCACTACTCCCATCACCGCGGCCACGATACCGAATGCCGGCATGGCATCCCCGATCTTGGCAACGGCATTCACTGGAACCTCTCCCTCATGATGGTGAGTTTCAATTTCGTTATCCATTAAATTCTCAATCTCGAACGCGTTCAGACTGCCGCTCACCATCAAGCGCAAATAATCCGTAATGAATTCGATCGCATGATGATTCGATGCGATCGCCGGATACTTGGAAAATAAAGCGCTTTCATGGGGGTTCTCGACATCATTCTCGATCGACATCAAACCCTCTTTACGCACCTTAGCCAGGATTTCATACAGTAGCGAGAGTAGCTCCATATACAAAGCCTTGGTGTACTGGGAGCCCTTGAAAACTTGCGGCAAAACTTTCAACGTCGCCTTGAGCGGCTTGCCGCCATAGGCGACCATGAACGCACCCCCGGCCGCGCCGCCGATCATGAGAAATTCGATTGGCTGCAGCAAGGCTGCAACATGACCGCCGGCGAGCATAAAACCGCCCAGGACTGAACCCAGCACGGCAATGTAGCCAATAATTACAAACATGTGTGTAGTGCCTCGTCGATGGCGAAAATGCGTATTGCGCAACAGCTACGCACAGCCGAAGAAAAATTCGGTGCGAGACACCAGGCGGGAAGTGTCGATGTAGCTATAGCCTGGATATAACTACGTCAAGATTGGGGTGGTCTTTAGCTCAGACGAAAAACTTCCCGAGGATAGCAATAAATACGTTGATAATTCCAAGGCTTAGATTAATTCCAATAAGCATGCGAATTTGTGCCAAGGCAGCGCCAGCAGCTTTCCATTCCTGTTTTGCGACGTTCTTTCTCAAGCGCCGATAGGCCGCAAAATACACATGCCCGAAAATCAGCAACATGAGTACCCCGACCGCGAACATCGCTGAAATATACAGCGCCATTGCACTAAAACCGCCATAGCCGGCGATGAGATACAAACCGCTGCCGAATAAGGCGATCACGGACAACCACACCCAGGGGAAAAAACGATCAAAGGTCGCGGCCCACAGTGGCAAGCGCTGTGGGGGCGATAGCGTTTGTACCGCTGCCGGGCGTAGCGCCACGTAGGCGAAAAACATCCCGCCGACCCATACGACCACGCCTAAGATATGTAACAGCAGTGCAATACGTTGGTCCATGCAACTCTCCTATTGATTAAGAACCCGGGCGACCGGTGAAAAACTACGTCTATGCTCGGGGCAGGCACCATACTGTTGCAAGGCTGCGAGGTGCACCGGCGTTGGATAACCTTTATGCTGATCGAAACCATATTGTGGAAATTGCAGATGGAGTAGGCGCATCTCGGCATCGCGCGCGGTCTTCGCCAGAATCGAGGCGGCAGAAATTTCCGGCACCGTGGCATCGCCCTTGACGATGGCTTGCGCCTCTATTTCCAGCCGCGGACAACGGTTGCCGTCGATCAGGGCGCGCGTGGGCCGGATCGCTAGCCCCGCTATCGCGCGCTGCATGGCGAGCAGGGTTGCTTGCAGAATATTCAAACGGTCGATTTCTTCTGCATCGGCATAGGCGATGGCCCACGCCAGAGACCGTGCTTTAATTTCAATTTCCAATTGCTCGCGGCGTTTTTCAGAAAGCTTCTTGGAGTCCGCCAAGCCTTGAATCGGTTGCTTCGGATCGAGGATCACCGCCGCCGCGAACACCGCGCCGACCAGGGGCCCCCTACCCGCCTCATCCACGCCGCAGATCAGCATAAGCCGCGCGCGTGTAACAGCGTGAGTATCGCATCGGTGGCGCGTTGCGCGGTATTTTGCCGCAGCGCGAGATGCATACGCTGGAATTCTCCAGCCAGCGCCGTGCTAGCGCGCTTATCTTCGAGCCAGTTGCGCACGGCTTGCGCCAAATTGTCCGGCGTCGCCTCGTCTTGCAGTAACTCCGGCACCACAAAGCGGCCAGCCAGCACGTTGGGAAGCCCGACATAAGGGAGGTAACGCCCTCTCCACATCATCCGGTAGGTGAGCTTAGGCACGCGATAAGTAATCACCATCGGCCGTTTGATGAGCGCCGCCTCCAGCGTTGCGGTGCCCGAGGCGACCAGCACGCAATCTGCTGCTGCCATCGTTTCCTGGGCATGCCCGAAAATGATGACGAGACGCATGTCCTGTGCGGCATTGCGGTACAAAGCGTTTTCAAATAAAGCGCGTGTCTCTTTGGTGGTGAGCGGCACCAGAAACTGGATGTCCGGTATCTGCTCCTGCAAGCGTTGCGCGGTTTGGATAAAGAGATCCGCATGCAGTGCCAGCTCGCTTTGGCGGCTGCCAGGCAGCAGGGCCACGATAATCGCATCATGGCTTAGTTTGAGCTGATCACGCGCAGCTTGGCGATCAATTTCCAGGGGGATGACATCGGCGAGCGGATGGCCCACATAGGTGGCAGGAATGCCCGCTTGATCGTAAAGTGCTTTTTCGAACGGAAACAACACCAGCATATGATCCACGGCGCGCTTGATTTTATGAATGCGGCTACCACGCCAGGCCCAGATCGAGGGGCTGGCGAAATGCACAGTCGTGATGCCCCGCTTGCGTAAATAGCGTTCGAGCCCTAAATTAAAGTCGGGCGCGTCGACACCGATGAACAGTTGCGGCTGCAAGGCGCGTAATTTGCGTTTGAGTTGGTGGCGTATCGCGAGAATGCGCGGCAGGCTTTTGATAGCTTCCACATAGCCGCGTACCGCCAATTTCTCCATGGGGAAAAACGAGTGCACGCCGGCAGCGATCATCTTCGGTCCGCCGATCCCGATAAATTCCGCCGTAGGTAGTCGGGCGCGTAAAGCGGCGACAAGATGGCTTCCCAGCAGATCCCCCGACGCCTCGCCAGCGACGACGGCAATGCGGATGTGTGCCATGTGCGCTTAACGAATAATGCCGCGTGTCGCGCTGGAAAGAAAATCCAACATCGGCTGGATTTCAGGATGCTCGCGCGCTTGATCCAGTAATGCCGCTTTCGCTTCTTCCAGGGTTAGCCCACTGCGATACAGTGTTTTATAGGCTTGCTTTACTGCGGCGATAGCTTGCGGTGTAAAACCACGGCGCTTGAGGCCTTCGCTATTGATGCCATTAGGTTTGGCCCCGTCGCTGCCCACCGCCATCACGTAAGGCGGAATATCTTTGTACACCACTGAGTTAATGGCGGTAATAACGTGTTCACCGATTTTGCAGAATTGATGCACGCCGGTATAACCGCCCAATACGGCGTAATCGCCGACAGTGACATGGCCCGCGAGCGCAGTATTGTTGGCGAAAATAGTGTGATTTCCGACCTGGCAATCGTGCGCGATATGCACGTAAGCCATGATCCAATTGTCGTCGCCGATGCGCGTGACGCCGATATCCTGGGCAGTGCCGATGTTGAAGGTGCAAAATTCGCGAATGACGTTGCGGTCGCCGATGTCGAGACGCGTTGGTTCGCCCGCATATTTCTTGTCCTGCGGTACTTCGCCTAGCGAAACGAATTGGAAAATCCGGTTCTCGCGGCCGATGCTCGTGTGGCCGGTGAGGATGGCATGCGCGCCGACGCTGGTGCCCTCACCCAGCGCAACGTGCTCGCCGATAATCGCGTACGGCCCAATGCTGACATTGGCGCCAATATGCGCGCGCGGATGAACAATGGCAGTCGCGTGAATCATGCGACGTTACGTACCGTGCACATGAGTTCGGCCTCGGCCACGGTGTATTCGCCCACTGTGGCTTTACCCGCGAACTTCCAAATACCCTTGATCGTGCGCAATACCTGCACATCTAGGCGCAATTGATCGCCGGGTTCCACCGGCCGCTTGAACCGGGCCTTGTCGATGCCGACAAAATAATAAACCGAGTTGGCGTCGGGCTTGGTACCCGCAGTTTTGAACGACAGAATCGCCGCCACTTGCGCCATCGCTTCCAGAATCAATACCCCCGGCATCACCGGCCGATTGGGAAAATGACCGGGGAAGAACGGTTCGTTGATGGTGACATTCTTGATGGCGACGATGCGCTTGCCCGGTTCCACTTCCTCGACTCGATCTACCATGAGAAAGGGAAAACGGTGCGGCAAATATTGCAGAATTTCGTGGATATCCATGGCGCTCACGACGATTTCCTTTCCAGTGCTTGAATTTTTTCTTCCAACTCGCGCAGGCGGCGCATCAACTCATCCATCCGGCGTAGCTGGGCCACACCCTTTAGCCATTCACGATGCGGCATCGCCGCCCACATTGCTGTGTACGTGCCGGGTTCATCAATGGTCTTGGTCACCATGGTGCCGGTTGAAATCGTCGTGCCGTCAGCTATGCTGAGATGCCCTAAAATCATGGCAGCACCGCCTATCATGCAGTGCTTGCCTATGGTGGTACTGCCCGCGATTCCGACGCAGCCAGCAATCGCGGTATGCGCGCCGATACGGACGTTGTGCGCGACTTGAATCTGGTTATCCAGTTTCACCCCATCCTCGATCACGGTATCCTCCAAGGCGCCACGATCGACGGTGGTATTGGCGCCGATCTCGACATCATCACCGATCACCACGCGCCCGACTTGCGGCACTTTGTGCCAGTGGCCGTGTTCCTGTGCAATGCCAAAACCATCGGCGCCGATGACCACCCCGGAATGCAAAATCCCACGCGCGCCCAGTTTACAAGCGGCATAAATTACCACTCCCGGGTAAAGGAAAGTGTCCGCGCCAATCTCGACGTCTGCGCCAACGTAGCACCCTGCGCCGATCACCACACGGGCGCCAATGCTGGCGTGTTTGGCGATCACCGCATGCGGGCCGATGGACGCGTCAGACGCAATCGTCGCTGTTGCTTCTACCACCGCAGTAGAGTCAATTCCCGGCTCGGGCCGCGCTACAGGATGGAAAAAAGCCGACACTTTGGCCATATAGGCGTAGGGATTGCTGGTGATGATGCGCGGCAAGGGGGTTGCATCCTGATCTTGTACGCCCAAAATAACGGCGCCAGCGCGCGTGTCAGGCAGCAGAGAGCGATACTTGGCATTCGATAGAAATGCAATGTCGTTTGGGCCGGCGCTGGCAAGCGTTGCCACCCCGCTGATCACGACATCGGCGCCGCCGATTAACTCGCCGCCGAAAGTGCGTATCAACTCACCCAGATTGACGTGGATGTCTTGAGTCACCGTCTAGGCTATTTGTCCGCGAGCGCGCGCAGCACTTTGTCGGTAATGTCGATGCGAGGACTGATAAAAACCGCTTCTTGCAGGATCAAATCGAATTTCTCGCGCTCTGCAAGATCACCAATTGCTTTATTAACACGATCCTGAAATGCCGCCCGCTCTTCGTTTTGGCGCACGTTCAGATCTTCACGAAATTCACGCTGCGCACGCTGCAGATCGCGATTCAAATTGGCTAAGTCGCGCTCTTTGTTGCGCCGGTCTGCTTCGCTCATGGTCACATTTTCTTTTTCGAGGTGTGCCTGTAGGTCGCGAAACTGCTTTGCCAATTTTTGAATATCCTGATCGCGCGCGGCAAATTCTTTTTCTAATTTCTTACTCGCTCGCACAGCCGGCGCCGATTCGCGAAACACCCGTTCAGTATTCACGAAACCAATTTTCAGTTCAGCGGCGCTAACCATTTGCGCCGACATGAGCAACATCATGCCTAGCAATATATTTTTTCCGTTCACCTTCAATGACTCCTAAAACACACTGCCTAATTGAAATTGGAATACTTCTCTCTTGTCGTCTGGCTTAGCGTTAAGCGGGAAACCCAGGCTAAAGCGTAAGGGGCCGACCGGCGACACCCAAGTCAGGCCAAGACCCGTTGAATAGCGCAGCGCACTTGTACTAAATGAAGTACCGGCCGGCACGATCTCCCCCGCATCAAAAAAGGCGCTTAAGCGTATCGATTTGTTCTGCCCGAGACCGGGCATTGGCAAGAATAATTCCGCATTGGTTACAAGCCGTCTCGCCCCCCCGGTCGCATTGCCATTCGTATCTTTTGGCCCCAATGCCCCTGCCTTGTAACCCCTTACCGATGTGATACCGCCAGCGTAATAGTTCTTGAAGAAGGGGAGCGGTTTGCCGCCCAAGCCATTCGCTAAACCAATCTCGCCATTTAGCATGAGCGTGTAATCTTTGGTGAGAGGGTGGTACCACTGCTGCTGGTAATTCAGCTTATAGTATTGCAAATTGCCGCCCGGCAAACCAACCTCGGTGGATGCGCGCTGGACTATCCCGGTGGTTGGCATGACGCGGTTGTTCAAGCTGTCCCGCGCCCAACTGACACTGCCGTTCAAAGTCGAATAGGTCGTGCCGAAGGTATTGACGAAATCGACATAAGATTGTGATGCAGTAGTCGCTAGCGTCAGGCTCGTATGGTCGTAACCGAGACCGAAATTGATTCGATCCGTCTCGTTGAGCGGCACCCCCGTGCTCATGTTCACACCTTTGGATTTGGTGGTGTAACTGGTAACGGTCGACAAGGAACTTGTATCCGTGTCGCGTATATAGCCCTCAAAACCAAGGCTCATACCATCATCGGTGTAATAGGGGTTGGTATAAGAGAGTGAATAGACCTTGTTAATTTTGCTCGTATTAACTTGCACTGCTAGAAAGTTACCTGACCCTAATACATTCGACTGAGATATTGAACCGCTTAATATCAATCCCTCGCCGCTGCCGAATCCCGCACCGGCCATGATACTTCCTGTGGATTTTTCTTCCACGCTGATATTCATGTCCACTTGATCGGTGGTGCCGGGCACGGCCGGTGTTTCGATATTAACCTCTTTGAAGTAGTCGAGATGATCAAGCCGCTCGCGCGTACGGTTGATTTTGTCCTGGGCATACCAACCGCCTTCAGATTGGCGGACTTCACGCCGGATGACTTCATCTCGGGTTTTGGTATTGCCAGACATCGCAATACGTCGTACATAGACCTTTCGACCGGGGTCGATGAAAAAGGTAAACGCGACGCGTTGATTGACTTTATCCAAGTCCGGCACTGCGTTCACGTTGGCGAAGGCATAGCCATCGTTTCCCAGTCGATCGGAGATGGCTTTCGTCGATTCCGTCAGCTTCTCGCGCGAAAAAACTTCGCCCGAATGCAAGCTAATCAACTTGCGCAGATCCTTCTCGCCTAGCGTCAATTCGCCCGCGACTTTGACATCGGAAACCGTGTAACGCTTGCCCTCGCTCACGTTAATCGTAATGTAAATATCTTGTTTATCAGGGCTGATCTGTACTTGTGTCGAATCAATATTAAATTCGAGATAGCCGCGATTGAGGTAATACGAGCGCAGCGTCTCCAAGTCCCCTGACAGCTTTTGCTTGGAATATTGATCGTTCTTGGTATACCAAGTCAGCAAATTCGGCGGCGTGAGCGTGAGCAGCGACAGCAAATCTTTTTCGCGATAAGCCGACGTGCCGACGATATTGATTTGCCGGATTTTTGCGGATTCGCCCTCGTCCACATCAAATTGCACCGCAACCCGGTTACGCTCCAGTGGCGTGACCGTGGTCTTCACCTCGGCAGCGTATTTGCCGCGCGATAAGTACTGGCGCTTCATTTCTTGTTCGGCTTTATCCAAAACGGCGCGATCAAACGTACGGCCTTCGGTGAGACCAATTTGCTTGAAGCCATCCTTGATTTGATCCTTGCTGAATTCCTTCATTCCCTTGAATTCAATTTGCCCGATCGCTGGCCGTTCTTGCACTTGCACAATGAGCACGCCGTTTTCGTATTCCAGCCGCACATCTTTGAAAAAGCCTGTAGCGAATAAGGCTTTGATGGTGGCGGCGGCTTTCTCATCGTCCAAAGTATCACCGACTTTGACCGGCATATAGCTGAACACGGTGCCGGCTTCGGTACGTTGGATGCCCTCGACACGAATATCTTTAATGGTGAAGGGCTCGAACGCAAACGCCCGGCCGGTCAAAAGCATGAGAAGGGGAATCAGGAATCTGGATTTCATAGGATGTGTTTTTAGTGTCCCAATTGCCGGACGATATCGTTATAGAGCGCGACGGACATGAGCATCATCAACATCGCGATACCCACGCGCTGCCCGATTTCCATTACCTGCATGGATACCGGACGCCCCTTGATCGCTTCGATCATATAATACATCAAATGTCCGCCATCCAGGATGGGCACGGGTAGCAGATTGAGCACCCCTAGACTCACGCTCACCAGGGCGATAAATAGCAAATACGGTAACCACCCGATCTGCGCGGTTTCGCCCGCGACCTGCGCAATAGTCAATGGCCCGCTCAGATTCCGCCAGGAAACATTCCCCGTTACCATCTGCCCCAGCATTTTCAGGGTAAACACACTGGTATCCCAGCATTTCATCGTCCCCCGCAGCAAGGCCTGGCCTATCGGGTATTGCACTTTCACCAACACATCGGGCGCCACGCCGATACGGCCGGTGGTTTGACCCTGTACCTGCTGGCTCTTCGGTACCACAGCGATCGAGCGCGTATTACCTTGGCGTAGCACGTCCAGCAGAATCGATTTATCCGGCTTCGCGCGCACTGCCGCGGAAAAAGTGTTCCAATCGCTCACCGCTGCACCGTCGACGGCTAAAATCAGATCACCCATTTTGAGTCCGGCGTGCTCCGCGGGCGAATTCGCCAAAATTTCCCCTAGCCGTGCAGGTACGGCTTTGGCGGGGCGAAAACCCAGTTTATTCAGAAAATCTTTATCGAGATCGTCGCCGCTAACACCCGCTAAATGCAGATTCTTGACCACAATCTGATTATTCGTATTGCGCACCGACAATTCAACTTCGCCGCCATCGACCACTTTTTTCGCCAACAGCCAATTCACATCGTCCCAAGTTTGCACTGGTTCGTTGCCAATTTCCTCAATCTCATCCCAATGGGCAATGCCTGCGCGCGCGGCGGCGGTTGCCGGCGGCGGCGTATCCAATAGCGGACGCTGGCCCGGCATGCCATGCATGAATAAGCTCCAGTAAATCAAAATCGCCAGCACAAAATTGGCGATCGGCCCGGCCGCCACAATGAATATCCGCCGCGCCACGGATTGCCGGTTAAAGGCAAAAGGCAAATCCTCCGGCCGCACATTGTCATCCTGCTCGCCGAGCATCTTCACATAGCCGCCCAAGGGAAAGGCAGCGACTACCCATTCCGTGCCGCCCGGCGTGAATTGCTTGAGGAACAGCACTTTACCGAATCCCAGCGAAAAGCGCAGCACTTTCACGCCGCATAGGCGCGCCGCCAAGTAATGCCCGAACTCATGAAAGACAATCAATATCCCCAGCGCACCGAGGAAAGCGATCAGGGTCAACATAGGGCTTGGCTCCGGGTAATTTGTTCGCGCGCAACATGTCGCGCCTGTGTATCCGCCGCGACTACTTGTTCCAGCGTATCCACTGCGCCGATAGAAATCGCTGCTAGCGTGTGCTCGATTACAGCGGCAATCGATTGGAACGGCAATTTCTGTTCGAGAAATGCCGCTACCGCGACTTCATTCGCGGCATTCAACACGGCAGGCGCCGTACCGCCGGCGCGTAAGGCCATATACGCGAGCGCGATACAAGGAAAACGCTGGGTATCGGGCACTTCAAAATCGAGGCGGGCAATTTGAAATAAATCGAGCGCCGCCACGCCGCTGTCGATGCGTTCTGGAAAACCCAGCGCATAGGCGATCGGCGTGCGCATATCTGGGTTGCCGAGCTGCGCCAGCACCGAGCCGTCAACATACTCGACCATCGAATGAACCACGCTTTGCGGGTGAATCACGACCTGGATTTGGTCGGCGCTGGCATTGAACAACCAATGCGCTTCGATCACTTCCAGCCCTTTGTTCATCATGGTGGCGGAATCGACTGATATCTTGCGCCCCATCACCCAATTCGGATGGGCGCAGGCTTGATCCGGAGTGACTTGTGCCAGCGCCGCCAGCGGCGTGGTGCGGAATGGCCCGCCGGAAGCGGTGAGCAGAATACGTCGCACGCCCATTGCACGCAGATCACCGTTACCGTCGCGCGGCAAGGCTTGGAACACCGCATTGTGTTCGCTATCGATGGGCAGCAAAGTCGCGCCATGCTCTTGCACCACCTGCATAAAAATTCGGCCGGCCATCACCAACGCTTCTTTGTTGGCAAGCAGCACGCGCTTACCGGCTTGCGCTGCGGCCAAGGATGGCTTCAAACCGGCCGCGCCGACAATCGCCGCCATCACTATGCTCACTTCCGGTGCGCGCGCAACTTGCTCCAACGCCGCGCTGCCTTGCAGTACTTCAGTGCTCAAACCAAACTGTTTCAGTTTGGCCTGCAACTGTTCTGCCGCGGTCACATCCACCAACACCGCATAGCGCGGGTTGAATTGACGGCACTGTTCGAATAAGCGCTCCCATTGCCGATCGGCAGTCAGGGCATACACTTGAAAACGCTGCGGATGACGTGCGATCACATCCAGCGTATTCATGCCGATCGAACCGGTCGCGCCAAGTATCGTAATCTGTTGCAGCTGCATATCCTTATCTACCCAAACCCGCGAAGACCATCAACGCCAGCGCCACCGGTAGCACCGAAGTTTGGCTATCGATGCGATCCAAAATACCGCCGTGGCCAGGAATTAAATGGCTGCTGTCTTTCATGCCCGCGCAACGCTTCATGTGCGATTCGAATAGATCACCAACGATGCTGATCACGACCAACAAGCCCGCCGCCAGTATCAGCCCACCTATCGGGATGGCAGAAAAATGCACTAAGGCTTCCGGCGCGAACCAGCGCCACAATGCGACATACAGCACGGCGGCAAGCAATGCCCCTGCCACGCCTTCCCAGGTTTTTCCCGGGCTGACGCGTGGCGCAAGTTTATGCTTACCCCAGCGCCGTCCAGAAAAATACGCAGCGCTATCGGCGACCCATATCAAGCTCATCAAAAACAACACCAAGGAAGCGCTGATGTCGCGCAGCATCACTAAGGCCAGCCAGGTCGGCAACAATACGATCAGGCCGGTGAGGGCGAGTATCAGAGGGTGACGTATCACCCCATGCCGGATCAACCACAGCGGTGCAATGGCCAGCCAGAACACCAATACGGCCACCCAAAAAAGCTTCAATATCCATTCGTTTGTTCCGGCATACAGTAGCACCAGCAATATCGCGACCCCCATCGTGTAGAACACGCGGTTACTGGAGGAATAGCCGGAAAGCCGCGCCCACTCCCACGCCGCACCCACGGTAACGACGCCCATCAATAGCGCCCAAGCCCAATGAGGAAAATAAAATAAGGCCGCGAGAAAACCGGATATGAGTACCAGTGCCGCAATTATCCGTTGCTTAAGCATGCTCTTGTAATTGCTCGCTGGTGCGACCGAAGCGGCGCTCGCGGCTCTGATACGAAGTGATCGCCGCTTCCAGTGCGTGACGATTGAAATCCGGCCACAAGGTCTCGGTAAAATACAATTCCGAGTAAGCGAGTTGCCATAACAGGAAGTTGCTGATGCGCTGTTCGCCGCCGGTACGAATAAACAAATCCGGTTCCGGTGCATAGGCCATGGAAAGATAAGGGGTGAGGTCCTCTTCGGTAAAACCTTGCGCATGCTCGGGCCGCTCGGCGAGCAGCCGGTTGGCCGCCTGTAGAATATCCCAGCGCCCACCGTAGTTGGCCGCGATAGTGAGCGTGAGGCGCTGATTATTTTCGGTCAGGCGTTCGCCATCGTGTATCAGTTGCTGCAAACGCGGCTCGAAGCGCGACAAGTCGCCGATAATTTTGAAACGGATTTCGTTTTCATGCAGCTTCACCACTTCGCGCTCCAAGGCCAGCACGAACAATTGCATCAGCAGGGAAACTTCTTCTTCTGGACGACGCCAGTTCTCGCTGGAAAACGCGAACAGCGTGAGGTATTTGACGCCCTTCTCGGCGCAATCGCGAATCGCCGCACGCACCGCTTCCACACCGCGGCGATGGCCTTCGATGCGCGGCAGCAGCCGGCGCTTGGCCCAGCGCCCATTGCCATCCATGATGATGGCGATGTGTTTGGGGATGTCAGGCGCCTCGGGGACGTTGCGCGTGGAACTTTTGAAGAAGGCCATCAAGGACTCGATGGGTAGGCGGATTAAATAGCCAACAATTCGGCTTCTTTCACCTGAAGCATTTTGTCGATCTCGGTTACGTGGCGGTCGGTCAGCTTTTGCACCTCGTCTTGCGCGCGACGTTCGTCGTCCTCGCTCACGGTTTTTTGTTTCAGCAATTCTTTGAGTGCGGTGTTGGCGTCGCGCCGCACATTGCGTACCGCGATTTTGGCGTTTTCGCCCTCACTTTTCACCACTTTCGCCAAATCCTTGCGCCGCTCTTCGGTCAAGGCGGGCATCGGCACGCGTATCATATCGCCCTGCGAAGCCGGGTTAAGGCCGAGATCGGAATCGCGAATCGCTTTATCGATCGCGCCCACCATTTTCTTCTCGAACGGCGACACGCCCAGTGTGCGTGCATCGACCAAGGTGACGTTTGCCACTTGCGGAATCGCCATCTGCGTGCCGTAGTAATCGACGGTAACATGATCCAACAGGCCGGAATGGGCGCGACCAGTGCGGATTTTGCTGAGGTCGTTTTTCAACGCCTCGATCGATTTTTGCATTTTCTGCTCGGCGGATTGTTTGATTTCTTGCGTCGTGCTCATGCCATTCCTCCAGCTACGAAACGGTAACTAATGTACCTTCAGCCTCGCCCAGCACAAAGCGCTGCAGCGCCCCATCCTTGAAAATACTCAACACGCAAATCGGCAAATTTTGCTCGCGGCACAGCGCGAATGCCGTCGCATCCATCACTTTCAAATTGCGGCCGATGGCTTCGTCGAAAGTCAGATGCGTATAGCGTGTGGCGGCAGGATTTTTCATCGGGTCGTCGGTATACACGCCGTCGACCTTGGTGGCTTTCACCACCATCTCCACGTTCATTTCCATGCCGCGCAAGGCCGCCGCGGTATCCGTGGTAAAAAATGGATTGCCGGTGCCGGCGCCGAAAATCACCACCTTGCCTTCTTCCAAATAACGCAGCGCCTTGCCGCGAATATAGGGCTCGGCCACTTGCTCAATATTCAAGGCCGATTGCACCCGGCTTGCTACGCCGATGCGGCGCATCGCATCTTGCAGCGCCAGCGCGTTCATCACCGTCGCCAGCATGCCCATATAGTCGGCCGTGGCGCGATCCATGCCGGCCGCGCCGGGAGCCACGCCACGGAAGATGTTGCCGCCGCCGATCACCACCGCCACTTGTACACCCAGCCGCACCACCGCCGCCACTTCGCCCACGATGCGGTCAATGGTCGTGCGGTCGATGCCGTAGGCGCCGTCGCCCATCAGCGCTTCGCCGCTGAGCTTAAGCAGAATGCGTTTGTATTTCAGCTGCGCCATGCTTAGATTTGGCCAGCAGCCGCTACTTCCGCGGCGAAGTCGACAACCTTCTTCTCAATGCCCTCGCCGACGATGAACATCTGGAAGGTGTTCACCTTGGCATTTTTTGCAGCAAGAAGCTTCTCCACCGTCTCGTCCGGATTTTTCACGAACGGCTGACCAACTAAAGTCACTTCCGCCAAATATTTCGCGATCCGGCCATCCACCATCTTCTCGACGATATTGGCCGGCTTGCCGCTTTCCGCCGCCTGCGCGGTATAAATCTCGCGTTCCTTGGCCAGCAACTCCGACGACACCTGTTCCTTGGAAACACAAATCGGTTTGGACGCCGCGACATGCATCGCCAAGTCTTTGCCGAGTTGCTCGTCACCACCCTGCACATCCATCATCACGCCGATTTTAGTGCCATGCAAATAGACGGAGAGGCGACCTGCGGTCTCGAAGCGTACCATGCGGCGCAAGGTCATATTTTCACCCAGCTTCATCACTAAGGCCTTGCGCGCCTCTTCCACCGTTTGTCCAGACGCGAGTTTGAGATTGGACAAAGCAGCAACATCAGCCGGCTTGTGTTCGGCCACCAACTTCGCCGCTTCTTTGGCGAAAGCGGAGAAATCGTCATTCTTCGCCACGAAATCGGTTTCGCAGTTCACTTCGACCAGCGCGCCCAGTTTGCCGTCAACGCTGATAAAACTACCGATCATGCCTTCCGCTGCGATGCGGCTCGCGGCCTTGGTGGCCTTTGCGCCGCTCTTGATGCGCAGCAAGTCTTCCGCTTTTTTCATGTCGCCGTCGGATTCCGCCAAGGCTTTTTTGCATTCCATCATGCCGAGCCCGGTTTGCTCGCGCAATTCTTTTACCATACTCGCGGTAATGTCCGCCATGTCTTAACTCCTCAATACAAACTCAATTCAAATCGGTACTAATGAAAAAGGGGCTGCCGCCCCTTTTTTGTTTACGCGGCCGGCGCGCTAGCCGCTTCGGCAAAGTCTTCGGCGACGATTTCTTGGATGATCTGGGACTTACCTTCCAGCACCGCATCCGCCAAGCCACGCATATACAGTCGAATAGCACGGCTGGAGTCGTCGTTGCCGGGGATGATGTAGGTCACGCCGTCCGGCGAATGGTTGGTATCCACCACACCCACCAGCGGAATACCCAGCTTATTGGCCTCGGTCACCGCGCCTTTTTGATAGCCGACATCGATAATCACGATGGCGTCGGGCAGACCGTTCATATCCTTGATGCCGCCCATGCTGCGCATCAGCTTTTCCAGTTCGCGCTGATAAGTCAGGCCTTCTTTCTTGGAAAGCTTATCGAGGCTGCCATCCAACATCATTTGATCCAGTTCGCGCAGACGCTTCACCGATTGGCGCACGGTTTTGAAGTTGGTGAGCATACCGCCCAGCCAGCGATGGTTCACAAACGGCATGCCGCAACGCTCAGCTTCTTCCTGCACGATTTCGCGCGCTTGGCGCTTGGTGGCGACGAACAGCACCGTGCCCTTGTTGGCGGCCAGCTTGCGCACATAGTTGAGCGCGTCCTGGTACAAAGGCAGGCTTTTTTCCAGATTAATAATGTGAATCTTATTGCGCTCCCCGAAAATATAGGGAGCCATTTTGGGATTCCAGTAACGGCTTTGATGGCCGAAATGACAGCCAGCCTCAAGCATTTGACGCATGGTCACAGACATTCTCAGTACTCCTGATAAAGGGTTAAGTCCTCCACCCGCTTTCCTGACACCGGCTTGCGACAATATTTGATCGCGAGGCGCGGCACCCTTTATGTGAAGCGGGTGTGCGAATTTTCATCCCGACGGTGCCGGAATGAAGCGCAGAATCATAGCATGGACTGGCTAATCCGTTCAACCTAAAAGGTATTTTGCGCGCTTTAACGCTTGTGCGCCCATTCTAACGATGATTCGGTTGATCACACTTCGCCCTGCTATAATCTCGCAATAACTCACGGAATTCCTTACTCTTTATATGGCTATCACAATTAAAACAGCGGATGAAATTGCAAAAATGCGGGTGGCGGGTAAGCTCGCCGCTGAAGTGCTCGATTTCATCGGCCCTCTAGTCAAGCCGGGGATCACCACCAACGAAATCGACCGCTTATGCCACGACTACATGGTGAAGCAGCAAGGCACGATTCCGGCACCGCTGAATTACGCGCCGCCGGGTTATACGCCTTATCCCAAGTCGATTTGCACCTCGGTCAATCATGTCATCTGCCACGGCGTGCCAAGCGAATCGAAAAAGCTCAAGCAACGCGATATCATCAACATCGATATTACGGTGATCAAAGACGGCTATCACGGCGACACCAGCCGCATGTTCTTCGTCGGCGAACCTTCGATCCAAGCCAAGCGCCTATGCGAAATCACCCTCGAATGCATGTGGCTAGGCATTGAGGAAATTGCTCCCGGCAAATTTTTGGGCGACATCGGTCATGTGATCCAACGTCATGCCGAAAGTAATGGTTTTAGTGTCGTGCGCGAATTTTGCGGCCACGGCATAGGACGTAAATTCCACGAAGAGCCGCAAGTGGTGCATTACGGCAAACCGAACACCGGCGTGAAATTGATAGCCGGCATGATTTTCACCGTCGAACCGATGATCAATGCCGGCAAGCGTGATATTCGCCAGCTTGCCGACGGTTGGACCATCGTGACCAAAGACCACAGTCTCTCCGCCCAATGGGAACACACGGTACTGGTAACTGAAACCGGTTTTGAAGTACTCACCATTTCGCCCAACATGCCGGCTAAACCGGCCATCCGTCACGCGCATGCCTGAAATGGCTGCCCGCAGCGAGCCGCTTGACCCCTCCCGCTGGCGAAAAATTCTCACTGAACATCGCGCCCAGTTACACGCCCAATATGCCGTGCGACCGGACCCGGCCGCCCTACTTAAATCACTCTCGCAGATGATCGATGAAGTGCTGCGCGGCGCCGCGCAGGAAGTGGGCTTATCCGGCGAGTGGGCTTTGCTGGCAGTCGGCGGCTACGGGCGACGCGAGTTGTTTCCCTATTCCGACATTGATTTACTAGTATTACTCGAATGTGAGCCGGATCCGGTACGCATCTCGCAACTCGAACGTTTCATAACCTATCTGTGGGACATCGGCCTCGAAGTGGGCCATAGCGTGCGCACCATCGACGAGTGTTTGAGTGAAGCGCACAAAGACATCACGGTCGAAACCAATTTACTGGAGGCACGCTTGCTTGACGGCAACCGTGCCCTGTTCCATGTCTTTCAGCAAACATTCGCGCAATCGCTCAATGGTCCCCTTTTCCTCGAAGGTAAGTTGTTAGAACAACAACAACGTCATCTGCGCTTCCACGACGCCACTTATAACCTTGAGCCAAATATCAAAGAGAACCCCGGGGGTTTGCGCGACTTACAAAACATTTTGTGGATCAGTCGCGGCTTGAGCTTGGGCGCATCATGGAAAGAACTCGCTAAATCTGAGCTACTGTCGCCGGACGAAGCGCGTGCGATTCGCCAAGACGAACGCCTGCTGCGCGATTTACGTATCCGCTTGCACTTTCTCGCACGGCGGCGCGAAGATCGCTTGTTATTCGATTACCAAGCCGCACTTTCGCAAGAACTGGGATTTAATCCGCGCGGCGCGCGAAGTGCAGCCGAAATCCTGATGCAGCACTACTATCGCGCTGCAAAACGGGTTGGCCTGATGAATAAAATCCTGTTGCTCGATCTGAAAAGCCGCACCCTCCCGCCTGCGGCGCAGGCGCAAGAAATCAACGCGCGTTTTGCAGTTCGGCATGGCCTGTTGGAATTGCGTGCGCCAGACGTATTCGAACGCGAACCCAGGGCGATATTCGAAGCATTTTGGCTGTTACAACAACAAACGCACATCGACGATATGAGTGCCGACACCTTGCGCTGCCTGGTGCGCTCGACACATAAAATCGATGCGCAGTTTCGGCGCGATCCGCACAACAAGCAGCAATTCATGGCCATCTTGCGCGCGCCGCGCGGCCTTACCCATACGCTACGGCGCATGAACCAATACGGTGTCCTGGGGCGTTATATTCCGGCCTTCGGCCGCATCGTCGGCCAGATGCAACACGACTTATTCCATGTCTACACCGTGGACGAACATATTCTATTCGTGGTGCGCAATTTACGCCGCTTCACCTTGGCCGAGTTCGCCCATGAGTACCCCTTATGCAGCCGCTTGATCAGCAACTTCGAGCGGCCGGAAATGCTCTATCTTGCGGGCTTGTTCCATGATATCGCCAAAGGCCGCGGTGGCGACCACTCCACCTTGGGCGCGGTCGATGCGCGCAAGTTTTGCCGCGAGCATGGCTTAGGCGCGGAAGATGCCGAATTAGTCGCTTGGCTGGTGGCGCAGCACTTGATGATGTCCGCGACTGCGCAAAAGCAAGATTTATCCGACCCGGAAATCATCGCCGCCTTCGCTGCCAAAGTAGGCGATATGCGGCGTTTGACCGCGCTCTATCTCATGACTGTCGCGGATATTCGGGGCACGAGTCCCAAAGTATGGAACGCCTGGAAAGGCAAGTTGTTGGAAGACTTGTTCCGCGCCACTCGCCGCCTGCTCACCGGCGGTGCAGTGCCAACCGATCAGCAAATGGAAATTCGCAAAGCGGAAGCGCTCAAGCTACTCAATCAGGAAATGGTGCCGGGAGACGCGCATGCCTTATTTTGGCGCGAGTTGGACGACAGCTATTTCTTGCGCCATGCCGTGCGCGAAATCGCCTGGCACACCCGGCATCTGTATAGCGTGGCGCATACCGGACATCCCATCGTGCGCGCCCGCAGCGCGCCCAATGGCGAAGGCATTCAAGTGATGATCTATACACCGGATCGGGACGATTTGTTTGCGCGTATCTGCGGCTTTTTCGAGCGCGTCAACTACACCATCGTCGAAGCTAAAATCTACACCACGCCTTATGCCTATGCGCTGGACACTTTTCTGGTGCTCGATATCGGCAACACGGCACAACACTATCGCGATTTATTGTCCTTCATCGAATTCGAACTCATGCAACAGCTCCTCAACGATGCCCCGCCCGAGCCTCCGCTGCAAGGCCGGATCTCTCGCCAATTGAAACATTTTCCGCTCGCGCCGCAGATCGCTATTGTGCCTGACGAAAAAGGCCAGTATCACGTGCTGTCCATCACTGCCGGCGATCGGCCTGGCCTGCTCTCACGCATCGCGCAAGTACTGCTAAAACATGGCGTGCATTTACACACTGCCAAGATCAACACTTTGGGCGAGCGTGCGGAGGATACGTTTCTCATCCGCGCCGACGACGACCGGCTTTCCAATCAAAAAACCGTCCTGAAAATAGAAACCGATTTGCTGCAAGCACTAGCTTAGATCAACACTACAGCAAGGGGATACGCCCGCGCTAAAAATTACTTTTGATTAAGCGGTAGCGTAAGCGATGGCCCGGGTGCAGCCAGCCCGCCATGTTCGATTTGATACAACCATGCCAGTAATTCCGCCACCGCAAGATAAAGTTCGGGTGGAATGTATTGATCCATATCTACTTGCATCAACAACGACACCAAGGCGGGTGACTCGTGCACAAACACCCCCGCCTCTTTGGCCCGCGCAATAATCGCTTCCGCAAGTACACCACGCCCTTTGGCCACGACTTTTGGCGCATAGGCACCATCTCCGTAAGCCAGCGCAATGGCTGCCTTGTGCTGATTAGGCCGATCCATCGGTGTCCACGTTCAGCGTAGCGAGTTGTAAGCCGGCACGTTCCATGCCTTGATTGAGCAAGGGGCTGGCAGCTTTCAAGGCGCGCGCAGTATCACCGGTATGTGCGGTCAATGCGATACTGATTGCGCCCTGGGGAGAGATTTTCAGTAATGCATTCACCTCTCCCAGGTTGGGTAGTTGCAGATCGAGCCGGGTTTGCCACTCGCGTGCCGCGTCCGCTTCGCCATCGTGCGCCGTGCGCTCATCGATTTGCCAGCGCAGGTCTTGGCCCGGCCAAACTTGGCCCTGCCACACCATCTGCCGCATATCGAGCGCGTCCAACTGCTGTTGCACCAGCGGCGCGGTTTGCGGATGCACCGCGTCTTGGTGGTTTTCCTGGGTGGTGAAAGCACTGGGCGTAGATAGAACATTCGCCATTTCTACTTTCGTTAACTGGCTGAATCCGGGCAAGCTTGCCGCGGCTTGCGCAGTGGCAAAGGCGCGCGGTTCGGAAAACTTGCCTTGCGGTTCGCGCAGTAAGTCGGCCAAGGGTTTTTCGCCCGCGGCCCATTGCGCTTGATGCGATTCATAAAACAAACCGCTCTTCGTCACGCTGTCTTTAAGCAGTGCGGCGAACTGCGCGAGGGCCGGCGGCGCGCCTTCAAATAGCGGTTTGGCGCTCTGCTGGACTTGCGTGGTGAGCGATTGGGTTTGCGCTTGACTCTGGTTCGCCGCCAAGATTTTTACCCGGTCCAAAAGCGCGCCCAAATAGCGCGCGCCATCACTTAAGTTAACCGGTGCTTGCGTTTGAACGTGCGGCACTTCATCCGCCAGCACAAAAGTCAAACGCGGATCGGCTGAGACAAAACGTAATTCGATATTTTGTCCGGGTTGGGTATTGCGCGGTAGGTTGAGATCAAGCTTTTGGTCGCGGATCAGCACCAAGAAACGGCCATTCGCTATTTCTTCCTGCACCTTGGCGGTATAGCGCTCGCCAGGAAGAAATGGGATGAGATCTTTCGGTTGATCGGTGACTTCGATCAGCCGCGGTGCAGATCCCTGGATCAGGGACTGCAATTGATTGAGAATATCATTGACCGCCATGGGGCTCCCGTACTACTCTGCGCCAGCCCAAGAGCCGCCAGCGTCAATGCAAATGTTTATTCTGCATCGCCACGATCAACTCGGCTTCTGCACGCGAAATGCCGCAGCTTGCCGCCACTTGCGACACATCCATACCCTGCTTGGCCAAACTAAAAGCCTTGCCGTAAGGTGTGGAAGTGAGCTCCACTACGGTATCGGCAGAAATATCGTTTTCCTCAAGTCGCGCGAGCCGTGTTTCCAGAGTCGCCAATCGGGTTTTCAGTTCCACCAGCTCGCGCTTGTCTTTGCGGTGGCGCAAAAAGCCCAAGCCGATCGACTGACCGGACCCCATCAGCAGTAGCAATTCAGCGATATACACCGCCAGCACGATAATGCCGAAAATCAGCAACTCTTTCCATGTAATGACAAAACTAGCGTCCATACTCGCTCCTTTGAGCCAGCATTTTAGGCGTAATCGTCAATTTTGTGTTCGGGATCGCTCGGCTTGCGCTGGTCTTTACCGCTCGGCTTTTTATTGAGCGGCCGACGTTGGCCTTGCTTCGGATTTTGGTACGGTGTCCGTTGAATCTCTGGGCGCACCGACTGAATGGTATCGACTTCACCGACCAGGTCGGTGGCAGCCCGGCGCGTGGGCTTGCGCTCTGTTGAGTAGGCCGCATACACGATACAGTTCCTTAAGAAACTAGCGCGATTCGTAGGCTCTAATCAGTTTCCTCTCCACTTGCACGCTCGTCAACACGCTTTGTAGTTCGCCCATCCAAGCTTGCGTCAGCGCTTTGATCTGCGCGTCAGCGGCCAGAATATCGCGGATCAGGTCTTTTTTGCGCGCCACCAGCGCATCGTCCAGCACTGTGGTTTCAACACGGCTTGCCTCGGCAATCAAATCACGTCGCGCTGTTTCCAGCTCAATCAAATCATCCCAGCAGCCGTCCTGCGCCGCCACCAGCATAACTTGGCTTTCAGCTAGGGCGCGTTCAAGACGCGGAATGATATCGAGCACTCGCATTACGCTCTCAAACTTAAGGGTTCACGCGGGCCTTGGCCCTGCGTCAATTTGCTCATTTCTGCGGCCGCCCTGAGACGATCACCGTCCTCTAATATCACCCACGCACCACGCAGCTCATTGAGTAAACGCATCACTTCAGCCACACCCTCTGGGTCATTTTTCAAATTGGCGACAGACAGACGATGCTTCATATATTCATACAAATCGTTCAGACTCTTGGCAATATCACCGCCGCGCTGGAAATCCAGCACCGCGCGCAGACCTTCGATAATGCCGGTGGCCTTAGAAATCAAGCGGCCTTTCTCGGCAAACTGCATTTCCTGCATATGTCCTTTAGCCGTGGCCAGCGCGCTGATTGCGCCATCATAGAGCAATAAGATGAGCTGCACGGGGCTCGCCGAATTGACAGCCGATTCTAAGTCAACTGTGGAGTAAGCGCTTAAAGCGCGATTCACTGCGTCGCTCATAATTGTCCTCGCCTCTGCATGTTGGTTTTCATACGGTTTAGAGTTTCGCTAACAAAGTGCTCATTTGACTCATTGTTCCAAGCATCGCATCCAGCGCCGCATACTGTTTTCGTAGGCGCGCCTCAGTAAGCGTCAAGCGTGTTTGCATTTGATCAATCTGCACACCCAAACTAGAAATCTGGGAATTAAGGCCCTGATTTTGCGAATCGACCACCCCATTGGGCTGTAGTAACTGCAGTGTCTTGGAATAGAAACGCTGCATAAATCCTTGGGTCGAGTCCGTGAACAATTTGGTTACGTCATTCAACTTACTAGACAGCGCACCCTGGAAAGCCGTGGAATCCAGCGCCAGCGTCCCATCGGACTTTAGCGATAGGCCTACTTGGGCTAAATAGTTATAGGCGTTTCCACTAATTGCCGCCGGTGTGTTAAACACCGACAGGAGTTGCGATTGAATACTCAGCACGGTGTTGTCCGCTTCGAGCGCACCGCCCTTTTTATGCAAATCCTTCATGTCGCTGATGAGCTTGTTGTAGGCAGTCACGACACCCGTAACATTCGTTGTAATTGTGGTGGTATCCACCGCCACATTCAGCGTAGTGGATATGCCGCCGCCCTTTAACAGATTCAAGGTGACACCCTGAATCACATCGCTAATGGTATTGGATGCCTTGCTGATGCCGGCTAGCCCGTCCACGGTAATAATGGCATTTTGCGCGGCTTGCGTTTGTGTAAGATTATTCGCGACGCCCGTATAAGATAATCGGGACAAACCAAAATTATCGATGTTGTTGCCATCCCCCGTATCGACCACCGACACCGTGAGTGCGTTAGCGGCCCCGGTACTGTTGGGCGAAAACAACAAGCGATTGCCGGTGCCGTCATTAACGATAGAGGCCGATACCCCGAAATTGCCAGACGCGGAATTGACAGCATTGACGATGCCAGCCAGTGTGTTATTGGTGGCATCAATCGTAACCACGAACGGCGTTGCGCCATTGCCATTATTGAAGGTGAGCGACCCGGTACCCAAGGTGGTTATGGTGGTATCCGCAAATGCCGCCGAAAACAGTTTCTGCGCTTGAGCAAGTTGGGTAACGGTAATCGAGTGATTGGTGGCGCTCGCCGTGGAGTCGGCGCTTGCCGTCAACAGCGTCGCATCCGCCGCGACCGCTGTAAACACATTAAAACTGCTGGTATTTTTTAATGCCGCAACCGCGGATTGAAAACCCGATAAATCGCTGGATATTTTTCCATAGGCAGACACCTCATCGTTGTAGAAAGATTTACGCTGGTTAAGCGCATCCAGTGGGCGCCGCTCCAGCGCCATTAACTGGCTGACGAGCGAATTGACATCGATATTGGAGCCTATTCCGGGTGAACTAATCGCCATGATTGCTTCTCCTTCTCCCATGCCTTCTTGTTCTAGGTAGGGGGTGGCGCGGCTCCGTGTCCTGGCCGCGCCGGTTTACTACACCATCAAGCTTTAGATCGGATAATTACACCTTGCTGAGTATCCAAACTACGCGCGATCGCCAGCGTTTCTTCCGCAGGAACTTGGCGAATCACTTCGCCGGTTTCCTGGTCCAGCACTTTCACGATAATTCGGCCAGAGCCTTTATCCACCAAAAACTCCAGATTGCGCGAGCTCGATTTAATGAACTCGTTGATCTGCTCAGCAGCTTGCTTGACCGCGGCCGAATCAGCACTTGCTGCGGTGGACTCGGCGTGTACCGCTGGCTGTGCCCGAGACACTCCAGCCGCTTCCGCTGGTGCGGATGGAGACGGCCGAGGAACTACCGGCGCGCCGTTATCCTGTGCTATTACCTGACCAATGGGACTGCTTTGGTTTGGCATGGCTGTACCCTCACAATGTGCCGAGACGGACCACGTGCATCATTATCTGAAGATGCGCGCGATCCGCGTTCCACTTACGCTTAGCGCAACAGGCTCAATGCCGATTGCGGGAGTGCGTTCGCTTGCGACAAGATTGCGGTGCCCGCTTGTTGCAGAATCTGAGCGCGGGTAAGGTTCGCCGTTTCGGCAGCGAAGTCTGCATCCATAATCCGGCTGCGCGATGCAGATAAGTTAGTCACATAGTTCTGCAAGTTGGAAATCACCGCCTCAAACCGGTTTTGTACCGCACCGAACGTCGAACGGGTAGTGGCCACACGGTTGATATCGCTGTCCATATTGGCCAGCGCCGCCGATGCAGCCCCCGAGGTCGTCACGTCAACCGTGCCGGTTGCCGTGAGCGATGTGCTGTACGTAAACAAGCCGGCCGAACCCGAGGCTGCCAGGTTGGTGGTGGTCACACTCACCTGGTTCGTCGCCACCCCATCAGCTCCCACTTGGAACGTCAAGGTGCTGGCGCCGGACAGTAAACTCTGGCCGTTAAAGTTTGTAGTCTGCACAATGCGCGAAACCTCTTGCGTCAACTGGTCAACCTCTTGTTGCAATTGTGACCGGTTGGAATTGCTGATTGTGCCGTTGGCCGCTTGCACCGCGATCTCACGAATCCGCTGCAAGTTGCCGGCGACTGAACCTAACGAGCCTTCCGCTGTTTGGCCCAGCGAAATGCCGTCGTTGGCATTGCGCACCGCTTGCGTATTGCCACGGATCTGGGACGTGAACGTTTCCGCCACAGCCAGACCAGCCGCATCGTCCTTCGCGCTGTTCACGCGTAGGCCGGAAGACAGGCGCTGGAGGGTGGTTTGCAGGGAGCTCTGATTCCGGCTCAAATTGAGTTGCGCAGTCAGAGATGCAATATTGGTATTGACGACTAGTGACATGATAGAACTCCTTCACAAGATTTCGCGTTTTCGCGGACCACGGCTAGAACCCATTTCGTCTTTTGCCGTTGTCCTTCCGTTTAGCGTCTTGCAGGGGGTTTAACTTTAGGGGAAACCTTGTGAAATATCTCATACTCAAGCACAGGGCTTAGTTCACAACAATTTGATTTTATGATGGTTTATGTCATTGAGAAACTACGAAACAAGGCTAATGACGCCGCAGATTGGCGAGTTCTAACGCCACTTGATCGAATACATCTTTCCACAACCCGCGCTGGGTTTGACGAAACAACTTAAGCGTGGGATACCACGCCGATGCGGATTGGCTGAGACCCCAGCGCCAATCCGGCGCAAACGGCAGCAGTACCCAGGCGGGCTTGCCCATTGCCCCCGCCAAATGCGCAACGGCGGTATCCACCGTGATCACCACATCAAGCTGCGCGATGGCCGCTGCAGTATCGGCAAAATCGTCGAGCTGTGGTGCGAGATCGCGCACCAGTTTACCCACTTCCTCCAATTCCACTTCTGCCGGGCCTTTTTGCAGGCTATAAAAATGTATCTCGGGAATTTGCAGTAGGCGCTTGAACGGCGTGATGCCGATGGAACGGCGCTGATTGTTTTGATGCGTCGGTAAGCCGGCCCACACCAAGCCCACTTTAAGTCCCGGTGTGTTGCGATCAAACTGCGTCAAGCGCTCTAAGTGCAGCGGATCCGCCTGGAGATACGCCGCTTCCATACCTAAATCTTTGGCCCCATTTCCGAGGATATGCGGCAAACTCATGAGCGCGCAGGAGTAATCATGGGCTGGTAAGTCCGCTGTTTCCGAGACCACAGCATCCACCCACCCCATCTTGAGCAGAGAATGCGCGAGTAAATCCACCAGCGCCGCTTGGCAGCACAGCACCAGCCGCCCCACCCGTGGCTTGGCAAAGCGCAAAAAACGTACGAATTGCAAAGTGTCGCCGAATCCCTGCTCGGCATGCACCAACAGCGTCTTGCCCGGTTCAACCGAGCCGCGCCAAACTGGCGTTCCGAGTGCGAGACGCAGCCGCGCGCCGGATTCGAACCCCCACTCGTATTCGCGAAAACCTGCTGCATAATCGCCGCGTAATAACAACAGCAGCGCCCGGTTCCAATGCGCCTCAGGGAAGTTGGGGCGTAACAAGGTAGCCGTATCGTAACATTGCAATGCGGCATCCACGGCCCCGAGCGCCTGCATACTAATGCCGAGATTGTTGTACGCTTGGGCATTGCTCGGATCATGCAGCAGCGCTTGACGAAATGCGCCTTCAGCCTCTGGCAGGCGATCTTGCTGCACCAACACATTGCCTAAGTTGTTGTAGGCTTCGCTATAGGCAGGATCGAGGCGCACGGCTTCCAGTAATTCACATTCCGCTTCTTGCAAGCGGCCCGCAGCTTTCAATGCCACACCCAAGTTATTCCGGGCCGGCGCATAGCGCGGGTTCAATTCCATGGCACAGCGCAATGAGGCTTCCGCTGCGGCATTCCGTCCGCAGCTAAATAAAGCATTGCCGAGATGGAAATGCGCGGAAAAATAATCCGGCTGAGCATGCAGCGCACGCAGGTAATAATCCATCGCCTCTTCTACTTGTCCCATGCCCTGTAGTAATTCGCCCACTTTATCGGCTACTTCGGCCCACTCTGGCTGCCAGTCCAAGCTCCGGCGATATGCGCGTAGCGCCTCCGCCCACAAACCCAGTTGTTGGCAGCATTGCCCAAACGCATGCCAGGTCGCGCCATCTTCATTCCCCGTATTCAAGGCGCGTTCCAAATAACGCGTGGCCTCGGCGCATTCGCCACGTGCTTGCGCCGCCATGCCGAGCAACTTGAGCAATAGCGGATGATCCGGCCAAGTGTGTTGCGCACGTGTCAGCGGCACTTGCGCCGCCTCCGGCTGGCCTTGTTGCAACAGCAATTCGCCCAGAAGTAAATTTGCCTCGGCATGATCGGGCATACTGTGCAACAGTGCTTCCAGTTCGTGTTGCGCGTGGCCTAGATTTCCCAAGCATTGCGCCTCGCGCGCTTGGCGTAGCGACACCAACAGCAGCGCTGAATACGCCAACACTGCTGATTCCGAAGCACGATGGATGGCACGCGGGCGCGCCACAGCTTGCCGCAGTTCGGCGCACAATTTCGCTAGTGGCGCCCCCCAATCCTGATGCGCCTGCTGCCGGAAAAGGCGCATGCTGGGATACCAGGGACTATCCTCCCGATCTAACAGCCAACGCCAATCCGGCGCATCCGAGAGCAACACCCACACTGGCTTACCCATGGCGCCGGCGAGGTGCGCAACCGAGGTATCCACCGTCACCACCAAATCCAACGCACTGATCACCGCCGCGGTATCGGCGAAATCGCGCAGTTCATCTTGTAAATCGTTGAGGGGATCAGCCCAAGGTTGAAGTATGAATTGCGCCGCCGCGTCGCCCTTTTGCAGGCTGTAAATTGATACGCCGGGAATCGCCGCAAGCGGGGCGAACTGCTCAATCGGGCACAGCCGGTTAGGGTTATCCTCGTGCGTTAATTTGCCGCTCCATACCACGCCGACTTTGAATTGCGGGTCGGAGGCCAATCGCGCATGCCAGCGTTGCAGCAAGTAAGGTTCTGGTTTGATATAGGGCACGGCTGGGGGCAGCGTTTCCCACCTCGTTTGCATGATGCGCGGCAAGCTCATCAGCATCGCATGTACATCAAAACCGGATGGAACGACGAAATTCGGCGTGCGCTCCAGCAGCACGTCGATGTAGCCGCACTGCATTAGCAAGCGCCGCAACCCGGGCTGGCATTCAAACATCACGCGTGCGCCTTGCGCCTTGAGCACGGGCAAGTAGCGCAGGAAATTAAAGGTATCGCCGAAGCCTTGCTCGGCTTGGATCAAGATCGTTTTCCCCGCCAGCGGACTACCATCCCACACCGGCTTGTCATGCACAACGGGTGCACGGCCTTTAATGCGGAACCGCCATTCGTATTCAAGCCAGCCTTCTTCTAGTTTGCCCAACTGCAAGAGTACGACGCTCAGATTGAAATGCGCATCGGCATGTTGCGGATCGAAGGCCAAGGCTTGGCGTAAAGCGGTTTCCGCTGCGTCTAAGCGTGCCTGTTTACGCAGCGTCGCGCCGAGATTACACAGGGTGTCGGGATGATCCGGCTTGAGCTGCACGGCCCGCGTGAGATGGGTGTGCGCTTCTGCATAGCGGTATTGCAAAAAACGCAGACTACCCAAGCCCTGTTCGGCCTCGGCCGATTGCGCATCGATCATGTGCGCATGCACATAATAGCGTTCGGCTTCCGCGTAGCGCTGTTGTTCCACCAACAGCGCGGCGAGCGCGAGCAATGCACCCATATGGCGGCTGTCGATCGCCAGTGCCGCGCACAGTGCCTGCTCCGCGGCCTGCCCTTGCCCCATATCCTGGTACCGCAAACCACAATGTACGCGATGCGCCGGCTGGTGTGGCTCCAACTCCGCCAATGCCAAGTAGTGCGCGAGCGCCGGCTGATGTTTGCCTTGGGTAGCCAATAAGCTTGCCAGATGGGTGCGCGACAAAACATGATTGGGAGATAAGCTGAGCGCCGCTTGATAACAATGCTCCGCGTCTGCCCATACGCCCTTCTCCTGATAGGCAAAACCCATGTGGAAATACCCATCAACATGCTGCGGATGCAAAGTAATCAAACGTCCGAAACGCGTGATGGCCTGATCCCAGGAACCCATTTGCAAATACAAAGTGCCGAGCAAAAAAAGCGCATCAGCATCCTCGGTACGCTCACGCAGAATACTGAGATAGAGTGCTTCGGCCTCGACCAAGCCGCCGTGCATATGATGATTGCTCGCTGCCGCCAACAGGGGATGCGGCGCAAGCGGAATAGCGGCCTGGCGCTTTTCCGGCTCAAGGGAATGACCAACGCGCAGGGACATCGCAGGCGATCTAGCGCGTCAAGGCCGAGAACCACTCATCCAAGTGGTTTTCCAGCATATAGTGCTTGTGCACCCATTGGCGCAGGCAATCGCCCTCCACGCCGGCCGCATCCAAATCGTCAATACGCTCGCGCAGCGCCGTGGCCCAAGCTTGGGGATCGTTCGACACACGTTTTACCGGCGCGTTTTGGTAGGGGTAGATGTCAGAGCAAATGACGGGCAAGCCCAGCGCGCCATATTCCAAGATACGCAAATTGCTCTTCGCTTCATTGAACGGATGGGCTTCGAGCGGCGCAACGGCGATGTCCAGATTCAGGCTGGCGAGCTTTTTGGGATACGCGTCGAAATCCAGCACGAAGGGATGCTCTTCCTTGATATAAGGCTTGAGTTCTTCCAAGCACATGCCGAAAAACACCCAATCCACCTCTTGCGCGGTTGCCTTCACCAGATCGACGATCAGCGCCAGATCACCATGATGTTGCTGCGCGCCGGCCCAACCCACGCGCGGCTTCCGGCCTTGGCGCCGTATCGATTGCAAACCGCCCCACCGCGTCTTTTCCAGATAGTTCGGGATCAAACGAATATCGTCGATCATACCGTGGCACATTTCCACCAAGGGTTGCGTCGAAACCACGGCGCGATCGCAAAAGGACAAGGCTTTTCTCAGGCGTAATTTGGCATCGCGAAACGAATGCTTGTAGAACGGACTTTTTTCCGGCACGTTGGTAACCAGGTCGTCCAAAGTAAAAACACGCAAGCTGGGATGGAAGCGTTTATACATTTCCAACATCGCTATATGCACATCGGAAATCGCGGCATGCACCACCAAAGTATCGGGATCGGCGCGCGCCAATTCCGGCAGCGAGAGCAAGCGGGCTTCATTGTATTTTAGCGGTTCGACGACATCGCACTTGGCTTTGGCGGCATTCCCCAAAGCGCGGAACGGCGCGCAAATCCGATATTCGCCGCTGCCGCCCACCAGTGGTACGCCGAGAATACGTGGCCGATCGTGAAACGCCGTATCCCAATCGATGACTACCACCTCCTCGACCCCGTAACCGATTTTTGTTAAAGACAAATGCCGGTTGTAGGCCGGATCATTCGCCAGTTTTGGCAGCCAACGTTCGAGCATCGTCGCTTGCTCACGCTTGGCGCGCTCGTTGTTCAGCGCCAGCTTCATCAGGTCCATCGACTCTGCCTTGATGCTAGTCGAGCCATAGTGGACTACGGTGGAAAAAGGCGTCCACACAATTCGATAGCCAGCTTGTCCGATCTTCAAACACAGATCGACATCGTTGAAGAGCACCTTTAGCTGCTCTTCGTCCATGCCGCCCACTTGTTGGTACACCGACTTTCGCACCAACATGCAGGCCGCGGTCACCGCGGAGTAGTTTTGATCGACCAGTGCCCGGTTCATATAACCGGGCTCGGTGATCGGCATGCCGTTGAAGGGATGATCCGCAACTGCGTTCATGCCGAGCACGACCCCCGCATGCTGCAGCTTGGCCGTTTCCGGATAAACCAAGCGCGCGCCGACCACACCCACGTCCGAACGCTGGCCATAAGCCAATAATCGTTCCAGCCACTCCGGCTGTACGATCTGAGTATCATTGTTGAGCAGCAGCAGATATTCGCCGCGCGCCTGACTCGCAGCGTAGTTGTTGATCGCGGAAAAATTGAATTCCTCGCCATAGGGCAAAATCCGGACCTTGCCCGGATAACGCGCTTCCAGTTCCTGGTAAAACACCAAGACATCCGGGTCCGAGCTTTGGTTATCTATAACCAAAACTTCATAGTTCGCGTAGGCGGTTTTATTCAACACGCTTTCGATACAAGGTTGGAAAAACTCGAGCTTGTCCTTGGTTGGTATGAGGATGGACACCAGTGGGTCATCCGGCCGCTGGTACACCACGCGCTGGGTGCCAGGTGTAAAACCGTCCGTCACCTCCCCCGGAACGGCGTTGCGCGCCAGATGCGCGCGCACCGCTTGCATCGCGTCAGAGTCATTCGATGCCGCAGTTTCCGGAAGATGAATCAGCATGTCGGACACGTGGCCGATTGCGTCCGCACCGCAATGATCCAGCAAGCGCAGCGTGGCGTCATAGCCGGCGGCCCTACCCGCCGCATAGCCACCGCTTTCCCGCAGTGCTTGGGCGTGGAAAAAGCACGGGCCAATGTAATCCATTGAACGTAATAGATCGAGATTGAACTCGGGCTTGAAACGCGGCTCGCGGTATTGGCCATCCGCACCGATCACATCGTCGTCGCAATAGATCAAGCGCCACTCGGGTTTGAGATTGACGTAGTCGCCGCAACTCAGCAGCGCATGGGGCTCTAGCTTCGCCCCGGGCGACACTCTCAATACCCAATCCACTTTGTCCTGCGCCAATAGCGTATTGAGCGCCGCAACGCGCGCAACCTCGCTATCCGCCACCATCCAGCGCAGCACGCTCACCTCGCCGAATACGGGATCCGGCGCGGCGAATGGCGCAATCACCGCGAGCCGCCAATCGGCATACATCTGCGCGGCGAGAGAATCCAGCGTATTCGCCAGCAAAGGCGCTTGACCCGGCTCAAGCATCACGATGATTTGGAAAACCGGGCGCGTCTGCCAGCGCAAAGTCATCCGCTCGGCGAACAACTGGGCGTCGATTTCCTGCAAGCTATGTTTGAAACGCCACGTCAGGTATTCCTGTTGCGCCTGAGCTTCCGCTTTACCCACCTGTGTTCCGTGTATCGCGGTGAGTGCAGAATCGCCTTGCTGCTGGAGTTGCGCCAGCAACTGACAGCGGCCAGCGGCGATATTGGAGTTACCGAAATCGTCATAGCGCGCGTAGATCAACTGGTAAGTGTCGTAAAACTTGGGGCGCTCGCGGCGCAACATGTTGTCGCTTTCCACCCGCTGATGGACTTGGACTGTGACCTTGGGCAGGTGGCGCAAGTCGAATGCCCGAGCAAGCCGTAGCAGTAGGTCCCAGTCTTCATGATTGTCCAGTGTTTCATCGAACAAGCCTGTGGTATTCAGGCAAGTCCGCCGGTGGACCCAGCTATTGACGGGGATGAAGTTATGGATGTGCAGCCGCTCTTTGGTGTAGGGAATGTTCGCATACGGGGTGGTACGGCCGATCTCGGTGCGGCGTCCGTTTTCCCACTGCTCCTGCACGTACTCCGCGTCGGTGTAAACGAGATCGGCGCCGGCCGCAATGGCTTCCACCACCGTGGCCAAATGGTCCTGGCGATAGATATCATCGTCATCCAGATAAGCGATGATGTCGCCCCGCGCGAGTTTGATCCCGGTATTGCGCGCCGCCGCCAAGCCGCGATTCTGTCCATGCCGGACGTAGGTGATGTTGGCGTCCTGCCCGAACCAATTGACGAGGCCGCCTACGTCGGCGCCGGCATCGTTGACAACGATAATCTCGACATTTTTGTAGCTCTGATTCAATACACTGCGAATCGCATCGCCCAACATGTCCGGGCGGTTGAAGGTTGGAATGATCACGGAAACCAGCGGCGACTGCGATGCCGTTTGACCGGATGCCTGACCCATCTCCAATTGGATACGCGCAAGGTCGCGTCGCAAGGCTTCGTCATGGGTCACCGGCGCGGTGGGCGATTGCGCCAGCCACGCGGCGCTCGCCTCGCGTAATTGCGCCACAGCATCGGCATCCCACTGTTGGTTTGCCACCACCGCGAGAATCGTTTTCAACGCGCGTTCGTGGTTATTACTGTAAGTCAGGCCGGAATAAGCGGGCGTCAGATCTGTCTGCCGCAACAGTTGATCAAATTCGTTCAGATTCCATTCCCGCATATGGCATGGGTTGGCGGGCGGACCGGGGTCGCCCAAGCCGCGCGTCAAATCCCGCTCCGGCGTGGATATCAGCGCGACTCTGGCATGCCCCAGCAATTTCCCAAGCAAGGCCAGCAAGGCGCTAGGGTCGACCAAATGTTCGACCACATCGGAATTGATGACGACGGACTTTTGCAGCACCGCCGGATCGATCGGCAACTCCCGGCAAGTTTCGAAATCGGCATCGATCCATTGACCGAAGGGATAATGCGCGCGACAGAATTCCAGGTTGCCACCGAAATCCACGCCGATGATGTTGAACTCCGGGTACAAGGCGGAGAGCTTGCGTGCATGGCCACAACCCACATCGATAATATGCGTGCAACCATAGCGGCGTGCCAGAAACGCGGCCAAGGGGTAGACGTCGGGCTGCCACACCACATTCGACGGCCCCTCGTCGGCATAGTATTCCGGACGCGTCCGGGCTTGATATCCGGCTTTGATGCAGAAGCTGTTATTTGCCATATCGCTCATTTTCCGTCCGTCCATTCGTTATGCCGCAAAGCATGTGGATTCCTTGCCATACTGCGGAGCTACGTCGTCTATCGTCCATGCCAGAATTTCTTGCACCCGGTGTTCCAGCGTGTGTTTGGTCCGCACCTTATGTAGCGCGCGCTCGGCCAGTTCCTGCGCCCACTGGGGATGCGCTTGCACCCGGCGAATGCAAGCGGCGAGATCCTCTGGGTTGGCGCTGTCGAAGAGCAGTATCTCTTCCCCTTCCGTGAACAGAGACGCAGTGCGCGGCCGATCGAGCAGGCGCGGCGTGATAACCGGCCGGCCCGCAGCCATCGCCTCGAACACGCGGCCCGGATAACCGTTGAAAAATGAAGGCAGATTCACCACGGCGCAGCCACTTTGCAGACTTTGCAACCAGAGCCGGAAGATTTCCTGACGAATGTGTCGCAAGATGGCCAAATACTCATTCAGCGTTTCGCGGGTGGGATTTTCCCCTTGCTCTAGATGCAAGATGCCGGCTTGCATTAATTCATCAAAGTGGCGGGGATACGCTGTCGCATGCTCCAGAGAAGGCTGGGGCGTCTGCAACAAATCTTTCAACTGCGGGTGGGCGAACCAATGCGCGCGGTCACCGTACAGCGCGCCGTAGAACACGGCGAGGCCGTTTCCTGCCGGCGCGGCGGCAGGCGGCTGTAGAAACTGCGCGGGTACCGCCTGCGGCCACCACAATCCCCGCACCGCGCCGCTGTGCTCGATCTCATCCGCGTCCACCTCGTCCGCCGCCACCGCATGCGTGAGAGAGCGCAGGCGATCCCACACCAATTCTTTACGTCCCTGCAAATGCGGAGCATGCGCATAAACCGCTGGGCTGTATTGCAACGATTCGAGAATAAAGCCAACGCGAATAGGCGCCAAACGCGTTAACCAGGCGAGTGTTTCGGCATCGAGACTACTGTGCACTACCTCGATCCACACCTGGTCGAACTGCATGCCGGCAACCAAGCGCTGTGCGTGGCGCAGCCAGGATCCGGGCGCATCGGGTGCGATACCGTACACCACGGGCAGCGTAAGCACTGTAGCGCCGGTCGCGCGCAGCGCTTCCACCAATCCCAATTGACTGGGGTACGCCAAACTACGCGCCTGCTGCCAGTTGCGAAACTCCAACATCAAGAATAAGACGTTCAAGAACCCCACCTCATTCTAATTACTTCGGCATGCGGGAAGGCTTAGACGATTCTCCCGAAAAGTCGCAAAGCCCCATTCCAAATCCATTATTTTCTGTAGTAAGGAACAGACCATCCAATCTGCGGCTTAAAGGGGGAAAACTTGAGGGGGCTTGCGAATTTTGCTGGCTAAAAGAAAAAAATCTTCGGCAATCCGGCAAAAATTGCCGCATTGAATAGAAAAATCACGCGTCGAAAAGAAGATGTGCCTGAATATCTTGGCGCCAGTCATGGAGAAATCCCCCCGTAGACCGCGCAAACCGGTAGGCACGTTAGGAAGATGAAAGCAGCGCTGAAATACGCTCGCGATTGGGCGCATGTACCACACCCCGCTCAGTAATCAAGGCGGTAACCAACTCAGCTGGCGTAATGTCGAACGCCGGATTGCGGACTGCGACGCCCGGCGGCGCCCAGCTTCGCTCCTGGAAGCCGCGCACTTCTGCCGCGTCGCGTTCTTCAATCGGAATCCCGGCGCCGCTCGCCATGGCAAGATCGATGGTCGAAATAGGCGCCGCCACATAAAACGGAAGGCCATGGCGCTGCGCCAGCACGGCGACCATGTAAGTGCCGATCTTGTTCGCGACATCACCATTGGCCGCGATGCGATCCGCGCCAACGATGACGACATCGATTTCTCCCCGGCTCATCAGAAAGCCCGCCATACCATCGGTGATCAATGTCACCGGAATACCTTCCTGCATCATCTCCCATGCCGTCAACCGTGCTCCTTGTAAGAAGGGACGTGTCTCATCCGCGATCACCGAAATGCGCTTACCCGCTTCGACTGCCGAGCGGATCACGCCGAGCGCGGTGCCATGTCCCGCGGTCGCCAACGCGCCGGCGTTACAATGTGTCAGCACGCGTGCCTCTTGCGACAGCAGCGCCGCGCCGTGTTCGCCCATTTTGCGATTGATGCGAACATCTTCTTCCAGCATCGCGTGCGCTTCGTGCAGCAGGCGCGCCGCAATTTGCCGCGGCGCGGCCGCGCGCATCGATTCCCATACGCCACGCATGCGAGCCAAAGCCCAAAACAAATTGACCGCGGTGGGCCGGCTATGCGCCAGCGCCGCAAACCCCGCTTCGAGCTTCGCGGAAAAAATATCGGGATGGTCATTCGCCAGACGCGAGGCTTCCAATGCCACGCCATACGCAGCCGCACAGCCGATGGCCGGCGCGCCACGCACCACCATACTGCGAATCCCTTCGGCCACGCCCGCCGCGGAATCATAGCTTTGATACACCAAGCTGGCGGGCAAAACGCGCTGATCTATCATTTCCAGTTTTTGATTCCGCCAGCGCAGGGTTTCGACTTGCATGCCGCGCATCTTAAATTACCCGTTCATTCCCGCCATCCACCGGCACTTGCGCCGCGGTGGTTTTGGCGAACAGTGGGCCGCACATTTCGGCGGCGAGTTCCGCAACATCGTGGCTGGTCACTTCGATTTTGAGTACGTTGTTGCGTTTGTATTCATCGATCGTCAGGCCATAGTGTTTGGCGCGCGAGGCCAATACTTCTTCGGTCCAGATGCCAGTATCGAATACGGCGTTGGGGTGGAGTGTGTTGATGCG